>USBS01000164.1 GCA_900552915.1 uncultured Sutterella sp. | reverse complement strand
CGGCAATAAGCCCGGCCATATCGAGCGAAAGCACAACCTTGCCCTTCAAGCCGTCGGGCACTTCACCGTTGACGATACGCTGCGCCAGTCCTTCGACGACAGCGGTCTTGCCCACGCCCGGCTCACCGATCAGAACCGGATTGTTCTTCGTTCTGCGCTGCAGAATCTGCATCGTGCGGCGGATTTCGTCGTCGCGCCCGATCACGGGGTCAAGCTTGCCCGCACGTGCACGGTCGGTCAGATCCACCGTGTACTTTTTAATCGCGTCGCGCCCGGATTCGCCTTCGGCATCGTTGACGGACTCGCCGCCGCGCACGGCATTGATGGCCGCTTCGAGAAGCTTGCGGGTCACACCGGCGTTGGCGAGAACGCGTCCCGCTTCCATGTCGGAATCGGTGAGCGCCAACAGGAACATCTCGGTCGAAATGAACTGATCGCCGCGCTTCATCGCTTCTTTTTCGGTGAGGTTGAGTGCGCGCACCAGATCACGGCCGACCTGAACGTCGCCCGACGTACCGGTTACCTTGGGCAGGCGGTCGATGGCCGACTGCGCCAGTTCACGCACGCGCTTGGCGTTGCCGCCGGCACGCTCCACGAGGCTTGCCGCACCGCCTTCCTCGTCGTTCATCACGGCAAGCAGCAGATGCACCGGTTCGATGTACTGGTTGTCGTGCGCAAGCGCAAGCGACTGCGCTTCGCCCAACGCCTGCTGAAATTTGGTTGTCAGCTTGTCTTGTCTCATCTATTCGTTTTCCTTCATATCCCGGGTCCTAAATCGCCCCGGCGTTGAGTCCTATGTGGGGATACTCGGAGGTGTTTTCAAGAAAAACAAAGGCCAAAACGTTTCCGAATTTTTCATCGATTGTCCGAGGACATGCACCACGACAGAGCTTCTCAGGTCTAAAATGGACAGCAGTTTTTCCAATTTGCATAACAAGCTCGGCCAATCGCGCGTCACTGCGAGGGGTCGCGCGCTCATGAGAAAGGAAGATGAAGTGACTGTCAATCGTCGTACTCTGCTCGGCACCGTTTGTGCCGTCTCCATTTTCGGTGTTCCTCTGGTTTCCTCGGCTCAGACGGGAACCCGCTCCAATCCCATCAAGATCGTCGTTCCGTACCCGCCCGGAGGCCCGCTTGACGTGTCCGCTCGCGCCATTGCCGAAGCCGTTCACGGCGAACTCGGCAACGTGATCGTGGACAATCGCCCGGGCGCCGGCGGCAACCGCGGCGTTACGTATCTGGCACAGCAAAAGCCCGACGGCATGACGCTGTGCGTGGGCGCTGTGGCAACGCACGCCGTCAACCCGAATCTCTTTAAGAAGCTGCCCTACGATCCGATCAAGGACTTCGAACCGGTGACGCTCATCGCGCACGTTCCCAATGTGCTCGTCGTCACGCCCGAATTTCAGAAGCGCACGGGCATCAAGTCCGTCAAGGATCTCGTTGCCTACTGCAAGGCCAATCCCGACAAGCTCAACTACGCTTCGGGCGGCAACGGCTCGGCCGGCCATATGGCAGGCGAACTCTTGAAGTCGAAGGCCGGCATTAAGATGGTGCACGTACCCTACGTAGGCGCTGCGGCCTCACAGCTTTCCGTTCTTGCCGGCCAAACGGATCTGATTTTCGACAACCTCTCGTCGGCTTCGGCCAACATCAAGGCGGGTAAGCTCGTGCCCCTGGCGGTCACCACCACCAAGCGCGCCGAAGCGCTGCCCGAGGTGCCGACCATGGTTGAAGCGGGCGTTGCCGGGTTCGACGTGTCGACCTGGTACGGTCTTTTCGTGCCGGCCAAGACGCCGCGCGACATCGTCAATCACCTCAACACCGTGATCACCAAGGCGCTCGCCAGCGACGACATGAAAAAGCGTCTGGCGCGTCTGGGCGGCGAATCCGCTCCGTGCAAGCCGGAAGAGTTTGCGGCTTTGATCAAGACGGAACTTGCGAAGTACGCCGAGATCGTCAAGGCCTCCGGAGCCCGAGTCGACTGATTTTCGCTATCATGAACGGCTCGGACGGGCGCGCAGCGATTGCTGCACGCGCCCGTTTCGGCTTGCAAACACGGGCGTCGTACGTCTTAGAAGAACAAAACGGCGCCTGCCTCGGGTTGTATCGGCTTTGTTTTT
>USBS01000163.1 GCA_900552915.1 uncultured Sutterella sp. | reverse complement strand
TGTTTTCCTCCGCGCGATTGCTCCATTCCGCCGTTTTGCGCGCAGCGGCTTCCAGCTGCTTGATTTCTTTGCGGAGCGTCTCGTTCCGGGCGGCTTCGGCAAGCGCGGCACGGAAGGCATGATTAAGGCGATCGAATATGCCCGCATCAACAAGATTCCGTTCCTCGGAATCTGCCTGGGCATGCAGACAGCCGTCATTGAGTTTGCCCGCCACGTCTGCGGTTTGGGCGGCGCCAATTCCACCGAATTCGATCTCGATACGCCGCATCCTGTGGTGGCTCTCATCACGCAGTGGACGGACAAGTCCGGCAAGGTCGAAGAGCGCTCCGAAAAGAGCGACATGGGCGGCACGCTGCGTCTGGGCAGCCAGACCGTTCCGGTGAAGGAAGGCACGCTTGCGCACAAGATTTACGGCGACACCGTCTGCGAACGCCATCGTCATCGCTACGAAGTCAACAATGCCTATGTGCCTCAGTTCGAGGACAAGGGTATGGTGATTTCGGCTCGCACGCCGACGGAAAATCTGCCCGAAATGATGGAACTGCCCGATCATCCCTTCTTCTTCGGCGTTCAGTTCCATCCGGAATTCACGTCGACTCCGCGCGACGGCCATCCGCTCTTTGAAGCATTCGTGCGCGCTGCCATCAAGCAGCACGACGCCAAGAAGGCTTAAGAGACAACCGACTTTTGAGGTTTGAAGAAAACGTATGAAACTGTGCGGCTTTGAAACCGGCAACCGCAATCCGTTCTTTCTGATCGCAGGCCCCTGCGTCATCGAAAGCCGCGAGATGGTGATGGACATCGCATCCTTCATGAAGGAGACGTGCGATGAACTCGGCATCCGCTACATCTTCAAGGCAAGCTTCGATAAAGCCAACCGCACGTCCGGCAAGAGCTTTCGAGGCCCGGGCATCGACGAAGGTCTGAAGATCCTCGACGATGTGCGCCGTGAGGTGAGCGTGCCGGTTTTGACCGACGTGCATACGGCTGAACAGGTGCGGCAGGTGGCCGACGTCGTCGACGTGCTGCAGACGCCTGCGTTTTTGTGCCGTCAGACGGATTTCATCGTGGCTTGCGCACAAAGCGGAAAGCCTGTGAACATCAAAAAGGGCCAGTTCCTGGCGCCGCACGACATGGTCAACGTCGTTGCCAAAGCTCGACAGGCCGCCGAAGAGGCGGGGCTCAATCCCGACAATTTCATGGTCTGCGAGCGCGGTGCTTCGTTCGGTTACGGCAACCTGGTGAGCGACATGCGCAGCCTTGCGATCATGCGCGAAACCAAGGCTCCGGTGGTCTTTGACGCCACGCATTCGGTGCAGATGCCCGGCGGCCGCGGTTCGTGCTCGGGAGGCGATCGGCGCTTCGTGCCGGTGCTTTCGCGCGCTGCGGTTGCGGTCGGCATCGACGGCATTTTCTTTGAAACGCATCCCAACCCGGACGAAGCGCTCTCCGACGGCCCCAATATGGTGCCGCTTGCACGCATGCCCGAGCTGCTTGAAGAGCTTGTGCGCATCGACCGCATCGTCAAGGGGTTCGACTACCTCGAAAACAGCTTCTAAGAAACATTCACGGTGAGCGGAGCAAGACTCCGCTTGCCGATTCTTTTGCGAACACTTTACTTTAGGACAAGACAATGAGCGCCATCATTGACATCATCGGCCGTGAAGTTCTCGACTCCCGCGGCAATCCGACCGTTGAAGCCGAAGTTTTCCTCGAAAGCGGCGTTTCGGCCCGCGCGGCTGTTCCTTCGGGCGCCTCTACGGGCATTCGCGAAGCCATCGAGCTGCGCGACGGCGATCCCAAGCGTTATTGCGGCAAGGGTGTTTTGAATGCCGTCGAGCACGTCAACGGCGAAATCGCCGAGGCGCTGCTCGGCGTTGAAGCATCGGATCAGCCCTACATCGACCGCACGATGATCGAACTCGACGGCACCGACAACAAGTCTCGTCTGGGCGCCAATGCCATTCTGGCTGTTTCCATGGCCGTGGCCCGCGCCGCTGCCGAAGAAGCCTGCCTGCCGCTCTATCGCTATTTCGGCGGCATGGGCGCCGTGCAGATGCCGGTTCCGATGATGAACGTCATCAACGGCGGCGCACACGCCAACAACAACCTCGACCTGCAGGAATTCATGATCATTCCGCTCGGGGCTCCTTCCTTTAAGGAAGCGCTGCGCTACGGCGCCGAAACCTTCCA
>USBS01000162.1 GCA_900552915.1 uncultured Sutterella sp. | reverse complement strand
GCTTGGCCAGATGCGGCGCAACCAATCCCACGAAACTCACCGTGCCGATGAAGGAAACCGCGCATGCAATCAAAACGGCGCTCACTGAAAAGGCGGAGATGCGAAGCGATCGGACGGCAACGCCCAGACTCTGTGCGCGCTCTTCACCGATGGTAAGCGCTGTAAGCTCCCAAGAGCGTCCGATGAGGTAGAGCGACGCAGCGATTGTGGCGGCGGCTGCCGTCGCTGCGCTTGTCCACGTGCTGCGCTCGAGGTTTCCGAATGTCCAGCCGCTGATGAGCTGTGCGACCTCGGGGCTGGCGTGATACTGCAGAAATTGCTGCAGCGCCATGAAAAAGAAGTTCATCACGATGCCCGCGAGAATGACGGTCGAAGGCGTCATGCCACGGCGGCCGCCGAGCCAATAGATGGCGGCCGAGACGACAAGCGCCATCAAAAAGGCTGCAAGCGCCGTGCCGATCCAGAGCATTCCGAAAACCGTGATGCCAAGCGAAATGGAAGCAGCTGCGCCGAAGCCTGCTGCCGACGATATGCCCAGCGTCGAGGGGCTGGCAAGCGCATTTCCCGTGATGTTTTGAATCTGCAGGCTCGCTAGCGACAGGGCCGCTCCCACGAACAATGCCGTGACTGTCATCGGCAGCCGGATCGACCATACGATGACCGCTTCGGTTGAGGCAGTTTCGGGGCCTTGCGCAATCGCTTTCAAAACGGTTTCAAGGCTCATGCCCGAGGAGCCTGTCGTCAGATCGGCAAGCACGAGTGCAACAAGACCGAGCAGCCCTGCCGTCAGTACACGGCGTCGGTTTCGGCCTTGAAGTCGGTATTGCAGATCGCAGCTCACGGTTGGCGTTCCTTCAAATACGCATCAGCGCTCAAGCTTAATAAAGAATGCGCCCGAAGCGTCGACCTCCGGCAGATAGGTTTTCCAGAATGTGTCGAACTCGGCTTGCGGATCAAAGTCGGAAAAAGTCTTGGGATAGAGGATTTTGGCAAGGTCCATAAGGTAGGTGTAGTCGAGCATGGAGCGCAGCGATCCGTGATCGACGCCATAGACTTCGCCCGTTCGGACGGCTTCGAGAGTTTTCCACTCGGGACGAGCCGCAAAGCCCCTAAGGCGCGCCTGCGCTTCTTCTGGTTTGACGGAAAGACCCATGCGCATTTGATCGGTGTCGTGCGCACCCTGCCAGATGCTTCCGGTGATGATGATCGTCTGAGGGTTGTGCGCCAATACGTATTCGCGCGAAAGCGACGCGTAGGGCTGCTTCATGTCGCGGGCGATGTTGCCCGTCTGCAGTTCGTTGAGGATGCCGCCCCACAAAACGCCCTTGTTGTAGGTGTTGCCGTATTCGCCGGGCCCCTTGTTGCCGATTTCTACATAAACGCGTCGTGCCTTGTCGGCTGCGGAAACGGTTTTCAAGCGCTCGTGCACGATGGAGGCGATTTCCAGATACCGGGCGTTGAGCTTGGCGGCCGTATTCTGCCGCTGCAGCAGTTCGCCCAAAATGCGCGTGCTTTTGGTGTGGTTTTCAGCGGTAAGGGCATGGTAGTCGAGCACCACGGTCGGAATGCCTGCCTTGGCCAGAACCTCGATTCGCTTGTTGTTGTCGGCGTATTGGCTTTTGTTGATCAGTACCAGATCGGGCTTGAGCGACAGGATCTTTTCAGTGTTGAGAATGTTGTCGTGGTACCCGCCGATGCTGGGAATCGTTTTGATTTCGGGAAAGGACTTCGTGAGTGCTGCGTATTCGCCGAATCGAGTCGTCTGCCAACCGTCCTGTGGAAGCGCCACGACCTTTTTGAGGCTCTCGGCGCCGCCCACCATCAGGAAGTTGAGGATGTAGTTGCCTACGACTATGCGCTCGGGGGCATCCTTAACGGTGACGGTTCTGTTTTCCAGATCCGTTAAGGTGACGGAAGCACTCGCCGGGGCAGCAATTAAGACGAGCAGAGAGCAGAAGACGAAAAGCAAGCGCTGCAAACGGCATAGAGACATGACGACAACACGAGCAATAGTGTGAATAAATTGTTTTTCGTATGATAGCTGTGCAGCGGGTAGTGTCCATAGGTCTGATGACTTAAGGAACCGGATGCGAAAAGATCGGCAGAAATAGGCAAGGTTCGGTGAACCGGACAGTGAACTGAGCAAAGAGCTCTGCCGAGAGACAGTTGCTCTGTATTAGGAAGAAAACACAACGCCTTGTCAGGGTTTTGCTAGTA
>USBS01000161.1 GCA_900552915.1 uncultured Sutterella sp. | reverse complement strand
CCCCGACCTCGCTTTTTCTGGCCATGCAGTTCGGTATCAAGGTCGCCAATTATCCGCTCATTCCCGAAGATTTCGACCGCGGCGAACTTCCCGAGGTGCTGCTGCCGCTGCGCAACAAACTCTTCGGGCTTTCGATTAAGCCCGAACGACTCTCCGAAATCCGCAACGAACGCCGCCCGGGTTCCCGCTACGCAAGCATCGAAAACTGCCGCGAAGAAATCCGCAACGCATCGAGTGGCTCAATTCCACGACGAAATCTATTGAGGAAATCGCCGCCACCATTGTGGCGAAATTCCATCTGCAGGGCGTCTCCAACCGTGTCTGATTCAGTCGAACCCTGAAAGCCGGCCGGTCTCTTCGACCGGCTTTTTTGTCGCTCACAGACATAACCCATAAGCTATTGACGCGATAAAATTCATTGCTTTTTAACTGTCATTTGATTCCGATCAAAAGACCACTGAGAGTCAGACCGGCTGAAAAAGTCGGACTGAAAACAAGGTCAAAAAGTCTTTTTTTTCGTTTAATGTCAGTTGGTTAAAGAATTTTCTTGTTGTATTTCGGCTTTCGTACTCATGCGAATTGCCGATGCTCTAAACCGCTCCGCACGCGTACAACCTTCGCGCTTTGGCATTAGCATTGCGTTCGATACGCATGCAGTTTCCGCGGCAGCGGTTCCCTCGATCGACTGTAAATACGGACGGCGTGCACGGGCGGCTTTCCGTCCGCTTTCTCAGATTTATTTGTTCTCAGGAGAGTTTCCATGAAGAAACCTGTTCGCGTCGCCGTGACCGGCCCGGCCGGCAACATTGGCTATGCCCTGCTCTTTCGCATCGCCGCGGGTGACATGCTCGGTCCCGACCAGCCCGTGATTCTGCAGCTTCTCGAACGCAATACGCCGGAAAGCTCAGCTCGCCTCAAGGGCGTCATGATGGAGCTCTCCGACTGCGCCTTCCCGCTTCTGGCAGACATGTTTGCAACGGCCGATCCCAAGGTAGCCTTTAAGGACGCCGACGCAGCCATTCTCGTGGGCGCGCGTCCCCGCACCAAGGGCATGGAACGCTCCGAGCTGCTCTCGGCCAACGGCGCCATTTTCTCCGAACAGGGCAAGGCCCTCGACGAAGTTGCAAGCCGCGACGTCAAGGTACTCGTTGTGGGCAATCCCTGCAACACCAACGCCTACATCGCCATGAAGTCGGCACCGTCGCTCTCGCCCAAGTGCTTCAGTGCCATGCTGCGGCTGGACCATAACCGCGCGCTCTCTCAGCTCGCAGGCGTCACGGGCAAGCCCGTCACGACGATGCACAAGATGGCCGTCTGGGGCAACCACGCTCCTTCCATGTATCCGGACATCCGCTACTGCACGATCGACGGCAAACCTGCCGCCGAGTGCGTGGATCCGGTTTGGTACCGCGACACCTTCATCCCGACGGTCGGCAAGCGCGGCGCTGCCATCATCGAAGCCCGCGGAGCCAGCTCGGCCGCATCGGCCGCTTCGGCTGCGATCGACCACATGCACGACTGGTTCCTCGGCAGCAACGGCGACTGGGTGACGATGGGCGTTCCCTCCGACGGCAGCTACGGTGTGCCCGAAGGCATCGTCTGCGGCATGCCCTGCATCTGCGACGGCAAGGGCGGCTATGAAATTGTGAAGGGCCTCGAATTCGACGCCTTCAGTCAGGAAAAACTCGATAAGACCGTCGGCGAACTGATCTCGGAAGCCGAGGCTGTCAAGGACCTCATCTAAGTCCGTGTTCACCGGCCGCAGCGCCCAGCGCGGTCGACGCAGAGGCGAAATCCGCAGAGGATACAATTCTCGGCGGCTTTCGCCTTTTTCTTTGTCCTTTTCCATGCCATGTCCGAACTCGACGAAACACCCTACCGAGACGCCGACGCACGCCTTGCGGCAATTCTGACCCGCCTGGACAATCTGCCGACGGTGCCGGCGGCGGATCTCGCCCTTGGTGAACGATCCTTGCCGCTTGCGGTTCTCGACACCAATGTCGTCTTTGACGTGTGGTTCTGGAACGACCGACACGCGCAGGCGCTCAAGGCGGCAATTGAGCAAAATCGATTGAAGCTTGTCTCGACCCCGAGCTGCCTTAAGGAATTCGCCGTGGTGATGCAAAGGCCGCAGTTCGGACTGAATGAAGCACAGCAAGACGCACTGCTTGAGGCGGTTCTTTCGGCCGTCACCGTCGTCAGCGTGAGCCTCGAGGGTCTCGTGCGCTGCCGCGATGAAGATGACGAAAAATTTCTCAATCTTGCGTTTGAAGCACGCGCCGACTACCTATTTACCAAGGACAAAAACGTGCTCAGATCCGGACGCAAGCTCGTGCCGCTCGGCACCCAAATTGTGCAGATCTAGATCCGTAACCAAATTTGAGGCCTAACGCAAAAAG
>USBS01000160.1 GCA_900552915.1 uncultured Sutterella sp. | reverse complement strand
TCGCCATCAGCTGAGCAGCAGTACCGGCGGAGCGGACGAGCTGAGCGCCCTTGCCCGGAAGCATTTCGATGCAGTGAATCGTAGAACCGACCGGAATGTTACGCAGCGGCAGAGCATTGCCCACCTTGATCGGGGCTTCCTGACCGCTCATGATTGTGTCACCGACGTTCAGGCCCTTCGGGCAGATGATGTAGCGACGTTCACCGTCAGCGTACAGCACGAGCGCGATGTGAGCGGAACGGTTCGGATCGTATTCGATGCGTTCGACGCGGGCGGCGATGCCGTCCTTGTTGCGCAGGAAGTCGATCACGCGATAGTGGCGCTTGGAGCCACCGCCCTTATGACGGCAGGTGATATGGCCGTTGTTGTTGCGGCCGGAACCGCGGTTCTTCTTTTCCAGCAGAGCTGCGAAGGGCTTGCCCTTGTGCAGGCCCGGAGTCACCACTTTGACCGCATGACGGCGGCCGGGGGACGTCGGCTTGAGTTTGACGAGAGCCATTACTTAACCTCCTGCACGAAGTTGATGCTCTGACCTTCCTTGAGGCGCACATAGGCCTTACGGACATCGCTGCGCGTGCCCATACCGCGGCCGAAACGCTTCTTCTTGCCCTTGGTGGTCAGAATCTGCACGCTTTCAACCTGCACCTTGAAGCACAGTTCGACAGCGGCCTTCACTTCCGGCTTCGTCGCACACGGGGTGACGACGAAAGCGTACTGCTTGTCCTTGTATTCTTCGAGTCGGGTGCTCTTTTCGGAGATAACCGGACCGACGAGGACCTTCAACAAACGTTCTTGTTTCATCCGAGCATCTCCTCGAGCTTGGCGATCGCGGCCTTGGTGACAACGACCTTGTGGTAGAAGATCAGGGAGAGCGGGTCGGCGTAGCGCGGCTCAACCACGAGAACGTTCTTGAGGTTGCGGCTGGCGAGGAAAAGATTATCGTCGACCGACTCGGTGATGATCATCACGTGATCAAGACCAAGCGTCTTGAGCTTGGCGGCGAATTCCTTCGTCTTCGGGGATTCGGCGCTGATCGAGTCAACCACAACGAGACGACCGTCGGCGGCGAGCTTCGAAAGGATCGAAGCCATGGCGGCGCGATAGGCCTTCTTGTTCATCTTGTGGCTGAAGTTTTCGTTGGGCGTGTTCGGGAAAGCACGGCCGCCTCCGCGCCACAGCGGGGAGGAAGACATGCCCGAACGGGCGCGACCGGTGCCCTTCTGATTCCAGGGCTTGCGGGTCGTGTGGCGCACGAACTCACGGCTGAGCTGAGCGCGCGTGCCCTGACGGGCGTTAGCCTGGTAGGCAACCACGAGCTGGTGCACCAGAGCTTCGTTGTATTCGCGGCCGAACACGGCGTCAGAGGCAGCGGCCTTGCCCGCTTCCTGACCGAGTTCATTGATTACATTCAGTTCCATTGATCGCTCCTGGTTTAGGCCTTCACAGCGGGACGCACGATGACTTCACCGCCCTTGGAGCCGGGAACGGCACCGCGAACGAGCAGAAGACCACGTTCAGCATCGACACGGGCAACCACGAGATTCTGCGTGGTACGCTGGGCGGCACCGAGGTGGCCGGCCATGCGCTTGCCGGGGAACACGCGGCCCGGATCCTGGCGGTTACCGATGGAGCCGGGAGCGCGGGTCGTCACGGAGTTACCGTGGCTGGCGCGGTTCGAGGAGAAGTGGTGACGCTTGATGGCGCCTGCGAAACCCTTACCGATCGTGGTGCCGGTCACGTCGACCTTCTGGCCAGCCGTGAACATGTCGGCGCCGAGCACGGTGCCGGGCTTAAATTCGGCAACCTTGTCTTCGTCGATATGGAACTCTTTCAACGTGGCGGCTGCTTCGATGCCAGCCTTAGCAAACTGGCCGGCGAGCGCCTTGTTGACGCGCGAGGGCTTCTTGGAGCCGAACGCGACTTGGATGGCATTGTAGCCGTCGGATTCAACCGTCTTGACGCAAGCAACACGGTTGCCGGACACGTCGAGCACCGTCACGGGAACGGACGTACCGTCCTCTTCAAAGATGCGCGTCATGCCGATCTTGCGGCCGACTAAGCCGAGCTTTTCACTCATTTATTTTTACTCCACCCCGTCTACGATTGGACGGGACCGTACTTTTAAAGAAATCACTTCACGACGGGAGGTTCGAATTCCGAAGTTTTCCATCTTCGCTTCGCAACGCCGATCGATTGCCTCGAAGGCCCAGAAGTGACGCAAATTCGTCTGTGTCCCTGCAGAACTTCCTGAAAGAACACAAACGAGAAAAACTGTGCAATTACTGCTTGTTGTTGACCTTGATCTTGACGTCAACGCCAGCCGGCAGGTCGAGCTTCATCAGAGCGTCGACGGTCTTGTCGGTCGGATCGATGATGTCCATCAGGCGCTGATGGGTGCGGATTTCGAGCTGGTCGCGGCTCGTCTTGTTGACGTGCGG
>USBS01000159.1 GCA_900552915.1 uncultured Sutterella sp. | reverse complement strand
CGCAACCTTCGGCAGTCGGATCTGGCCCAACGCTCGGGCGTAACGCTTGCTTCGTTGCGTCGCTTCGAATCGGAAGGTGAAATTTCTCTCAAGAATTTGGTGCTGCTGGCTATTGCTTTGAATCGCGCTCAGGACATAGAGAAACTTTTTGTACTTGAGCCTGCCATTGATCTTTTTGCGCCTGAAAAGAAGTCGCGGCGGAGGGCGCGCCAATGAGGACGCGCGTATTTCTCAATTTGACGGGCAAAAGACAACTGGTCTGTCGTCGGAAGCCGGAGAGATCGCATTTCAGTACGCACAGGATTTCCTAACAACAGGTCTGGAACTTTCTCCGATCTCGGTACCGTTGCAAAAGAGCGCCTGGCGACCGCAATCGAATCTTTTCGGCGGTTTGCCCGGATTTGTTGCCGACAGTCTTCCGGATGGCTGGGGCAACCTTTTGCTGAATCGCCAACTGCTCAGAAAAGGCCGACATTTGGTCGACATCGACCCATTGCAGCGATTGTGCTGGGTTGGTTCGCAAGGCATGGGTGCTCTGGAATACGAACCGGAGGAATCATTTTTGCCGGATTTCGCTGCCAGTGAAATCCGACTTGATACGCTTGCTCAAAATGCCGAGGACATTCTGTCAGATAGAGAGGCGGGAAACGCGCTTGACCTATTGTCGTCTCTTAACGGCTCATCGGGCGGCGCCCGTCCGAAGATCGTCTGCTTGGCTTCAGATGACAAAAAAACGTTGTTTCGTGGAACAGAGGCAAACGACGGTGCCCGTCCTTGGCTGATTAAGTTCCGAAGCATACAGGATCCGCCGCAAAGTGGAGCTCTTGAGTACGCTGTTTCGCTTCTTGCCAAACAGGCCGGTATCGCAATGCCGAAGACGTATCTTTTTGCTTCCACCAAAAGTTCCGGATGGTTTGGGATCGAGCGATTCGATCGAACGTCCCGAGGCAAGGTACACATGGCGACCGCCGCAGGACTTTTGCACTGCGACTTTCGTGTTCCTTGCTTGGATTACAGCACGCTTATGGCGCTCACGCTGCGTCTGTGCGGTTCTCAAGATTTGCCGCAGATGCTCAAGCGCGCGTACTTTAACTTTGTCATCGGCAACACCGACGATCATGCCAAGAACTTCAGCTTTCTGATGGATGCCGACGGAAAATGGCGTTTGTCGCCGGCTTATGATTTGATGTCGACGCCCGGTGGCGAACACATGACCTCGATTCTTGGCGTGGGTAAGAATCCCGGACGTCGACTCTTTACGGACCTGGGCGCGAAGTTCGACATGGACCGACAAACGGTAAGGATCCTTCTCGAAGAAGTCGACAATGCCCTTGCCGGTTGGCCGGAAATCGCACGAAACTGTGGTCTTCGGAAACCTCCAGAGTTTCTTCCAATTCCGTAAAGACCGGATTTCCACCAGAAAATCCGGCCGTCCTATCGAGAGTCTGAGTGCGTTAGAGTGCACGAATGCGCTCGACCTGCTTGCCCGGATCGACAACAATGGCCTTCATGCCGCGAGATTCAATGGCTCTACGGCCGCGTTCGGTGCAGATCACTGTGGCGCCTTTGGCTACAACGTTGCCGTCCCACAGAACCTTGCGCCCTGCCACAAATGACGCCTTCGGCGTTTGCGTGGCGTAGTCGTAGACGGTGATGTCGGCATCGGCGCCCACAGACAAGTGTCCTTTGTTGTTAAGCCGCAGCATGCGAGCGGGATTGAGCGATGTTTTCTGCACGAATTCCGGCAGACTCAAAATGTCGAGTTTCACAAGCGACAAGCCTTGCGAGAGGATTACGTTTCGAGGAATGCATCCTCCGTCGGTTGAGATGGCATCGACCACAAATGCGCCGTCCTCGCGTTTGGCCTGCGCAAGCGCAATCCGCGGCAGAGGAGGATTGACATTGAAGCTGCCGCCCACATCGGTGCCGGCTTTCTCCCAAAGTTTGAGGGCTTCGTCACCGGTGACAAGATCGGAATAGCCGCCCGCGTCGAAAACCACAAAGGCCTTCTTGGCAAGCAATGCCGCCCGTACTCCGTCTTTGTCCTCCGAAAAACCGAATCGGCGCAGACAATTGCCCGTGACTTTGGACTGGATTTTTCCGTCCGGTCCGCACGTTAGGCGGGTGCCGTTTTTAGGCGAAATGTAGCTTTCGCAGAAGATGTTCGGGTTCTTCTTCAATAGATCAATGGCGATGGCGGTTTCTTCCATTTCTGGCTTAACGGCGCCGCGGCAGTAGGCGTTGATGTGGGCGAGATGCAGCGGATAACCGTCGGCCATTTCAACGGCTTCGATCATGCCTTCAATGTTGGATCCGTGCTCGCTTGTGCCGGCGTGCCAGGCGACGTAGGCACGGCGCTCAAGAGCGGTCTTGATGAGTTCGGACGATACGGCGGGCGTCAGCGGATAGTGACCGCCGAGAAGCTTTAAGCCCAAAGCG
>USBS01000158.1 GCA_900552915.1 uncultured Sutterella sp. | reverse complement strand
ATTCGCAGCCGCAGTCGACGACCATCTTGATCGTGTCGTTGCAGCGGTCGGCGATGGTGGCAAGCAGATTGGTGTGGTTGATGCCCAGACCGTCGCGCAGGCAGTCTTCGATGAAGAGTTCCTTGCTGTCCTTGATGCCCTGAGCCTTCTGCACCGGGTTGCAGGGGCAGGCGACGTTACCACCGCAGATGGCGGAGTTGCCGCCCACGACGCTCATCTTTTCAAGCATAAGAACGCGCAGGCCGGCGCGGCCGCACTGCAGCGCACAGGCCATGCCGGCAAAGCCGGAACCGATGATGACGACGTCGAATTCTTCGTCATAGGACTTGATGGCGGAGGCGGGGATGCCGGCATTGGCGGCGGCAGCAGCCATGATGGCGCCGGAGGCGGCGACGGCCGACTTCAGAAAGCCGCGACGGGAAGTGTCAACGTTTTGCATGATGCGAATCCTTTTGTGGTTGGATGAATGGTTTTTTCCAGAGGTTCACGTCTCGGACCCGAGGTGCAGGTGTTGTGGTTGTACGTCTTGCATCCGAGGCGTTTCAGCCTTGAGCGGAATTCTCAGCTCGTCCGTCGGGATTAGATACATCCCGCGGGACGTATACCGTGGGATGTAGTGCGAGCGCGGGCAACTCTTCACAATTGCAGCCGAACGATTTGCAGCTCGCCCGAAAGACGTAGTCGGACGAAGCGATAGTCCTCTTCTTCAGGAGACGAAAAAAATGACAAAGACGTCTATGGCTGCCAAGGCCGCGCTGTTTGCCGCCGCCTGCGCCTTTTTAACCGCCGCCCTTCCCGTTAATGCTCAAGACAATTTCCTTGCCGACCGTCACAAGGCCAAGGGGCTGAGCTGCCAGATGTGCCACGGGCCCGATGCGAAGAACCCGCAGACCCCGACGATTGAAACCTGCACGACGTGCCATCAGAAGGATGCGCTCGTGAAGAAGACCGAAAAAGTCAAGCCAACCAATCCGCACGTCTCGCCGCACTACGGCAAGGATCTCGATTGCACGAATTGCCATATGGGTCATATGGAACCCGAAAACTTCTGCAATCAGTGCCACCAGTTCAACTTCAAGGTGCGCTGATCCGCATGAACCGAACCAAAGGTTGATTGATCGTTTTATCGCTGACAAAGAAAGGAAAGAAAAATGCACGCGATGAAAAAAACAATGGTGGCCGCCGCAGCCGCTCTGGCAGCAATGAGCGCAGGTGCAGCCCAAGTCTCCATCTACGGCTTGGTCGACTACGGTCTGATGTACACAGGTCTTGACAACGGCGTCAAGACAACGCACGCCACCGAACTGACGGCCGGCAAGTACTTCGGCTCCCGCTTCGGCTTTAAGGGCAGTGAAGATCTGGGCAACGGCACCAAGGTGGGCTTTATTCTCGAAAACGGCTTCTCGGCCGATACGGGTGCATTGCCTTCCAACGGCAAAATCTTCGATCGCGAATCGACGCTGTATCTCGAAGGCGATTTCGGCAACTTCAAGTTCGGCCGCATGACCCGCATGACGGGCACCACCGGTTCGACGAACATCTACGCAGCGAGCATCTCCCCGATCTCGGCGGGCTACGGCGACACGATCCCGGGCTACAACGCCGTGTTTGCCGGCAATATGCTGCGCTATGACAACATGCTCATGTACACGACGCCGGACTTTGCAGGCCTCAAGCTCTACGCTCAGTACTCGGGCGGCTACGACGTCGATGCGGATGCGGGCGAACAGGAATTCCAGTCTTCGGCCGATCGCTACCTCGGCTTGGGCATGACGTACAAGAACGGCCCCTTCAACATGGCCGCCGCCATTGAACAGTTCAACTGGAAGTCCTATTTTGCGTCTGACAATTCGACGAAAGACGCGGATGACGGTCTGGTGGTCTCCGCAGCCGGCGCCTACGACTTCGACGTGGTGAAGTTCCTGCTCCTGGGCGTGTATTTCGATCACATGCCGCTTTCGATGTCTGCCTTCGGCGACGAAAACAAGCTGGCCGTGATGGGCTACGGCACCACGGCCGCAGACAATGTCGCCAACGATCTGCAGGGCTGGGGCGTCAACACCGGTGTGACCGCTCCGCTTTTCGGAGGTTTGCTCCGAGTTTCGTTTACCTACATGTCTGCCGAGCCTTCCGCTGACAACAGCACGGCGACTTTCGAAGTCGATCGCACAAACGTTACGGTCGGGTGGGAAGAACGTCTCTCCAAGCGCACGATGCTTTACACGGGCGCCGCTTGGACGCAGGACGACTACACGGATCTGACCGCTACGCGCTACAGCGCCTCGGTCGGTCTCGTCCACAGCTTCTAGTCGAAGCAGTTGTCCGGCCCGACAGCCGGGTCGGACAGACTGCGTACAGCAGCGAAGTCTTTTTCTATTTTTGTTTCTCTCCTCAGGCCGAAAAGGACTCGATCCGAACGGCAAAACAGGTTCTACGATTTCGTAGATTTTCCGGAGCCCATTGCGGCTCCGTTTTTTTAGGCCTTCGGTTCGGGCAGAAGAAAACTACTGAGTGCGCAGGCCG
>USBS01000157.1 GCA_900552915.1 uncultured Sutterella sp. | reverse complement strand
CCTGGATAGTGAAACGCGGCGTTTTCAATCGTCAATCGCATGGTTTCACGTCCTCACAGAAACGTGCTTTTGCGCCGCAAAAGCATCAAAAAGATCGGAGCGCCCACAAGGCTCGTTAAGACCGAAACCGGAATTTCCATCTGAGCGGCGCTGCGGGCAATCGTGTCGCACGCAAGCAAAAACAGGGCGCCGTAGATGAAGCTAGCCGGCACCACGATGCGATTGTCGCTTCCCACAGCCAGACGAACGAAGTGGGGAATCAGAAGCCCGACCCACCCGATGAGTCCGCACATGCTCACGCATGCTGCAGTCACCGCCGTGGCGCAGACCACGATGAGAAACCGAAGTCGGGCAACCGGAAGCCCCAGGCTTTTGGCTTCTTCTTCGGATAGCGACAGAGCGTTTAATTTCCAGCGCAAAAGCCAGATGACGAGCGAACCGAAGACAATAAAGGGAAGCCCCAGCCGCAGCGTCTTCCAGTCGGATCCGGTGAGCGACCCCATCAGCCAAAAGGTCACGGCCGGCAGTTCATCTTGGGGGTCCGCAGCAAACTTCACAAGACTGATGAGAGAGCTGAAAAGTGCCGCCACCACCAACCCCGAAAGTATCAGCATCAGGATCGAACTTTTGCCGCGAACCAACGAAATTCGCCAGACGACGAAGACAGCGGCAAGCCCGACGGCGAGCGAGAGAATCTGTACGCCGAAGGCATCGAACCCCAGCAGAATTCCCAAAACCGCTCCGAAAGCGGCGCCCGTGGAAACGCCCAAGGTGTCGGCGGTTGCCAAGGGATTGGAAAATAGCGCCTGAAACGCAGCGCCCGCTGCCGCAAGCCCCGCGCCGCAAAGAAGCGCCATGAGAATGCGCGGCAGACGCACGTTTGTGACGATCGCCTGCGCTTGGCTTGTCGTCGAAAAGGTCTCAGAGAGCGGGCTTAAGAGCGCATATATGACATCTTTGACGGAAAGCCCGTAGGCCCCGATCGCAAGCGAAGCGAGACTCAGAATGACAAGGCCGGCCAACCCGATTGCGACGACGGCGGAGGTTTTGTATCGGTTCATTTGCGAACGGTTGCAGGGAAAAGCGCCCTCGCTTTTTCAAGCGTGAGCTCAACGCCGTAGGTGTCGCGGTAAAACGCCTGCACGGTTTTGTCGAGCTCAATGTCGGCAAAGTGCTCGGGGTAAAGTGTGGCGGCGATCCACAAAAGCGTCATGGGTGAGTCGGCCGAGGGCGTGTAGCTGCGGTACAGCCCCAGAGGCATCTTATAGACGGCACGCTCTTTGACGGCCTTGACCGAATTCCAGTTGTGATACCTCCCCTTGATGAGATCGGCCGGCTGCGCCTTTGTGAAGTTTGTGATGAAAACCGCGTCCGGATTCCACGCGAGAATCTGTTCGAATCCGATGACGGCATTGCCTTTTTCAAGCGTCACCTCGCGGCCGACATTGACGGCGCCCGCCGCCTGCGCCCAATACTGTCCGAAGAAGCGGCTGCCGCTCGTGACGATGCGCTTGGCGTCGTACTGCACGAGAAAGAGCACGCGCTTTTTCTTTTCGGGCGCAATGTCGGCCGTACGCTCGCTTACAAGCTTTTCGATACGGTGCGCCGCCGCTAGGGCCTTTTCGGCGCTGCCTTCGCCCGGAAACGTGTCGCCCAGAAGCGAAATCCAGTTTTCGTACGTTCTCAAAACGTTGTAGTCCCACTTGCCGGTGCTCACGGCAAGCGCAGGCAGTCCCGCCGCCTCACAGCGTTCGATCAAGCGCTTGTTGCCGGCGTTGACGAACACCACATCGGGCTTTAAGGCCATTAAGGCTTCGAGGTTTACCTCGGCGCCCTGCATGACGCTTGTGTCGACATTCTTTACCTCGGGATAGAGTTCGCCCAGAAGACCGGTTTGCGCCGCTGCCATGCTCGTGGGGTGCATCGCAACCAGCTTGCCGCAGCCGCCGAGATATACACACGCGACGGAGGCGTAGGGGAAGATGTCGGCCACCGCAAAGCGTTCGATTTTGTCGGGCACTTCGACGGTACGGTTGAGGTGGTCGGTGACTGCGCGGGCTTGGGCCGTGTCAAAAACTCCCACCGACAGCGCAAGCACAAGCGAAGCGGCGAGTGCGGATAGTTTGCGAGCGAACATAACGAACAATCTCGGGGCTGTTTGGGCTCCGATTTCGGTGAATCCATGTGAGTGGAATTGTACGCGGCTGCCTGCAAGCGCTTTGCGGCAGGCCTAGCTTCTAGTGCTGTCCAAAACAAACCGCGTGCAACTCCGACTTCTTTGAGGATCATCGCTTCGTGGAACACGAGGCCGTCCAAAACAAATTCATGCACGAAGCGCCATGAAATGCGAAAGCCTCGCCCAAAAGCTTGAGCGAGGCGTGCAAAAGAGCCGATCGAATCGTCCCGACAATTAATGGCCGAGGATCTTCGAGAGGAACTGCTTGGCGCGATCGGACTTGGGTGCCGTGAAGAATTCCTCTTTCTTGGAGTCTTCGAGAATTTCACCGGCTTCCATGAAGATCACGCGGTCGGCCACCTTGCGGGCAAACCCCATTTCGTGGGTCACCACCATCATAGTCATGCCTTCGCGGGCAAGCTCCACCATTACGTCGAGCACTTCGTTGATCATTTCGGGGTCGAGCGCCGAAGTGGGTTCGTCAAAGAGCA
>USBS01000156.1 GCA_900552915.1 uncultured Sutterella sp. | reverse complement strand
ATCTATGTTTTCAGAAAAATCAATACCCCCTGACAAAGTTTTCCCAAGAAAATCAGGAGCTTGCCAGGGGTTGAAAATTTATTTTCAGATGTTTATGAAAAATCGCAGGAGTTTAGGTTATGAGCTGTTAAATCAGCCCTGAACATCTCGAAATCTTTCCGGCCAACGGCTGGATAAACGACCTCCTGTTTGAGTCAGCCCCGAGCGGACTCTGTGAAAACAGGAGGTCTTTCTTTTTTATTAAAAGTTTATGTGCAGGCTTTTATTTAGCCGCAGCAGCATGAACGTCCGCCGTTATTGCCCGCATTGTCTTTGCCAAACGGCTTCATGGAGCAATTCGGTTCAATCCCACGGGCCTTCAGGTAGGCAGATCCCCACTCGTAGATGCAGCTCATGACCGGCTTGAGGCTTTGGCCGAGCTCGGTGAGCGAATATTCCACCTTGGGCGGAATCACCGGATAAGCCTTGCGGCTGATCAAGCCGTCGCGTTCGAGCTCCTTCAACTGCTGTGAGAGCATTTTGGCATTGGCTTGCGGAACGGCCTTTTGCAATTGAGAAAAGCGCATCGTGCCGTCGAACAGATTCCAAAGAATGAAGGCTTTGTATTTGCCTCCGATAAGCGCAAGCGTGCTGCGGACGGGACAGTGTGCCGGTTCGGTGTCGAGGCTGTTTTGAATGGCGCTCTGCTCTTTTGTAGATGACGGCATGACGGACTTCCATAATTGCTTTAGGTTACTTTTAGGAAAGTATATACCGTTTAGGTACCTTCTTTAAAAAAGAAACTGTATGAGTAAAATCGTTTGCACGGAAGCCGGCGGTGATTTCGACTCCGCCGGATGCATTTGCAAAGAGATTTGTTCTTGAAAAAGTCATGCAAAAACTTCATTTTGATGTCACCGGAATGAGCTGCGCTGCGTGTTCGGCACGCGTGGAGCGTGCCGTCAATGCGTTGGACGGCTGCTGCAACGTTTCGGTGAATCTGCTCAAAAACGACATGACGCTTGAGCTTGATGAAAGCAAGGTCAGCGCGGGCGATGTCGTCAAAGCCGTAACGCAGGCCGGTTACGGCGCAAGTGTCCGTGACGAAGACGGGCAGAAACGAACCCAAAAGAGCCGGAGTTCGGAAAATCGGACGCAGGCGCTGCAACAGGAGCTGGCCGCGACGCGCAAACGTTTGTATTGGAGTCTTTTTTTCTGTGCGCTCCTGATGGTGCTCACGATGCTGCCGATGGCAGGCATCACGTTTTCCATCTTTGAGGGACCGCAGAAGGCGCCTGCTTTTGCCTTTACGCAGCTGCTGCTGACGCTGCCCGTGGTGATTCTCAACAGCCGCTTCTTTACACGAGGCTTTAAGGCGCTTGTCGGACTATCTCCGAACATGGATACGTTGGTTGCCCTCGGCGCAACGGCTTCGCTCGTCTCGGGCATTGTTTCGCTTTATGTGATGCTCTATGCGGCCGGGATCGGCGACTGGTCGACGGTGAGTCATCATGCGCACAACCTGTACTTCGACTCGGCCTCGATGATCCTCACGCTCATCGGGTTGGGTAAGTATTTTGAAGCCAGGGCCAAGGCGAGAACGACCGATGCGGTTTCTCAGTTGGTTGCCTTGGTGCCCGACACGGCCCGCGTGGTCCGAAACGGTGAAGAAGTGGAGGTGAGCGTCGACGACGTTCGCACGGGCGACGTACTGGTTGTGAAAACGGGCGAGCGCATCGCCGTGGACGGTCTTGTTCTGGAAGGGCACGCTCAGGTCGACGAATCGGCTTTGACAGGCGAGAGCCTGCCGGTGGAGAAAGACAAGGGCGCCACGGTATCGGCTGCCACGTTGATGCGCTCCGGTCATATCCGCATGCAGGCAACGCGAGTGGGGTCGGATACGATGCTCGCGCAAGTGATTGCACTCGTTGACGAAGCGACTTCGTCAAAGGCGCCTGTGGCGCGTCTTGCCGACAAAATCAGCGGCATTTTCGTTCCGGTGGTGCTTGCGATTGCTCTTGTGACGGCGCTTGTTTGGATTGCCGTCGGAGCCGAGGTTGATTTTGCGCTGACGCTTGCGGTGAGCGTGTTGGTGATTTCGTGTCCTTGTGCGCTGGGGCTGGCGACTCCCACGGCCGTGATGGTCGGCACGGGCAGAGCTGCGCGATTGGGAATTCTTTTTAAATCGGCCGAGGCGCTGGAAAAATGTCGCGGCATCACGACGGTGATTCTTGACAAAACCGGTACCGTGACGCAGGGTAAGCCCGTTTTAACCGATGTGCGCGTGTTTGACGATGCGCATCTTGAGCGCGATGTTTTGAAGCTGGCCGCATCCGTGGAAGTCAAAAGCGAACACCCGCTGGCGCAAGCCGTTGTTCAATGCGCCCGTGAAAATGAAACGGGATTGTTCGAGGCGGTTGATTTTGAACAGCGTCCGGGCTGTGTGGCTGCCCGCATCGGCGGCAAACTTTACGAAATCGGCAATCGAACGCTTGTGGGCGAGCATGAGGCGGCAGTCCGCGAAATGGATCTCTTATCGCAGGCGGGCAAAACGGCGCTTGTCGTGCGCGAAGAGGGCCGCGTCATCGGACTTCTGGCCTGCGCCGATGCGTTGAAGCTCGACAGTGCCGAGGCGGTGAAGGCTTTTCGTTCGCTTGGACTTCGCGTAAAGATGGTCACAGGGGACAATGAGCGCACGGCAAAGGCGATTGCACAGGCCGTCGGAATCGACGAGGTTGTCAGCGAAGTGCTTCCGACCGATAAGGCTTCCGTGGTGCGCGAACTGCAGCAAAAGGGCGAACGGGTGATGATGATCGGCGACGGCATCAACGACGCTCCGGCTCTTGCCGCTTCCGATGTCGGCATGGCCATCGGTGCCGGGACCGACGTCGCCATCGAATGCGCCGATGTGGTGCTCGTAAACAGCAAGCTCACGGACGCGGTCACGGCCTACGAACTTTCGAGCGCCGTTTTGCGCAACATCAAGCAGAATCTCTTCTGGGCATTTTTCT
>USBS01000155.1 GCA_900552915.1 uncultured Sutterella sp. | reverse complement strand
TCTTGTCGCGGCCGATCTTGATGATGGCCGACTGATGGCGAGACGAAATGATGATCGAGTCGTCGGTCGGGTCATAGTCGACCGAGTTCACATGCGCCCAGTTGCGGCCCGGGCCCGTACCCACGATGTCGCCGAAGTGATCGCTTGCGTCGAGCTTGGCCAATTCTTCGGCCGAAAGCGTCTTACCGGACTGGCTGGCATCGATGTTCAGGCACACTGCCCCCTGATCGAGCACCTTCATCACGTTGTCGCGATACGGATCAAGAATTTCCCACAGGCGCCATTCGTCAAACACCTGACCGTTTTCATCAACTTCGACAATCACGTCGCGGACAGTGCGCACGCGCTTGTTGTCGAGACGACGAAGATCGGCCGAGGCTGCACGAATGAACATGTGGCCGTTCTGACCGTTGTCAAGCGAATGCGAGAAGTCGACATAGCCGGCAGGCAGACGGCGGTTGTAAATTTCGCGGCCCATCAGGTCGTATTTGACATAGCGCTGACCGTAGCCCCAGGTGATGTTGCCTTCTTCATCCTGTTGGAAACCCATCATCACGCCCGAGCGATACACCTGTTCGACGTCATAAATCGGTTCGACGTGCATGTACCAACGCACTTCACCCTTGGTGTCGATGATGGCGTTCATCGGGTAGAAGTTCCATTCCATGGCGCCGCCCATCGGGTTATTCCAAACCATACGCGTCGCCTTGGCATACTGCTGCATCAGATTGTTGACGAGGTACAGACGATCCGAGAACTTCGGATCCATCTTGACGACCTTCGTGTCAAACATGTTGTGCGAAAGCGTCGGGTTGCCCGACACTTCGTGATAAACGGGAGCCGTGTAGATCTTGTACTTTTCGGAGATCTTTTCGGTCTTGCCGTGGAACTTGCGCGTGTAGGACACTTCAACCGTGTTGTTGTAGTCGGGATAAAGACCGAACACGGGAATGCCGGCATGCGTGAGAAGCTGACGGCGGCCGACGGAATACTTGATTTCCTGCCCGTCCTTCTTCGGAACAATGCGCACGGTGGCTTCGGTGAGTTCATAGCCGCCGTTCTTGATAATGGCGGTCAGCGGGGCAATCCGGTAGGGATTGACAACGATTTCACCGAGCTTGCCCTGCGCGGCAAACGTCACGCGCGGGCCGGACGAACCGCCGGCAGCGGCGGCAGTGCCCGAAAACGTTCCGGCAACCAAAGCGGCAATGGTGCCCATAAACAGAGAACGGCGACCGATAGTAACCGACATGATGATTTCTCTCCGAGTGGTAGTTATTGGAAAAGGGCTTGCATTCGCCCCTGACAAAAATCATCCTAGGCGGTCGAACCGATTTCCGAAATTCCGATTTTCCTTTTCTTTTTCAGAGAAAATGGCATAAGCTTTTGTCGGTTACCGACAATGAAAACAATTGGCGCAGAGTCTTACCGCAGCCCGCGCAACCGCCATGCTTTCCCTACGCTTCAATCAGCTTCTCGTCGTTCGGCAAATCTACGAAACAGGATCCCTTTCGGCCGCCGCACACCAACTGCACTTAACAATTTCGGCCGTCAGCCGCGCGCTTAGCAAGTGCCAGGAGGAATTCGGCGACGAACTCTTTGTCCGCAACTACCAGGGCATGGCACCCACGGAAAAATGCAGATCGATCATTCCCGTTATCGATCGCGTCCTCGCCGATTTCGGAGAGCTTGCAAAAAGCAAGACATTCGAACCCTCGGAAGTCACCCGTACGTTGTCGATTGCTGCGGCCGACAATGCGGTTGTGATGATCCTGCGTCCCGTTTTGCGAATGCTCTACAAATCGGCACCGAAAATGAACTTTCGGCTGGCTCCGCTTTCGGAAAACATGCTCCGAGAACTGGCCGAAGGCAGCATCGACTTGGCGCTGCTGCCCGACGCTTTTCTTAAAGTACTGCCCGAGCACTACTACAGCCTCAAGCTTTTCGACGTTCACCGCTGCTGTCTGCTGCGCCGAGACCATCCGTTGGCGCTCAGGACAGCACAAGGCAAAAAGCTCACGCAAAAGGAGTTTCAGAAGTACCCGAAGATTGCCGTTCAGCTGCGCCAAAACGCACGAGAATCCGTTTTCGACGTCGACACAAAACTCACGCATACACAGCGCAAGCTCATCGAGGTGCCGCATTTTCTCGGCGCCCCCTATTTTTTGGAAGATACCGACGCCACACTGGTGCTTCCTCATACCACAGCCGAGTTCTTCGCCAAACTTCTGCCCAATCTCACCGTGATCCCGATTCCCGGCGAGAAACATGTTTATTCGACGCGTCTCATTTGGCATGAGCGCACGCATGCTTCGTCCGAAATGCAATGGATTCGAAGCGTTTTCGTTTCCGCCCTGCGCCCCACAAGCGACCAATCCCGTGCCGAGTGTCAGACGGAGAACAAACGATGACCGCACTCTGGATTCTCGTTTCATCCTTTTGCAGCGCCGCCATCATCGCCTGCATTCAAAGCCTCGGGCAGACCATTGCGCTCATCGACTTGGCCTTCGTGCAATTTTCCTTTGTGCTTGCGGTGACCGTTGCCGTCATGCTCGCAAAGAAAGTCTCCTTCCGAACGCATGTCTGGCATCTGCACCTGCTGCGCTCGCTATTCGGGGTCGGTGTCGTTTTCACACAAATCATCACCGCTACGCACATGCCGGTTGCCGCCGCCCAAACGCTGCAGTACACCGCACCGCTTTTTGTTGCCGGCATCACCGCCGCAGCAGCCTACCGTCGAGGCGAAGCCGTCGATTGGCGTGTCCTTGCCGCCGTCGCTGCCGCCTTCTGCGGCATCCTTGTGATGTTTCATCCGTCGGTTCGTTCATTTTCAGCACTCTACGTGTTGGTCGGACTTTTTTGCGGACTCCTTACGGCTTTAGCCATCTTGATTCTTAAACAATTGGGCAACCTGCATGAATCCGTTCCCCGCACGATCTTCTATTTTCACTTGCACGGCATTGTGATTTTGGGGCTGCTCGAAGCTTTTTGCGGACAGCTGACTTTCGAACAAGTGCA
>USBS01000154.1 GCA_900552915.1 uncultured Sutterella sp. | reverse complement strand
AATCCCGCCGAAGGGGATCTTCCGGAACTAAGGACTAGTTACCGGGGGTTCCGGACCCGAGGAGCATTTCGAGTGCGTTTCTTTTTGGCTAAATGGCTAAACCGCTGACCTGAGGGAATCAGGCGTTTTAGCTGGTGAGCCTCTCAAAGGCTCGGTGCCTTAATTAGGCGAGCGCCTTGATGGCAGCAGACAGACGGCTCTTGTGGCGAGCAGCAGCGTTCATGTGCAGAACGCCCTTGGCGCGCATGGAGTCGATCACGCACTGGGCCTTCTTGAAGGCTTCCTGAGCACCGGCCTTGTCGCCGGCGAGGATGAACTTGCGCACGCTCTTGATAGCGGTGCGGTACTGGCTGCGCTGAGCAGAAAGGTGCTGGTTGCGGGCAACGGCCTGGCGGGCGCGCTTGCGAGCTTGGTTGGTATTGGCCATTTAGTTTTGAATTCCTGAAAATGGATGCCGCGGTTTTCGGATTCCCGTCGACGAGCGTCCGATTTCGGATCGCTTTCCTGACGAGGCCGGTGCAGCTCGGCATCTGGCCGAAAATCGGCCGGGTCTAAGTTTTACTACAATGTTGCTTTCCGATTTCAAGCGTCCGCATGCGCTGCAACTCTGCGCGGCAGTCGCCCGAAGTAGGAAAACGCGGCATTGTATCAAATCAACGGCGTCGATACAAGCGCTTTGCGAAAGGAAAATTTCTTTTGCAAAGAAAGGCCTAGCTTCCGCGGCACAACCGTTTCCACTGCGTCCTACAGGCTACACATGTCCTTACTCAAATCGGCGGCCACCGTTTCCGTCTTTACGCTGCTTTCGCGCATCACCGGCCTGATCCGCGACATGCTGATCGCGCGCTACTTCGGCGTATCGGCGGCAACCGACGCGTTTTACGTGGCGTTTCGCATTCCGAACATGCTCAGACGTCTGTTTGCTGAAGGGGCGTTCAGTCAGGCGTTTGTGCCGATGCTCTCTCAAGTGAAGGAACAGCAGCCGGAAAACGAGCAGAAGGCCTTTATCAGCGACGTGTTTTCGCTTTTGGGCTGCGCTGTCTTTCTGGCCAGTATTCTGGGCATTCTTTTTGCTCCCGTCGTTGTTTGGCTCATTGCTTCGGGTTTTAAAAACAACCCGGAGACGTTCGATTTGGCGGTGTTTCTTACCCGCTGCATGTTTCCCTACATCATCTTCATGAGCCTGGTGTCGTTTGCGGCGGCCGTACTCAATACGTGGAAGCACTTTGCCATTCCGGCCTTTACGCCCGTGCTGTTGAATTTGAGCTTTATCGGAAGCACGCTCTTTTTGATCGAATTTTTCGCCGTTCCGATCTATACGCTCGCCTTTGCTGTGATACTCGGGGGTGTTCTGCAGCTCTCGATGCAGTTTTTTGCCCTAAGGCGCATCGGGTGCTTCCCGCGGCTTGTGAGTCCGGCCAAGGCGCTCAAAAACGCCAATGTCCGTCAGGTGCTGCGGCTCATGGTGCCCGCGGTGGTCGGCGTGAGCGTGGCGCCGATTTCGATTCTCATCAATACGAACATCGCTTCGCATCTGCAAAAAGGTGCCGTGACGTGGCTTAACTATGCCGATCGACTGATGGAATTTCCGACGGCGCTTTTGGGTGTGGCGCTCGGCAGCGTCCTGCTGCCGAGTCTGTCGGCTGCCTTCAACCGAGGCGAACTTGAGCGCTACAACTCGCTTCTGGATCGGGGCCTGAAGATCGTCATTTTGCTTGCGATTCCGGCGGCCGCAGGCCTCGGGTTTCTTGCCGAAGGGCTGGCGGCGGTTCTTTTTCAGGGCAAGAACTTTGCCGCAGGCGACGTTGCCATGACCGCGATTGCCATCGAAGGCTACGCAGTGGGTCTTTTGGGACTCATTTCGATCAAGATCCTTGCGCCCGCTTTTTATTCGCGCAAGGACATCAAGACGCCGGTCAAGGGCGCTATCGCTTCTCTTGTCGTCGTGCAGTGCTGCAACATTGTGACGGTGCCGGCGTTGGGGCATGCCGGGCTGGCGCTTTCGGTCGGAATCGGATCGGTTTTCAACGCGATTGTGCTTCTGACGATTCTGCTGCGGCGCGGCTGGTACGAAGCCGGACGCGGGTGGTTGGTGTACATCATTCGAGTGCTTGCGGCGAGCATTGCAATGGCGGCCTTTCTCATTTGGATTCAAAACGGTCTTGACTGGGCCGCGATGCAGGCGCAATGGGGACGCAGACTAGTTCTTGTGGCGGGTGTCATTCTCGGCGCGGCTGTGACATACTTTACGGCGCTAGCAGTACTGGGGTGGCGTGCGCGCGAATTGCGCGGTGCAGACCTCTAAATTTCGAGAACCAAAAAACGTCATGATTCCGATTTCAGACGCAGTGCGCAGTCGGTTGCGCGTCATTAAAGCCGACATTACCACCCTCAATGTTGACGCCATCGTCAACTCAGCCGATGCCGATTTGCTCGGAGGAGGCGAAGTCGACAAAGCCATCCACGCCGCAGCGGGACCCGAACTCAGAAAAGCCTGCCGCACATACGTTCTCGAACAGGGGCGTTGCTTTGCGGGCGGAGCGTCGCTCACCAAAGCATTCAATCTTCCCTGCCGCTTCGTCATCCACGCCGTGGGTCCGAGCTGGGTCGGCGGGGGCGACGGCGAAGTCGCTCTTTTGGCGCGCGCCTATGCGCGCAGCTTCGAGCTTGCCCGCTTGCACGGTGCACGCACCATCGCGTTTCCTGCCATCGCAACCGGTCAGTACGGTTTTCCCAAGCCCACCGCAGCAGCCGTGGCTTTGACGGTGGCCGTGCAGGTGCTTGAGTTGGAGCCGCAGTTCGAGCAGATCACGTTCTGCACGTACGACGACGATACCAAGCAGATCTACGAGGCGCTCATCGAAGAGGGATATCAAAACTTCGTGCACGGCGGCAAAACGCGTCCGCCCGCCTAAGGCAAACCGTATTTTTGCGTGTTCAGACGGCGTTCTTCGGAACGCCGTTTTGCTGTGAGTATTTCTTCTCGAAGGCCGTAAGAATAGGCTGCGCAAGCCGAACTTGTCGTTTGCATCGGGGTTTTGCTAGCAGACAAAATAACTCACAAATCTTCCATAAGGTCTTACG
>USBS01000153.1 GCA_900552915.1 uncultured Sutterella sp. | reverse complement strand
CCGTTCACCCCTACACGCGGCTTTTAACGGCCTGTACGCCCGGAGCAAACGCTCAGATCGTGAATTTTTATCCGAAGGGCGCAATGCCGAGCCCGATCGGCCGTCCGCAGGGATGCGTCTTTGCCAATCGCTGTCCGATTGCCTCGGCTCGCTGCCGAACGGAAGTTCCGGAACTCGAAGAAGTTTTCCCGGGCCGCAGATCCGCTTGCTTTGAGTTAAGCGCCGCAATGAAGCTCGACGAGCTCTACCTCAACGCGGCCGCCGAAAGGAGCGAACCGAACAACACCATTGTGGAGGCTGCTTAAATGGCTGCTTTGATTTTGCGCACCGTCGGCCGAGCTCTTTTGACGCTTCTGCTTTTGACAGCGTGCGTTTTCTTCGTGCTGCACCTTACGGGCGATCCGGCCCGCCTGATGCTCGGCAGCGACGCTTCGGCCGAATCGATTGCCGCATTCCGTCAGCAGTGGGGACTCGATAAGCCCCTCTGGGAGCAGTTCGGCATCTATCTGCTCAACGCGCTCTCGCTTGACATGGGCACGAGCTATGCCACACGCCTTCCCGTAAAGGAAGTCTTTCTGCAGGCACTCGGTCCCACGCTCGATCTGATGATCCCAACGGCTGTCGTAACGCTTCTGATCGGCATTCCCGCAGGCGTTTTCGCCGCACTACGCCGCAACACGTCCGCGGACCGCGCGATGATGGTCGCTTCCGTCTTCGGCTACGCCGTTCCGAACTTCTTCATGGGCATTCTGCTGCTGCTCGTCTTTTCGATCTGGCTCGGATGGCTACCATCCTACGGCAACACGACACCGGCTCACTACATCATGCCGGTGATCACAATGGCCACAACCGAGGCGGCGATCTTCTCGCGCTACGCCCGAAGCGCCATGATCGAATCGATGCGTCTGCCGAGCGTCAAGGCCGCCATCATGCGCGGACTTCCGAGAACCCGAATCATCTGGCTGCATGCGCTTCCCAACGCCATGCTTTCGATTCTGACGATTCTGGGCTTTTTCCTCGGGACGCTCGTCGCGGGCGCCGTGATCACGGAAACAGTCTTTTCCTGGCCGGGCGTGGGCAAGCTCCTCGTGCAGTCGGTGGCCAACCGCGACATTCCCGTGGTGCAGATGATCGTGCTCGCAACGGGCGCTTCGCTCATCGTCGCCAATCTGCTGATGGACCTCCTGGCGCTCGTCTTCAACCCCCGCTTGAGAAAAGGCAGCTGATGAAACGCGGCACGGGCTTGAGGCTCTTGCCGCTTAAGGATGATTTGAACAAATGGCTACTGCAACTTTGAATTCGTTATCGGCCGTTCGAACGGCGCCTCTGGCGGCAGCGGCGGCCTTCACTTTGGCGGTGCTTTTTGCGGGCGGCCTTCTGGCCCCCTGGATTGCCCCCTACGGTCTTGAAGACATGGATCTGGCGGCGCGCCTTACGGCACCCTTTACGTCTGCGACGCACATTCTCGGCACCGACGAGCTCGGGCGCGACGTATTGACGCGTCTTCTGTATTCGCTGCGGCTTTCGTTCGTGCTTGCGGTCTGCGGCACCCTGATCGGCGCCGTGCTCGGAACCGCACTCGGCTTTCTTGCCGCACGCTTCGGCGGTTTCGTCGACGATCTCGTCAATGTCGGCGTGGACTTTACCGCCTCGCTTCCCTTCATCATTCTGGCGCTCACGATTCTTGCCTTTCTCGGCACGGACGTCACGGTGATCGTCGTGATCATGGCCGTCTACGGATGGGACCGCTACGCTAAGCTTTCCCGCAATCTGGCCCGCTCGGCCTATACGGAAGGCTATGCGGGAGCCCTGGAAGGCCTGGGAATCCCCACGCGCCGCATTCTCTTAAAGCACATCCTTCCCAATATTGCGAGCGCGCTTGTCGTCAACATGACGCTCAATTTCCCGGGAATGATTCTTCTGGAAACAAGCCTGTCGTTTTTGGGCGTCGGCGTTCAGCCGCCGATGAGTTCCTTGGGCACCATGCTCGGGTTCGGGCGCGACTACCTCACCACAGCTTGGTGGATCGCCGTCGTGCCGGGCGTCACCATTGTGATTTCCACGCTTTCGATGTCTGTATTGGGCGACTGGGTGCAGCAAAAGCTTGAACCTCAGAGCCGTTAACCCGATTGCATAACCGACAAGATTCAAGACTATGACCGATACCGCAGAAAATCCCTGCAAGTTCATCATCGTGGGCTTCGACGGCCTTCGTCCCTGCGACATCACGCCCGAAATCATGCCCAATTTGGCACGCTTTCGCGAGCTGCATCACTCCTGGGACAACTATCTGGCTAGTTTTCCGAGCGAAACGTATGTCAATCACCCGGTGATTTTTTCGGGCGAACGACCCAATCGCCACGGCGTGATTGCCAACAGCTTCTACTGTCCGACACTCGAAGGCAAAGCAAAGCTCTTTTGCGGCTGGGATACGCAAAGCGTTCTGGCGCAGGACGCCGCCCGATCCGAAGGGCTTTACGCCGTGCCGGATATGGGAGAGCTTCTGGCCTCCCATGGCAAGACGCTGCGCGTGCTGTGCGCCAATTCCGCGGGCAGCACGCGACTTCAAAACATGCACGCCGAACGCTACGAAGGACATCTCAATGCCTGCATCCATGCTCTTGACGAAGCAGTTCCCGTAAGCGAGCGCGAACGTCTGCTCAAAACCGATCCGGCGAAGATGCCACTCACCTTCCCCGACTTTGCCGGGCAATCTGCGATGACGGACATCTTCTTTCGCGACGAACTGCGCGAAGGCGCCAAGTCGCTTGCCGATGTTTCGGTGCTCTGGATCGGAGAGCCGGATCACTCAAGCCACGAGCTGGGACTCAAAAGCGAACTCACCGAACGCGCGCGCACACACGCCGACAAGCTCTTCGGCCGCGTGCTCGAATGGTGGGAGCGCGAAGGACGAAGCCGCAACGTTCAGCTGGTGACGATGTCGGACCACGGTCACGGCGAGATCGCCGCGCACATCGACTTCGCGGGCATCCTCAAGGAAGCGGGCTTCTCGGTCGCAACCGATCAGGACATTCTCAAGGGCGCCGATCCGAACGCCGCGGAAATGGTCCTTGTGGGCGACTACACGGTAGGTCTCTGGGTCAAGGACAACAGCGTCGCAAATCTCACGAAGATCGCCCGTGTTC
>USBS01000152.1 GCA_900552915.1 uncultured Sutterella sp. | reverse complement strand
GTGGGCGAGCGCCTGCGCATGGGTACGGTGCTTTCGTATGAGCGCTTCAGCCATGTACCCAAGGAGGACAAAATCGGGGAACGCAAAGACGATGCTATGGGCATTCACCTGATTGCAAGCTACGATATGTCGCCGCTCACGGTTTCGGGCGTGGTTTACCTTGCCAACAACGAACGCCGCATCGGCAACAATGCGGGGCTCGACAACATTCTGAATTTGGGTAATGACAATAAATTCGCAAATCGTGCCGAAGGGTTGGATATGCAGGCTTTCTATGTGAGCGCAGGCTACACGATGGGGCCGCACTACTTCGCAGGTTCTCTCGGCTGGCTCAATGCCGAATTGAATGGTTCGACCGAAGGTTATCCGGAAGACAACGGTTCGGCCTTCCTCGGCGCTTTGGTGTACTACTACAGCCTCAGCAAGCGCACGCAGCTCTATGCATTTACGTCCCATATGGACGGTCGTAAGCTGCTTGATAAGGGGTTCAACTTCAACCAGACCACGGCCGGCATGGGTTTGATGCACAAGTTCTGATCGCTGAAGAAAAGATGAGAGCGGGACGGCGCGTCCGTCCTGCCTTGTGAGAGGCTCGCCCGAAACGGCGGGCCTTTTTTGCGGGCGGCAGATACAAAAAACGCGCTGCCGAGGCAACGCGATCTTTTGCTTGAACCATCTTCAAAAAAAGAGGTGGCTCCCCGAGTTGGGCTCGAACCAACGACCCACGGATTAACAGTCCGTTGCTCTACCGACTGAGCTATCGGGGAATGCAGAAGCGGAACTATATAGGTGATTTCGGATTTTGGCAAGTCTTTTTTGAAGAAAAATCTCTCTCTAGGACGCGGAATCGTTCAAAACCAGCGTCTGTTGCTGGATAAGTGTCTGAAATTTCAGGAGTTGTAATTGAAATTCAAATTAAAGTCGAAATCATAAAAAACCGCAGATCTCCGAAGAAATCTGCGGTGCTGGGCTCAGAACATCGAGCTTGAAGGTGCGTTAGAGCACTTCGGCAATCGACTTGGCAACGTATTCGACGTTGCGCGTGTTGAGGCCGCAGATGCAGATGCGGCCGTTCTTGACGGCGTAAATGCCGTAGTCGGCAGCCAGGCGTTCAACCTGTTCGGGAGTGAGTCCCGTAAATGAGAACATGCCGGCTTGGCGCGTGACGAAGCTGAAGTCGCGCTTGGCTCCCAGGCGCGCCATTTCGTCTGCGAGGGCCTTGCGCATCGAACGGATGCGTTCGCGCATGCCGCCGAGCTCTTCCTTCCAGTGCGCGCACTTGGCAGGATCGGAGAGCACACGCTCGACGATGTAGGCGCCGTGCGCGGGCGGGTTGGAGTAGTTGCAGCGGATGACGGCCTTAAGCTGCGTCATCACGATGTCGGCTTCGGCCTTGCTCTGGCAGACCACCGTGAGCGCACCGATGCGTTCGTTGTAAAGGTTGAAGGACTTCGAGAAGGAGGTGGCCACAAGGAAGCTCATGCCCGATTCGGCGAACATGCGGATCGATTCGGCATCTTCGTCCAGCCCCTCGCGGAAGCCCTGATAGGCCATATCGAGGAAGGGCGTGAGGCCGCCCTTCTGGCAGACGTCGATCACGACCTTCCATTGTTCGGCCGTCAGATCGTAGCCCGTCGGGTTGTGGCAGCAGGAGTGCAGCACGACGAGGCTCTTGGCGGGAAGCGCTTTCAGATCCTCGATCATGGCATCGAAGTTGAGGCTGTTAGTGGAGGCTTCGTAGTAGCGGTAGTGCTTGATTTCGTAGCCCGCCATGCCGAGGATGGCGTTGTGGTTGCCCCAGGTCGGAAGCGATGTGGCGGCGACGCGTTCGCCGCAGATGTGATACATGAAGTCCATGCCGACCTTCAGAGCGCCTGTGCCGCCCAGCGTCTGAACGGTGGCCGCACGCCCCGAGAGAACGATTTCGCTCGTTTCGCCGAACACCATCTGCTGCACATGCGCGCCGTAGCCGTCCAGCCCGCTGATGGGCAGGTAGCTGTGCGGAATGCAGGCTTCGGCAAGTGCCGTTTCGGCTTCCTTGACGACGTCGAGAACGGGAGTGACGCCTTCGTCGGTCATATAGGCGCCGACTCCCAAGTTGACTTTCTGAGGACGGGGATCTTTGCGGAAGCGTTGTGAAACGCCAAGGATCGGATCGGCAGGTGCAGCGACGAGGCTGCTGAACAAAGCATCGGACATATGCATCCCTGTGTAGTTGTTGTTGATGAAGTTGTAAGTCCGGTTCGTCGGCAAATGCGCACCAGAGGCGTGTCGAAACCGGCGGCAACAACTAATATTAGACCTTCGGACCGAATGCGGATTCAGGTGAAGTGCCTAATCTTGCTTTGTCTCAAGCCGCATGAGGTTTTTATCCGTCCCGGTGGGCTCTCGCATGACGCAGATTTTGACTTTTCCTCATTCCCCCTTTGAACTGCATGCCGAATTCGCGCCTGCAGGCGACCAGCCTACGGCGATTGCCGCACTCACCGAGGGGCTGCAGGAGGGGTACAGCGCACAGACGCTGCTGGGCGTGACGGGCTCGGGCAAGACCTTTACGATGGCCAACATCATCGCGCGCATCGGCGTGCCAGCCATCGTGATGGCGCCCAACAAGACGCTTGCGGCGCAGCTCTACAGCGAAATGCGCGAGTTTTTCCCGAACAACGCCGTCGAGTACTTCGTTTCCTACTACGACTACTACCAACCGGAAGCCTATGTGCCCGCGCGCGATCTTTTCATCGAGAAGGATTCGGCCGTAAACGAACACATCGAGCAGATGCGTCTGGCGGCCACCAAATCGATTCTTGAGCGGCGCGACACCGTGATCGTGGCAACGGTCTCTGCGATCTACGGCATCGGCAAGCCCGAAAGCTACACGCAGATGCGCTTGATTCTGCGCACGGGCGACGTCAAGGAACGGAAGGACCTGATCAGTCAGCTCGTGAAGATGCAGTACAAGCGCAACGACATGGAGTTTTTGCGCGGTACGTTTCGCGTGCGCGGCGATACGATCGACATCTTTCCGGCAGAACACGCCGAGGTCGCGGTGCGCGTGGAGCTTTTCGACGACGAAGTCGAAGCGGTGGTGCTCTTTGATCCGCTCTCGGGCAAGGTGCGCCAGAAGGTGCCGCGCTTTGTGGTGTATCCGGCAAGCCACTACGTGACGCCGCGCGATGAGGTGGTGCGTGCCATCGAAAGCATCAAGGCAGAACTTAAAGAGCGCCTTGAGGAGCTTTATCGGGACAACAAGCTCGTGGAGGCGCAGCGCCTGCAGCAGCGCACGCTTTTTGATCTGGAAATGCTCGATCAAGTGGGTTTTTGCAAGGGCATCGAAAACTATTCGCG
>USBS01000151.1 GCA_900552915.1 uncultured Sutterella sp. | reverse complement strand
CTCTAGTAAGACCTTATGGAAGATTTGTGAGTTATTTTGTCTGCTAGCAAAACCCTTGATGAAGTTGCTGTCGCCGCCGAGAACGTCCACAAGCGCAAAGGCAAACGGCAGTGCGGTGCCGGGACCGCGGCTCGTAACCATGCGGCCGTCGATCACGACGGTGTCGCGCACATACTTGGCGCCCGTGTAGAACGGTTCGGTCTTTTTGCCCGGATAGGCGGTGATGGTTTTGCCCTTGATGACATCGGCCTTGGCTAGCACGTTGGGAGCTGCGCACATGGCGGCGACCCACTTGCCGGAGGCGTTGTAGTGACGCACAAGATCAAGCACGCGCTGATCGGCAATCATGTTGTCGACGCCCGTCCAGCCGCCCGGAAGCACGATCATGTCGTAGTCTTTGAAAGCCTTGGTGTCCTTCGGCAGAACCTTGTCGGCCTTCAGCGTGATCTTGTGGGCGCCGGGCACATATTCGCCGGCAATGCTCACGGAGTCCACGGAAAAGCCGCCGCGGCGCAGAACGTCGAGAATTTCGACGGTTTCGCCTTCTTCAAAGCCCGGCGAAAGCATAACCATCACCTTGGCGGGATTGGCTGCCAGAGCCGATGTCATGATGCAGGCGCTGCCCACGAGCGTCATCAGCGCAGAAAATTTCTTCATTTCGTGTTCCTTTCTCAAAACAGTAGAAGAGTGAATCGGTTCGGGCAGACGCATCGGACTTTTGTTCGGGCCGTGCGTTTGCGACGAAAGGATCGCAGGCATTAGATCAGCAGTCGTTGCTTAAGTACCTTGCCGATAATCAAAGGATCTGCTCGCAAAAAACCGCCGAAAAGACACTTCGGACTTTTCTGCGGTTGAGGGGAAGGAGAGAAACATTGAATATCCGAATTAGACCAAAAGTGCTTGCTTAAGCAATTTGCCGCAGCTCAACAAGAAGCCGAAAACAAAAACGCTCGGCTGCCGGGCCGAGCGTCGAAAGTTGGTTCGAGCGGGTGTTAGGAATGCTCGATGCGGTGCTCGTGGCGAACTTCTTCGCCGATGAGGTGCAGGCTGTCGCCTTTTTTCTGATTGCTGCTGTGGCGCATGATGACGGCAAACATGCTCGCAGCAACGAAAATGCCGAAGATCACCATCGTGGCCTGCACGGAGAAGTCAAAGTGAATGAGCAGAGAGTAGACGCCGAGCATCGTGAGAATCGAAAGATTCTCGTTGAAGTTCTGCACGGCAATCGAGCGGCCGGCGCTCATGAGCACATGACCTCGGTGCTGCAGCAGGGCGTTCATCGGAACGACGAAGAAGCCGGCAAGCACGCCCACGGCGATCATGATGCCGCAGGCGCCCAAAACGGCGTTGCGGATTTCAAAGCCGAAGATGTGCGAAACGCCCGTAATGACTGTTTGGTCGTAAAAGCTTGCACATCCGACGACAAGCCCCATGGCAACACCCATCGGCAACACGACGAGGGATTTTTTCAGCGGAACAAAGACGGCCGCACCGATGGCGCCTACGGCAATGCCGATGGAAACCACGGCCTGCAGGATGGCGCCGTCGGAGAGATGCATGCCGAGCGCTTGTTCAGCCCACTTCAAAACAAGGAACTGCAAAACGGCACCTGCGCCCCAGAAGAGCGTCGTTACCGAAAGCGAAATCTGACCGAGCTTATCGTGCCAAAGCAGCGAACAGGACTGCGCGAAGTTCTTGATTGAAGCGATCGGTTCGAAGTTGGGGCGAGCATAGCGCACGCCCGTGTCGGGAATGGTGAGGTTGACGAGAGCGGCCAAGGCGTAGACGAAGCAGACCACCAACAGGGCCGCTTCGGGATCGGTGTCGAGTCCGATGGCGGGCAGATGGAATGTCTCAAGGATGAAGCCCGCGACTTCGGGCTTGATGAGCACGCCGCCCAGCACAACACCCAGAATGATGGAAACGACCGTGAGGCCTTCAATCCAGCCGTTGGCGATCACAAGCTTTTCAGGCGGCAGAAGCTCGGTGAGGATGCCGTACTTGGCAGGGGAATAAGCGGCAGCGCCGATGCCGACGACAGCGTAGGACAGAAGCGGGTGCGAGCCGAAAAGCATAAGGAGACAGCCGGCAACCTTGACGGCGTTCGTGATGAACATCACGCGGCCCTTGGGCATCAGATCGGCGAAGATTCCCACCCAGGCGGCCAGGCACACGTAGCTCAGCACGAAAAAGAGCTTCAACAGCGGGGTCATCCAGTCGGGAGCCTGAATGCTTGCCAGAAGCGCGATGGCTGCAATCAGCAGGGCGTTGTCGGCCAGACTGGAGAGAAACTGAGCCGCAAGAATGTTGTAAAAGCCGCGCTTCATATTCGAAAAAATTTGCCTGTAGTGATCTTTGTTTCCGAGGCCGTTTTTGGCCCGAAGGAATCATTGTGCCCGCAGTTTATCAAACTGCCGTTACTGAAAACCTAACTATTGCTGCTCAACTGCAATTCAGAGGCAGACAACAGTTGAGTTTTCTTCCCCAGTCTTTGGAGAGCAGTTACTTCAGGATGACTCTGAAGCAGCGCTGCCTCCTCATCGGTTGAGGCAGTAGTTCCGGGGGAACTGCTGCCGCCGACCAGTTCGCCTTGCCGGCAGGCTACCACTGGCGGGGCTAAGTCCGGTGAACTCTCGGACGAATCCTTTCGCACCGAAGTGCTTTCGGATCCCCAGCTTTCTTCATAGTGATACAAGTTCAGAGCCGCATTCAAGTCTCGGTCCGCTATTTGCCTGCCGCAATGCGGACAAACCCATTTGCGATCCGACAATGTCAGCTCTTCATTCTTGTTGTGACGAAAGCGGCACAGCTTCGAGCTCGGGTACCAACGGTTCGCTACGATCAGCTCGCCGCCTCGCTGCTCCATCTTGTAGGCAAGCTGCCGCCGAAATTCGCCAAAGCCGACATCTACAATGCATCGGGCAAGCTTGTGGTTCTTGAGCATGCCTTTGACATTGAGATCCTCGAGCACAACCGTCGAATAGTTCGCCGCAATGTAGCTTGTCGCCTTGTGCAGTGCATCCTCTCGGATGTTGGCGATTCTCCGATGCAGTCGTGCAATGGCCTTGCCGAGCTTGGCTCGATTGCTGCCTCCCTTTTTGGCGCGCAACATCTTGCGCTGAAGTCGCTTGAGCTTTTGCAAGTACTTGCGCAAAGGCTTGGGCGCTTCAAATGCTTGTCCGTCCGAAAGTTTCACCATCTTCTTGACACCCAAATCGGCTCCTACCTTGCCGCGATTTACGGCCGGTCTCAGATGTTCCAGATTCGGCAGCTCGACTTGCAGACTGATATACCAATCATCGGCAACACGGCTGACCGTTGCGAAGATCGGTTTGGCATTTTCAAAGCGCAAAGCCTCGT
>USBS01000150.1 GCA_900552915.1 uncultured Sutterella sp. | reverse complement strand
TGATGAGTCACGACAGCGGTCACGGAGGCACCTTCCACGACGGGGGTGCCAACCTTAAGGCCTTCTTCGGTGCTCACAGCGAGCACTTCATTGAAAACCACTTCGCCTTCAACGTCGGCGTTGAGGGTTTCGACCTTGAGAAAATCACCTTCGGCAACGCGATACTGCTTGCCGCCGGTCTTGATAATTGCGTACATGTAATTTTCCTCGCCGTTTTGCGCCCGGTTCTCCGGTAGGCAAAACCTTTTTGTAATTTCACATCACGCGCACTGCGCCGCAGACAAAACGCCGCGTTGCGCGCACGCGCGCACCTTCCCTGCGAAGGAAGGGATCGGCATTATGACAGAGTTGCATGCCTCTGTCAACAAAAAAGCGTCCAATTTTGTTGAAAAATCAAATGTTTCGCTCGGAGGACAACGCAAAGTTATTCCTGAGACTTGAGCACGGCAAGCTGTTCGGAAACAACAGGCTTGAGCATTTCGGCACGAGCCGCATCGAGCTGCCCCAAACGCAGACGCCGCCACAGAATGTCTTCGGCACTGCGTGCCCCCGTTGAAGCGAACTCACGCGCAACAAACGCGTTGAGCGCAAGCATGGCTTCGCTCGAAGGTACATCTCCCGCTAAAAGATTCTTCTGCAGCTGCTCCATTTCTACCTGCGTGCTGCCGTCCAAACGCATCGAACGCGTCATGCAGCCGTACTTCGGGAGCAAATGACGCTTAATAGCCTCATCGATAGCCGCTTCGGCCTTAGCGCGGTAAAGCGTCATTGAACCGCCTGCAATCGTGAACATATTGCAAAATTCGGAAACCACAGCAAAGCCACGATTGTTGTCGAGCCCGCGAATGCCAAGCTCGGCCTGCAAGCCGGCAAAACGAGCACGGACGTCCTCGCTGCGGATTTTGCGGCTGAGCACCCGATTGGCGCTTTCAATGAGCAGGCGAACTTCATCCTCGGTCGCCTGCGGATCGATCGGGGCTTGCCCCTGCGTGATCGCACTCGAGCCGATCAACAGTCGTCCCTGCCACGGAACGATGGTCAGCGGCCGGCGGCGTCCGCAGCCCTTGGGCAAATAAAGCGCATTGCCCGTCGGCATAAAAGTCTTGTCGATCACAATGTATGAACGCCGAACGATACGCACAAGATTGCCGCTCGAAACATCGACCATACGACGAACATCGTCGGCCCAGACGCCGGCGCAATTGAAAACAGTGCGGGCACGCACCTTCATTTTGCGGCCGTTTTCCAGGTCCTGCAGCACGACGGATGTGACTCGTCTTCCGTCAGCTTCCGCGTCGATCATGCGCATGTAGTTGAGTGCCACCGCACCGTAGGTTACGGCCCCCTTCAAAAGAGAAACCGCCAATCCTGCATCGTCGCACACAGCGTCCGTGTATGTCACTGCGCCGGCAAGCCCCTTGCGTTCAATACCCGGAAGCATGCCGAGCGCATTGACTCGTCCCTGCATGGACACAGGTCGAGTGCCGCGCCCCCCACTTGAAAAAAGGCTGTAAAGCGCCAATCCCACCGCTCGCATGGCCATGGCGATCTTGCCGCGGCAAGGAATCACAAAGTTTTGCGCGCGCACTAGGCTCGGAGCATTCTGCAGCAGCAGTCGTCTCTCGTACAGTGCCTCCTTTACTCGCCCCCAAAGATGCGGACAGGCAATGGCGCGTACATCACCGCCGATATGCTTGCCCGAACGTGAGGCATGCCCCGAGGCCCAGTCCTGAGCGTCCACAATAAGCACCGACATACCGCGGCTCGCCGCATCGAGGGCGACGCCGAGCCCTGTGGCGCCGGCGCCGATCACCACAACGTCAAACTCATCCTGTTGGGCGAGACGCTCGAGCATCTCCCCACGGCTCCATCGGACCTGCTTATTGGCCATGTTTTGTGTATCTAGCTGAATTGAGAAAAAGGGCTCGCGCGCTTTCAACAAAGCGCAAGCGCAAGTTTAGCCGAGCTACCCGCCCGGAATTCTTAACGCTCTCGGTTGACGTTCCGATTCATGCAAAAAAGCGCTCCCAAAGCGATGCTAGAGAGCGCTCTTCGAGTTTCGCAGGACGCTTATTCGTCTTTTTCAGTCTCGCAAGCAACCTGCTGCTCGGTTTCACCTGCAGTTTCTTCGATCGCCTCGGCCTGACCTTGTTCGGATCCGACCTGCTCTGCAGAGTCTTCCGGCTTAACGGTCTTGGAAAGTGCAATCACCATCCGCAACGCAGCGTTGACATCTTCGGCAGACTTAAAGAATTTGGCTACATCGGTATCCAGACGCACAGTTGCATTCTGAACGAAAGCGGCGCGATCCGAAAAACGACGCTTATCCACCGCCTTAGCGCGAGGACCGGAGCGCCCGCCGAGCTCCTCCTTGAAGGGACGGCCGGCAAAGGACTTTCCTCCGAAGGGCTTGCGCTCGAAGCGGGAGCCGAAGCGGTCTCCGGAACGGCCTTCATTTCGCCCGAACCCACGGTCGCGACCGGAATCTTCAAAACGGCCTCCCTTGCTGCCGAAGTGTTCGCCGGCACGCTTTTCGCGCCGCGGAGGTTTGTCATTAAAACGATCGAAAGCCATCGCAAAATCCTTATTAAAACGAGGAGGTTGCACATTTGTGCAAACCTCACCAACTAAATAGTATAGACAGAAGCAAGATGCCTCAGTCAAAAATTTCAAATTTCCACCAATTCCGCACACTTGAGCGCGTCATCAGCACAGTTGCCGAGTAAACTGTTCCGTACAGGAAGACTATCTGCTGTCTGCCTGGAACCCTACAAACAACAAAAAGAGAGGTTTTTATGCTGCAGGTTATTTTCCATGGCGTAGATCGCTCCCCGGCCGCTGAAGCCGACATCGCAAAGCGCTTCGAAGCTCTGCAGCGCTTCGACAACAATCTGTCGGAGTGCAAAGCGACGATCACGAAGGTCGGTCATCAGGGACTCGGCGAATTCAGCGTCAAACTCGACATGATTGTCTCGGGTGGCCGCAGCGTGATCGCAACGGAAAAAGACCCCGACGCTATGGCCGCCATCAACAAGGTGTTTGACACGGCCCGCCGCGTCGTCAAGGACGAAAACGACAAACGCCACTCTCATTGATGCGTCCCGCACCTTTGTCGGCTCCGTCTGCATGAGACTTAAATGTTTCAAACTTCGGCGCCGACGGGAAACCGCCCGACTCGTCGGGCTTTTTTTTCTCCCAAACACCAAAAAAGCCCGCCGGTTAAGGCGAGCTTTTCGAATTTGGCGTCCCCAAGGAGATTCGAACTCCTGTACCAACCGTGAAAGGGTTGTGTCCTAGGCCTCTAGACGATGGGGACTAAATTTTGGTGGAGGTAAGCGGGATCGAACCGCTGACCTCTTGCATGCCATGCAAGCGCT
>USBS01000149.1 GCA_900552915.1 uncultured Sutterella sp. | reverse complement strand
GTTTTCATAGCGGGTTGATCTTAACCCGAGAAGGAAAATGAGTGTTTGCTGAAGCCCGCTAACCCCACTCTCACGAATGGGGTATGCGCGGGCCCAATCAGATCAATCGTGAATGCGATACTGGCCGATGGCGCGCACGGTCGGCAGATCCATGTCGTCGTAAATCGGGCTCTTGCCTTCGTCAAGCGCAGCAATCGCTGCCATTTCCTGTTCGGTCAGCACAAAGTCGAAGATGTTGAAGTTGTCGACCATGCGCTCGCGACGAACGCTCTTGGGAATCACCACGACGCCGCGCTGATTGAGCCAGCGCAGAATCACCGCTGCAACGCTCTTGCCGTGAGCCTGTCCAATCGCCTGCAGAACCGGATGCTTGAAGATGCTCTTTTTACCTTCGGCAAAAGGCGCCCAGGATTCGTGCACGATGCCTTCGCTCTTTAGGAAAGCGTTGGCGTCTTTTTGCTGCAGGAACGGGTGCGTCTCGATCTGATTGACGGCGGGCTTGATTTCGTTATGTAGGAACAAATCCTGCAGACGCTCGTTTGAAAAGCTCGAGACGCCGATCGCGCGGATTCGGCCTTCCTTGTAAAGGCGCTCGAGTGCACGCCAGGCTGCGTAGTAGTTGCCGTAGGGCTTGTGAAGCAGATAAAGGTCGATGTAGTCGAGCCCGAGCTCCTGCATCGAATGATCGAACGCTCGAAGCGCATCGTCGTATTCGTAGTCTTGCACCCAGAGTTTGCTCGTGATGAAGATCGATTCGCGGGCAAGGCCGCTTTCGCGTACGGCCTCCCCTACCTCGCGTTCGTTGAAGTAGCTTGCCGCCGTGTCGATCATCCGGTAGCCGGTTTTCAGAGCATCCAAAACACAGCGCTTGGTGTCACTTTTAGCAATTTGGTAGACGCCGAAGCCGATCGAGGGCATCATGACGCCGTTGTTCAAACGTACTTCCTTCATTTGTAATTCCCTTTATCTTCAATTAAGTACAGAGATGTTTCAGTTTTCCGATTGAAGACAATGCTAAGAAGTACGCTTGCCGTTGAAAAGGCATAAACTCAGGAAAAAATGTCACTTTTCGTGGTTTTTGGAGTTCCTGTATGCAAACCGACAAGACGCTTGAAACCTCCGACAGAAAAGAGCTTGACGCTGTACGGTTCTACGATTTGCTCGATTGCCTTCTGCAGGACCTCGACACAAACCGAATCCTGCATATCCTGCCAACCCGTGGAAGCCTGAGCTTTCAGCATCGCAGCACGCGCTACAACGTCACCGACAAGGACTATGTGATCCTTCCGAACGCAGCGTTAAGCCGCGACTTCGCCAGTTCAACGGACTTTGAGGCACTGATGTTTTCGTTGTCTCCGGACTGCGCCAACCAATTTGTTCTCAGATCGAACTACGGCATCATCGGGCATCTGGCGCTGCTGCAAAATCCCGTGATGCGGCTCACGGAGGCCGAACTCAAGACCTGCCGGCACGACATCGAAAGAATCCGAACGCGCATGCGCGAGACCGAGCATCTGTTTCTCGGTGAGTTGATCGAACACTTGATGGCCGCGCACATTCTCGACCTCTACGACATCCACGCCCGCGGGCGCCTGACGGCCGACTTTCCCGATCGTGCGGCCGAATTGCTGAGGCGTTTTACCGATCTGCTCTCAAGCGGAAGCTACCGGGAGCACCGCGAACTCGACTGGTATGCGCAGCGCCTCTTCGTGACGCCGCACTACTTATCCGAAATCTGCCGCAAGGCAAGCGGCCGCAGCGCTAGCTACTTTATCGATCTGTTTACGGTGCATCGCCCACGCGCGGCTGCTGGCGCAAAAAGACGTTCCTCTGCAGAAAATCGCCGAAGATTTCGCGTTTTGCTCGGCCTCCTATTTCACGCGCTTTGTCAAGCGCCGACTGGGTATGACGCCTTCGGCCTTCCGAACTGCCAAAAAACATCAGTCCGAAGCGGGTTAGATAGCCACCGGCTCGATGCCTTCCTTTTTGCCCAGATTGCGCCCGTACTGCTTGTCGCGCATATTGTTCCAGTGCTCGAGGTGCTCAAAGGCGACAACAAGGAGCTTTTGATCGTGCCGGGCGCGTCGCACACGGACCTGTACGACAAGAAGGCGCCGTTCGACAAAATCGAGACTTTCTATAGAAACCACCTTAAATAACAAGGGAAGAATCGGACGAAAAAACAGCATTTTTGCGCCTGTCTCATAGAGAGAATTCGAATTTCGTTTTTTGCTTGTCGTCGATTGCCGCAACGGAGTTTGTGCAAAACGCGCAATTCATTGCGATTTTTCTGCAATAGGAATTTTTTGCGAAGGCACAAAATTTCATCAAACAAATTTCTCAAGGAGGGCTTTGTATGAAGCGCAGAGTTTTGATCGGTGCCACGATGGCCGCAGGCGTTGCCGCCGGCCTTCCCTTGCCTGCCGTCGGTGCCGCAACGAAGGATAAGATGGCGCGGGCCGTGGCCGAGGTCGACGACGGCAGCGTTGTCAATACGCCGATGGCCAAGCGCACCGGTCCCGAGGCGGTTGTGTACTTCACGCGTGACCTTTCGGCCGAAGGGCTTCGCAAGATCGTCGCCAAGGTTTCCTCCGTTCTCACCGGAAAAGTGGCCGTGAAGCTGCACACCGGCGAAAAGGGCGGTCCCAACATTCTGCCGCGCGAGTGGGTCAAGGAATTACTTGCCAACGACATCAAGAATGCCACGATCGTCGAAACCAACACGTACTACGCAGGCGACCGGGACACCACGGCCAAGCACCTCGATACGCTTAAGGTCAACGGCTGGACTTTTTCGCCGGTCGACATCATGGACGCCGAAGGCACGGCCATGCTGCCCGTCAAAGGCGCCAAGCACATCAAGGAAATCAGCGTCGGCAAAAACCTGCTCAACTACAAGAGTCTGCTTGTACTCACCCATTTCAAGGGGCACACGATGGGCGGCTTCGGCGGCTCGAACAAGAACATCTCCATCGGCTGTGCGGACGCGCACACCGGCAAAAAGCAGCTGCATGCGGGCGTGACCGGACAGCAATGGGGCATCACCGGCCGCGAATTCATGGAAAACATGGTCGACGCCACCAAGGGCGTTACCGACTACTTCAAGGGGCACGTGTGCTACGTCAATGTGCTGCGCCGCATGAGCGTGGACTGCGACTGCGTCGGCAAGGCGGCCGAAGAGCCGCGTGTGCCGGATATCGGCATCTTTGCTTCGCTCGATCTGCTCGCCATTGAACAGGCAAGCGTCGACGCGGTCTACGACCTCGGCAAAGCAGGCGCCGCTCTGCAGGAACGCATCGAGTCGCGCCACGGCCTGCGTCAGCTCTCGGCTCTGCGCGAAATCGGACTCGGCACCGAAAAGTACCGCATTGTCGATCTCGACAAGGCCTGATTTCGGTTTTTTCCTGATACGCATCTGCCGACGCTCTTCATCCTCTTCGGAGGCAATGCGGCGTCGGCATTTTTAACGCTTTCGCAACGTCTATGGACACTGCGCTCGTAGAGCTTTTTGTCGATTCGTTCTGGCAAATCCTGCTGCCGGGATTGACCGTCACCATCCCGCTGACGGCCATTGCCTTTTCGGGGGCGTTGGTCATTGCCGTTGTGGTGGCGCTCATTCAGTACGCCCGCATTCCCGTGCACAAGGACATTGCCCGCT
>USBS01000148.1 GCA_900552915.1 uncultured Sutterella sp. | reverse complement strand
GTATGGCCGTCGCCGTCGACCGCCACTTCGATCTGCGGCAGGCGCTCGGCGATGGTGAGGCTTTCGACGAGCGCGCGCATCGCGGGCAGCATGTCGGAAATCTTCTTGGGCAGAATGCGGCATTCGGTCATGTCGGCCACATAGCTCGAACTTTTTTCGTGAAAGCCAACCAGTACGCCGCCCTTTTTAGGAACGTTGCGCACCGTGAGGCGTGCACGATGTCGGTAGCCCCAGAATTCGCCAACGATCGGAGGCAGGATGGTCTCGGGCGTCACCTTGCCGATGTGCCAGAGCGCGTCCATCAGAACCGTCTGCTTAAAGTCGACCTGCGCACGCGGATCGAGATGCTGCATCACGCAGCCGCCGCAGGAACCCGGACCGATGCCGAAATGCGGGCACGGCGGCTCTACGCGCTGTTCGCTTGCCTTGTGAATTTCCTTGACAATGCCGATTTCAAAGCTCGGCTTGTTGCGGATCTGTTCGTACGAAACAGTTTCGCCGGGCAGCGCACCTTGAATGAAGACGACTTTGCCGTCGCGGCGGGCCACGCCGCGGCCTTCGGCGTCGAGCTTGTCGACCTGTACTTCGTAGACGGGGCGAACTTTTTCCTTGCGGGGACTCATGACACTGGTTTCCTTCCCGGATGGAGTCTCAAAAACAGCAAGCCCCGCACGTCCGTTGGTGCGGGGTTGCCCAAACACGGTTGATAAAAAAGATTATTTTTTGCTGAGGTACAGCATCGGATCCAGGGGCTGACCGCCCTGACGCAGCTCAAAGCGCAGTTTTTCGGTGTTGCTGCCGCTGTCGCCCGATTCGGCGATCTTCTGGCCGGCGCGCACGCTTTCATTCAGACGCACCAGGACCTTGCTGAGGTTGGCATACACCGTCACCACGGGCGCCGTGGGTTTGCCCGGCAGACGGATGTTGTGGCGAACCAGCACGAACTGACCGTAGCCGTCGGCATTGTTGCCGATGTAGTGCACGGTGCCGTCCAAAACAGCCATCACGGGGGTGCCCTTGGAGGCGGCGATATCGATGCCGAGCGTACCCGTGCGGTTGAAATCGGCGATCACTTCGCCTTCAAGCGGCCAGCGGATTTCAATTTCGCCGCGGGCAGCGGCCTGACGCTGCTGCTCCTGTTCGGCGATCTTGCGCTCGGCTACCTGCTGAGGCGTTTCCGGACGCTTGGCCGCTTCAACGGTGGGTTCGGCCGGAGCAATCGCTTCGCCCTCCGTTACAGATGCTGCGGGCACTGCCGCCGACTGACTGCCGTCATCGCGCGAAACCGGAATCTGCAGTTCACGTCCGAGCGAAAGCTGCGTCGGGTCCTGAACGCCGTTTAAAACCATCAGTTCGCGAGGATTAACGCCGTAGCGCATGCTGATGTTGTAGATCGTATCGCCCTGCACCACAACGTGCGTGCGGCCGCTGGCTTCGGGCGTAGGTTCGGGCGCGAGATGTCGCGGCTGGAAAGTTCCTTCCGTGGGAACCGGAACGGAATGCGCATCGGTACTTTCCACCGGCACCGCCGTCTCGGGCACGGTCGTGCTGCGGTCTTCGATCGGCGCCATCAGATCCACCGACGAACAGCCGGCCAGAACCACCAGGCCGCAAACGGCGGCCAAACTACGCATACGCATATTTTGCTCCTACCTCACGCGCGCGGACCGCATTTTGCGTCGACAGCCCCGCGCCTTTCTCTTTTGAATTCGTCTTACTTTAAATTCCACTGTCGTCCGTGCGTTCGATCGATGTCGAAAATGTTTGCGCAAAGACGCAGTTTATTCTTCGAATAATAAGCAACTTTCACGGCGCATCCGTCCGCAAGTTGTGTCATTCCGTTGCTGATTCGAATTTTTCAACCTTATTCGACAAGACTCTTTGCTTCTTCAAGCTGCTTGTGGCTTGTCAGATCGATCTGAAGCGGCGTCACCGACACAAAGCCGTGCTGCGTTGCCCAGAAGTCCGTCCCTTCGCTTGCGTCGCGCGGCTTGCCTGCGGCACCGAGCCAATAAATCGGCATGCCGCGGGGATTGACCTCGTCGATCATGCGTTCGGCGCAATGGCGGCGTCCGAGCCGCGTCGTGCGAATGCCCTGCATCGCGTGCAGCGGCAGATTGGGCATGTTGACGTTGAGCAGAATCGGTTCGGCCGGATTCTTTTCACGACGCTCGATAAAACGCTCGACAATTCGGCCGGCCATGGCCGCAGCCGAGGGCAGCTCGGCCCAGCCCTTGTCGATCTGGCTGAAGGCCATGGAATCGATGCCGAAGATATAGCCTTCGATGGCGGCGGCCACCGTACCGGAATACATCGTATCGTCGCCCATGTTGGCGCCGCAGTTGACGCCGGATACCACCAGATCGGGACGATCGTCCAAAAGCCCCGTAAGCGCCAGATGCACGCAGTCCGACGGCGTTCCGCTGACGACGAATACTTCTTCGGAAGCCTTCGTCACCGTAAGAGGCTTATTGAGCGTCAGGGCATTGCTCGAGCCGCTGTGATTGTGCTCGGGCGCCACCACCGTAACGCGCCCGAAGCGGCGCATTTCTGCGGCCAGCGCTTGAATGCCGGGAGCCATGTAACCGTCGTCGTTGCTGATGAGAATGTGCATGAAACCTGGTCCTAAATCGGAGCTAATCGTTCTGAAATGCCGCATTGTACCGAAGCTCGGCTTTACGCGAACGGAACGCGTTTTGTCGGTCCTGCTCGCTTTGCACTTTAGTTGAGCGTCTTGCCGCTTGATTCCGGCACGGGCATCACGTCGATGCCTTCTTCGATCAGTTCTTGCGCCTGCTTCACCGAACAGCGCCCCTTCACGAGCCTGCGCGGCGACTGACCTCGCTTCATGCGGCGGGTTTCCTCGGCAAACGCGTCGCCCACGTCCTCGGCCTTGTCGGCAGCCTCGCGCACCCTCGTCATGATCCGTTCTTTGATCTGTTCGAGAACCTCGAGTCTTGCAGCTTCTGCCTTTTCGCCTTTCTTTGAAGACAAATGGGCTGCACTCGGAAGCTTGGTCACCTCCGGCGTATCGCACACGGGACAACGCACAAGGCCGCTTGCAAGCTGGCTTTGCATCTCTTCGATCGAGCCGAAACTGCCCTCGAAGCGATGGCCGTTCGCGCAGACGAAATCGAAATATTTGATCGTCATCGCTGCCGCCTTTTAATGTGCATGCTCTTGGGCCGCGTCGGGCGCAGCCGAATGCATCTGTTCGTGCACCGCGCTCGATTCGGTCAGACGGTGCGCCTCTTCATGAAGCGGCTCCAGAATTGCAAGCGAAACGGCTATGCCCGCCAGTACGGCGGCCAAAAGCCCCAACGGCACCTTTTTTGTCTGCCCGTCGGCGGGATGCATCAATTCGGGCATCAGCACGGCCAGCACCACGAAGATGAAGCTCGCGGCCGACACAAGCATCGCGTAGCCGATCAGCCACTGCAAGGAGCTCAAGAGAGCCCAGCCGGCAGCACCCCCGACAACGCTTGCCATCGAAGCAAGAAACACATACAGACAGGCGCGACGTTTTTCGATTCCCGCCTGCATCAGGATCACGATTTGGCCGATCACCTGAGGCAATTCATGTGCCGTGACGGCCGCAGCCACAATCCAACCGCTGACCGCATTGATCGAAAACGCCGCGGCAACAAGCACGCCGTCGACAAAACTGTGGCAGG
>USBS01000147.1 GCA_900552915.1 uncultured Sutterella sp. | reverse complement strand
TGATTCCTCTGCTCTAACCGACTGAGCTAATGCGCCGTGAGAACGAGATTATTCCAAAGGCATTTGATCTTGTCAAGAGCTTTTGAAAATTTTTTTCAGGCCTCTCTACTCAACGAAATAGGGCGAAAGCAACCCAAGCACACCGTACAGCTTCATAAGCGAAAGCATTTTTTCGGGGACGCAGCGGATCTGCGGGGTACGATGCGAGTGCAAATGCACCCGCACCCACGACATCAGAATCGATACGGCCGTCGAATCGACGGTCTTTACTCCGGAGAAATCGATCACAGCGTCGCCCGCATGCGCAGACGCAAGCACCGCCGCTTTGATTTCAACAGCGTTCCCTCGCGTGATTTTGTCTTCACTTAGCTGCATTTTGAGCTGCCTGCTCATTCTTTTCACGCAGCGTCTTGATCAGCCCCTCGATGCCGGACTGATTGGCCACGCTCGAGAACTGCGTGCGGTAGTTATCCACAATCCAAATGCCTTCGACATCGACGTCGATAATGCGCCACTCGCCCTTTACCTTCTTCAATCGATAGTTGATCCGCATATCGGGCTTGCCGGGCGACACAAGAAGCGTGCGCACGATGGCATCGGTCTGCGTGGGCTTGACGCGATTGGGAGCGAGCTTCACCGTTTGATCCTTCACGGTGGCCAGAGCCCCCGAATAGACGCGGATCAGCTGTTCTCTGAAAAGCTCCATAAGCTCTTTTCGCTGCTCCTTGGTGGCCTGACGCCACTTCGGACCGACTGCCGTCCGGGTCATGCGCTCAAAATCCACCACAGGCATGATCTGCTCGTCGACAAACTTGCGCACGCGCGCGGGATCGGCTTGAGCAAGCTTGGCATCGGCACGAATATCACCGAGAATCTTATTGCTGAGCTCCACAATCCATTCGTCGGGCGAGCCTTTGGCATCGGCGGCAAACGCCGAGGAAAGAGGAACGGCACACAACAGAGCGCTCGCCCCCATCGCCGCAAGCAGGCTGCGTTTGGCAATCATCACTTCCCTCATGTCTTACTACTCCTTTGCATCGGCAGCCGACTCTTGCGGCGCGTCTGCAGTTTCCTCATCTTCAAATTCGTCTTCCGGGAAATCAAGCGGCGGATTACCGTCGTAGACAGCATTGCGTCGGGCACCGAAATAGGCCTCGCGAGCCATCAGGTACGGATCCACGGCACCCTCGAGAAGATCGGTCGCCGGAAGCATGCGCACACGGTAGTCGAGCGCCAGAACGCCCCAAGCACCCCATTCGGCCCATCCGCCGTCAAGCCAGGTCTGCGGCGCCGTGAAGTAATCGGCACCCAAGCCCACGGTATCGCGTACGGTTGAGGGGCCCAGGAACGGAATTACAAAATACGGGCCGTTGCCCACGCCCCAGACCGCAAGCGTCTGGCCGAAATCTTCGCGTCTGGCCGGTTGATTGGCAGCCGTTCCCGCCACATCGTACATTCCACCCAACCCTAGCGTCGTATTGATCATCAATCGGAAAAGACTTACCAAAGCGCCTTCGCCCTTACCTTGCAGGGCATTGTTAAGCACATTGGCGGGCTCGTTCAGATTGCCGTAAATGTTGCCGATGCGCTCGCGCGCGTATTCCGGCACCACAAATTCATAGCCCTTGGCAGCCGGTCGAATCAAATACGTATCCACCTTCTGATTGAACGCAAACGTATTGCGGTTCAACTTTTCCCAAGGATCCGAGGGATCCTGCCCGGCATTGTCGGGCACGGAAGCGCAACCCGCGAGAGTCGCCGCGGCGGCAATCGTTAACAAGATCTTGTGCAAAGCTTTCATTTTTTTTATTTCTCAGCCTGGTACGCCATCTCGGCGGATTACTTGTCGGAGGGGCCCTTTTCTGCAAACTGCAGCATGAACTGACTGATGAGGTTTTCAAGTACGACCGCAGACTGCGTTTGCTCGAATTTGGCGCCGGGGGCCATATCCTCGTCTGCTCCGCCCGCGGAAATGCCGACGTACTGCTCGCCAAGCAGGCCGGATGTCAGAATCTGAGCGGAACTGTCGGCGGGAAACTTGAATTGAGAGTCGATGTTAAGCACAACCCGTGCCTGGAAGTTGGCCTGATCAAAGTTGATTTCCTTCACGCGGCCGACAACGACGCCGGCGCTCTTTACCGGAGCGCGCGGCTTCAAACCGCCGATGTTGTCAAAATTGGCGTTGAGCTCGTAGGTCTTCGAATTGAAGCTGAAATTGCCGAGATTGGCCGCCTGCAGCGACACGAACAGCAGAGCCACAAAGCCCAGCAGCACGAAAAGCCCAACACAAAATTCCAATGTCTTGCGTTCCATAGTTTTCACCAAAACCCGCGGCAAAACCGAATATCAATCAAGAGAACATAAATGCCGTCATGATGAAGTCAAGCCCTAGCACCAGAAGCGAGCTCACCACAACGGTACGCGTCGTCGCCTGAGAAACCCCTTCGGGCGTCGGCCGCGCAATATAACCCTGAAACAACGCGATCAAACCGACCGCGACGCCGAATACGACGCTTTTCAAAACGCCGTTCAGAACATCCGAGAAAAAGTCCACACCGTCCTGCATCTGGGACCAAAATGCTCCGTTGTCGGTTCCGATGAGGCCCACGCCGACAATCCAGGCGCCCACGATGCCGATCGCGGAAAAAATGATCGCCAGAATCGGCATCGAAATGACGGTGCCCAGAAACCTCGGAACCACGATACGGCGTATCGGATCCACGCCCATCATCTCCATGGCGGCAAGCTGCTCGCCCGAGCGCATCAGGCCGATTTCGGCCGTAAGCGATGTTCCCGCACGTCCGGCAAACAAAAGCGCAGCCACCACTGGCCCCAATTCGCGCATCAGCGAAAGTGCGACCAGGACGCCCAAAGCTTGTTCGCTGCCGTACCTCACCAAGGTGTAGTAGCCCTGCAGCCCCAACACAAAGCCAACGAACAACCCCGAAACGGTGATGATCGAAAGCGAATAAATGCCGATGAAGTGCGTTTGCTGCGCAATCAGGTAAAAGCGCGGCAGTGCCCCGGGCAAATTGCGAAACACCTGCAGCGAAAAAAGCGCCAAACGGCCGATCGCTCGAATCTGCCGAATGCAGTAGCGGCCGAGCCAACAAAAAAACCCCGTCAACGCATTCATGACCGTACTCCGAATTCTTCTTCGACGGGTTTCGCCGGATAATGGAAGGCCACCGGGCCGTCTGGCAAGCCTTTGAGAAACTGGCAAACGTAAGGATCGGTCGAGGCTGTCAGTTCATCGGGCGTACCGTGCGCCGAAATGCGTCCGGCATTGACCATGTAGACGTAATCGGCAATGGCAAACGTCTCGGCAACGTCGTGCGTCACAATGATGGCCGTTGCCTGCAGCGCATCGGTGAGCTTGCGGATCAATTGCGCCGTGATGCCCATCGAAATCGGGTCAAGCCCGGCAAAAGGCTCGTCGTACATAATGAGCGCCGGATCCAGAGCTATCGCACGCGCAAGCGCCACGCGACGCGCCATGCCGCCCGAAATAGCGCTCGGCATCAGATCGGCCGCGCCGCGCAAACCGACAGCATCGAGCTTCATGAGCACCAGATCGCGGATCATCTCTTCATCGAAGGACGTTTGCTCGCGCAGCGGAAAAGCCACGTTTTCGAATACCGACATGTCGGTAAAGAGCGCCCCGAATTGAAACAGCATCCCCATTTTGCGCC
>USBS01000146.1 GCA_900552915.1 uncultured Sutterella sp. | reverse complement strand
GGTTAACCATTAGGTTTCCCCATTTTTCTCGATGAACCAAAAAAACCGAACGGCTCGGATCCGCTCGGTTTTCCTTTCTGGCACCACCGCTGGGAATCGAACCCAGATCTAACCCTTAGGAGGGGCTTATTCTATCCATTGAACTACGGTGATGACCTCCGTGCGCATCGCCGAATTCGCCGACGAAGCGCTTGGGCTCGCAATTGTAGCAAAGAGCGCTCATCGCTCGCGAAAACTTTGATAGGATGCAAGCGATACGCCCAAAACACACGGCAATAGCCAGAACCACCATGTTTAATTTCCGCGACAGCGTCGACCTGTGGCTGCGAATCGGCTTCGGCGCACTGATTCTTGTCGGCTGCTACTACGTCATTCAGCCGTTCCTAACCGCCATTCTTCTGGCAGCCATCCTTGCCGTCGTCAGTTGGCCTATGTACGAGCGTGCGTTGACAAGCTTCGGGAATCGACCGACGCTTGCGGCCACTCTCATGGTCTTTGTGGTGATCGTGACGGTTCTGATTCCGGTTTCGATTGTTACGGGCGTGCTTGCTCACCAGATTCCGCAGTTTGTGCACTGGGTTAAGGATTGGGTTGCTGGGGGCATGCACTTGCCCGACTGGCTTGTAGCGATTCCGTATGTGGGAGAGAGCATCAACGAGGCCTTCCATTTGGGTTTTGATCCGGCCGCTTTGGGCGACTTTATCCAGAAGGCGATCGATCCGGTTACCAAGTGGATTTTGAGTGCGTCGGTCGGCATCGGCAACGGTCTCTTCCAGATGGCGCTCGTGGCGTTCATCGTCTTTTTCTTCTATCGCGACGGCAATGCGCTGTCGCGTCGCGTGCGCATCTTCCTGCGCCGTGTCTCGGGCGATCTTGCTACCGAATACACCAACATTTTGGTCAACACCACCCGCTCGGTCGTCTTCGGGGTGCTCGGCACCGCGATCGGGCAGGGCATTGTGGCTGCCATCGGCTTCATCATCTGAGGTGTTCCGGGCGTCGTGATGCTCAGCTTTGCCGTGTGCGTGCTCTCCGTGGTGCCTGTCGGGCCTCCTCTGGTGTGGGGCTCGGTTGCGATTTGGCTTGCCGCGACCGATCAGATCGGCATGGCCGTGTTCCTCGTTTTGTGGGGAACGCTTGCGGTGAGTTCCGTTGATAACTTCATCAAGCCCATTTTGATCAGCCGCGGTACGGCGCTTCCGCTTGCGCTTGTGTTCCTCGGCGTCTTGGGCGGCATCATGAGCTTCGGCATGCTCGGCGTCGTTCTCGGCCCGATTTTCTTGTCGGCAAGCATTGCTATGGTGAGAATGTGGCTTAAGCACCCCGTCAAGCGCCTTGCCAATGTGACGCAGGAAATCGAACGCGAGATTGAGGAAGTCGAGTCCGAGCTTCAGGCCGAAGTAGACGGTTCAAAGCCGGCTGCTGGCTCTGCCGGTGAGCGTAAAGAGAACGGCGGCGCAGACGTACCGACAAACGGCAAAGCCCGCTAAAATCCCTGAGTCAATTTACGGCGCCCGTCACACTTCTGACGGGCGCCTCGTTTCCGTTTACCGATCAACAGCGCCCGCAGGGCCGAATTCGAGAAAAAATGACCGTTCGCAAACGTCCGTCCGACTATCAGGAAAATTCAATCCGCGTGCTCAAGGGCCTGGAGCCCGTGAAGAGCCGTCCGGGCATGTACACGCTCACGGACAATCCGCTTCACATCATTCAGGAAGTGCTTGACAACGCAAGCGACGAAGTTTTGGGCGGTTTCGGCGACACGATTACGCTTACGATGTGCGCCGACGGAAGCGTCGCCGTCGAAGACAACGGGCGCGGCATTCCGACGGGCATTCATCCCACAGAAGGGATTCCCACTGTCGAGCTCGTCTTTACGCAGCTGCATGCGGGCGGCAAGTTCGATAAGGCCGAAGGCGGCGCCTACAGCTTCTCGGGCGGTTTGCACGGCGTGGGTGTGTCGGTCACCAACGCTTTGAGTCAAAAACTTCACGTTACCGTTTGGCGTGAAGGCAAGCAGTTCGACATCGGTTTTGCCGACGGTTTTGTGTCCGAGCCCCTGACCGAGCAGCCTTCCACCCGCGGTAAAAAATACACGGGCACGCGTGTGCAGTGTCTGCCCGATCCGAAGTATTTCGACTCGGCCGTGATTCCCGAGCAGCAGTTGATCGGTCTTTTGCAGAGCAAGGCCGTTTTGCTGCCGCGCTGCACCGTACGGTACATCAACGAAAAGACCGGCCAGGATATGTCCTGGCGCTACGACGGGGGCTTGCGCGAATATCTTCTGGCCGAATTCACCGAACCGCTTCTGTTCGAGCCTTTCGAAGCGCAGGGCTGGGCCGAAGAAAACGACGAGAGCTTTGCCAAGGACGAAGGCGCACACTGGGTGGTGTGCTGGAGCGAAACGGGCACGCCCGTGCGCGAAAGCTACGTAAACCTCATTCCGACGCCCGCGGGCGGTACGCACGAAGCGGGCCTCAGAGAAGGGCTTTTTCAGGCGCTCAAGTCCTTTATGGACGCACACGGCCTGATGGCCAAGGGCGTGAAGCTTTTGACCGACGACGTTGCAAGCCGTGCGAGTTTTGTGCTTTCGGCCAAAGTGCTCGATCCGCAGTTTCAGGGGCAAACAAAGGAAAAACTCACTAGCCGCGATGCGATGCGTCTGGTGAGCAATTTCGTGCGCCCGCAGTTCGAGTACTGGCTCAACGACCACATCGAAGAGGGCAAGAAGCTTGCCGAACTCGTGATTCGGCAGGCGCAGGCGCGTCAGCGAAAAGCGCAGAAGGTGGAAAAGAAGAAATCTTCGAGCGTGGCGGTTTTGCCGGGTAAGCTCACCGACTGCGAATCGACCGACATCACCCGCAACGAAATCTTTCTGGTCGAAGGCGACTCCGCCGGCGGCACCGCCAAGCAGGGACGCGACAAGGAGCACCAGGCAATTTTGCCGCTGCGCGGCAAGGTGCTCAATACCTGGGAAGTCGACAGCGACCGCATTTTCGCAAGCCAAGTGATTCACGACATCGCCGTGGCGGTGGGCGTCGATCCTCATAAGCTTGACGACGATACCGATCTCTCGGGATTGCGTTACGGCAAGGTCTGCATCCTTGCCGATGCGGACGTCGACGGCAGCCACATTCAGGTGCTTCTGCTCACGCTTTTCTATCGTCATTTCCCGAAGCTCATCGCCGAAGGGCATGTCTTTATTGCGCAGCCGCCGCTCTTTAGGGTCGATGTTCCGAAACAAGGGAAAAAACCTGAAAAGAAAATTTACTGTGCCGATGACCGCGAACTCAAGCGCACTCTGAGTAAACTCGAGAAAGAAGGGCTGCCGCTTGAAAAGCTCAGCATCTCACGCTTCAAAGGCTTGGGTGAAATGAGCGAAAAGCAGCTTGCGGAAGCGGCTTTCCATCCGGACACGCGCCGGCTTTTGCCGGTGACGCTGGGCGGCATTGAAAAGACACAGACCGACGCCGTCATGAGCCTTTTGATGGGCAAGGGCGAAGCCACGGGCCGCAGAAGCTGGATGGAAATGCACGGCGACGACGTCGAAGTCGACGTGTAGTGCCGACGAGACGGCAGCCTCGGTGACACGGAAGTTCCTTATTTGAGGAGAGGTTTATGGAATCCAAAGGAATTGCGTCAAGCGTGATCGTGGCTGTGGGCATTGCCGGCGGCTTGGGGCTTTTGGGCAGTCAATTGGCCGACGGTA
>USBS01000145.1 GCA_900552915.1 uncultured Sutterella sp. | reverse complement strand
CTGCGCCATCGATTGCAGAGGAGACGTTGTCGGGAATACGAGAATCGGATGCGAAAGGCCGCCCGGCGATGCCTGTCCCACTCCGCTCGGCATAAGTCTGCGCTATATCGGCGACCATATCCGCCTCGCGCACCCGTGCGAAAATGGGCACGTCCTTCGCGCGAAGCGCCCTGCCAAGACAGCACGATGCCGGCATATCCAGGTTCAGCCGCGCGAGTTCGTCCGCCCGCGTCAAGATTTCCTCGGGCGTGCCCAGCATGGCAACGCGGCCCGCTTGGAAGACGGCAACGCGATCGGCCTCAGCGGCCTCTTCCATAAAGTGCGTAATCATCACGATGGTCATGCCGCGTTCGTGCAGCGCGTGACAGGCCTTCATAAGGCCCTTGCGCCCGCGCGGATCGAGCATCGAGGACGCCTCGTCCAAAATGAGCACGCGCGGTTCCATGGCGAGCACGCCGGCAAGCGCCACGCGCTGCTTTTGTCCGCCCGAAAGCGAGTGAACGGGGTCGCCTGCAAACGCATTGATGTGCATGGCGTGCAGCACGGCGTCCACTCGATCGAATGTTTCGGCATCTACCGCGAGCGACAGATCTTTCACCAGCCCCAGAAGCACCATTTCAAAAACCGTCAGTCGGCTTGTGACGGATGTGAGCTGCGGCACGTAGGCCACGGACTTGCCGGTGAGGCGGCTGCCGTTTTCGGTGAGTTCGATTTGCCCCGAAGCTTTGACAAGCCCTGCAATAGCTTTGAGCAGCGTCGTTTTGCCGCAGCCGTTTTGCCCGATGATGCTTACGAGTTTTCCGCTTGTCACTTCGGCGTTGACGCCGTCGAGCACCGTTTTGCTTCCGAACGACACGCGCAGGTCTTTCACCGCGAGCCGCAAATCCGTCGTGCGCTTCACAAACGGCTCTTCGTGATGATGGTCGTGATCATGCACATGATCAGGATCGTGGTGTGCGTGCTCGCAGTTCATGATGGTTTCGGGGTGCGATAAAAGGAATTGAGTTTAAAAGTCCGTTAACAGTCGGTAAATTGGTCTAATTTTCGTGATTTTCCTTTTCGGCGTAACGATCCAGATACCAGTGCACCGTCTGTTCGATACCAGTTTCAAAGTCGGTCAGAGGCTGCCAGCCGAGTTCGCGCGTGATCTTTGTCGGATCGACGGCGTAGCGGAAGTCGTGTCCGGGTCGATCGGCCACAAACGTGATGAGTTCTTCGTAGCGGTGCCCGCTCCATGGATGCAGACGATCGAGAATGGCGCAGACGGTCCGCGTCATCTCCAGATTTGTTTTTTCCGTGTGTGCACCCACGTTGTAGCTTTCGCCCTTTTTGCCGCGATGGAAAATCAGATCCACCGCGCGGCAATGGTCCTGCACCCAGATCCAATCGCGGATGTTGCTGCCGGTGCCGTAGATTGGGACAGGTTCGTGCGCAAGACACTTGCGGATGATTGTCGGCGTGAGTTTTTCGCTGTGCTGCCAGGGGCCGTAGTTGTTGGAGCAATTGGAGATCGTGGCATTGAGACCGTAGGTGCGGCAGTAAGCACGCACCATCAGGTCGCTGGCCGCTTTGCTTGCCGAATAAGGACCGTTGGGTGCATAGGGCGTTTGTTCGGTGAAAAAGCCTTCGTTTCCGAGACTGCCGTACACCTCATCGGTGGAGATGTGGTGAAAGCGCGCCGAATCAAGACAATCCTGCGCCTTCCAGTACTGCATCGATTCATTTAAGAGCGCCACCGTGCCGTTTACATTGGTGTCGACAAAGAGCAGAGGATCGGCAATCGAGTTGTCCACGTGGCTTTCGGCTGCAAAGTGAATGATGCCGGTGACTTCGTATGCGGCAAGCAGTTCGCGCACGCGCTCGGCGTTGCGGATGTCGCCTTTGACGGGAACGACGTTGGGAAGCTTTCCCTGCGCTTCAAAGGCTTCGAGCGAGGCGGCATACGTGAGCGCATCCAGATCCACGATGCGGTAGTTCGGATGCATCTGAGCGAAATATTCGACGAAGTTGGCGCCGATAAAGCCTGCGCCGCCCGTCACAAGTATGGTTCTTTCAAACGTCATTGCCTTAGTCCGCTGCAAGCGCCTCCTGCCAGGAGCGCGGAACGATTCCGTAAGGGGCAAGCGATGCAAGCGAAAGCACGCTGAAGGCCGGCCGCACGGCCTTGGTGGGGTAGTCGGCCGTCGTAATTGCTTCGACTTTGCACGCGTTTTGCGTCTCTTCAACGATCGCGCGGGCAAAGCCGCACCAGGACGTTCGGCCGCTGTTTGTAAAGTGCAGCACCCGCATGGGCTCAAGGTGCGCCTTCTTTTCGTAGAGCTCAACCAAGGCAAGCGCGAGATCTTCGGCTCGGGTCGGAGCTCCGAGCTGATCGTCCACGACGCGCAGAGTCGGTCGTTCGGCAGCAAGACGCTTCATCGTCTGATAGAAGTTTTTGGTGCCGGCTCGCTTGCTGTAAACCCAGGCGGTGCGCACCACGGCACCCCGAAAACCGCCTTCCAGAAGGGCCGTTTCGCCGGCGCGTTTGCTCAACCCGTAAACACCGAGCGGGCGCGGGGCATCGTCGACTTCGTAGGGCTCGTCGGCTTTTCCGTCGAATACGTAGTCGGTTGAAACGTGCAGAATCGGTACGCCTGTTGCGGCGAGATTCCAGGGGCCGCAGGCGTTGATGGCATAAGCTTTGCCCGGATTGTCTTCGGCGGCGTCGACCGCCGTGTAAGCCGCGCAGTTGATGACGGCGTCGAACGTCCCAGGTAAAACCATACGACGCACGGCCTCCCGATCGGCAATGTCGAGCTCGGTGCGCGAAAACGCAGCAAACGCAATGCCGCGGCTTGTGCAGACGTCTGCAACGGCTTGTCCCAATTGTCCGTTTTTGCCGGTGATCAGAAGCATTCAAAGATCCTTTTGATAGAAAAAATCGGGAGTGCGGCAGTAGTCCTGCCACGAACGGGCGCGTAAATCCTTGGCCGAGCGGATGCAGTCTTCGGCATCCATGCCCCAGTCGATTGCGAGTGTCGGGTCGAGTGCGTCGATGGCGCCTTCGCTTTCGGGCGCGTAAAAGTCATCGGTTTTGTAGGCGACATGCGCCGAGTCGGAGAGCACCGCAAAACCGTGGGCAAAGCCCTTCGGGATGTACATCTGTCGGTTGTTGTCGCCCGAGAGTTCAACGGCGACGGTTTGACCGAAGGTGGGAGAGCCCGCGCGGATGTCGAGCGCAACGTCGAGAATTCGGCCGGAGACGACGCGCACGAGTTTGGCCTGCGCATGTTCTCCTTTTTGATAATGCAAACCGCGCAGCGCGCCTTTGAGCGAAAACGAAGCACTGTCCTGCACGAACTCCTCGGCAATGCCGACTTCGTCAAATGCACGCCGGTTGTACGACTCCAAAAAATAGCCTCGGTCGTCCCGGAAGACGGCGGGCTCGAGTATCAGGACCTCTGCGATGGCGGTGGCAATGATCTGCATGGATTTTGAAAATTCGTTCGCAAGTGCGGCAATTGTCGCGGCCTTGCCGTACGAATGCAAGAAATTGGTCGTTACGTGCCTTGCATGCGGGAGCTTTTGAGAAGCAAGACCAGCAAAAACGGTACGCCCACGAGGCTTGTGACGATGCCGACCGGAAGCACGGCGCCCGAGGACAGAAGTTTGGCGGCAACGGAACTTGCAAGCATCAGCATGCCGCCCGCAAGAAGGCTGCCCGGCAGTA
>USBS01000144.1 GCA_900552915.1 uncultured Sutterella sp. | reverse complement strand
GCTAGTGTCGCGCCACCTTTGCACGTTGGGTGTCAAAATCGCTTTGCTCTGACACGATTTAATCGGCAACAACGAGTCAATTCTTGACTATGCCTTTGTTGGCTTTGTCATGGAATCGTCGTCAAAACGTCAAGAAACTGCAGTCAAACAGAAGCAAAACCGTCAAATTCACTTCCGAAAATTTTGATCGGCCGGAACGCCGCCTCGAATTTTTCTTCGAGACATCCTGCTTGCAGCATGCCGCCGTGCTTTTTGCGGTTGCCGACCAAGCAAACGTTTGTCCAACATTGAATTCCATCGAAACGAGATGAATATGACGAAAATGAAGCCCTTTGCCAAAGCCGGATTGACTGTCGCTATGCTTGCCTGTGCCGGCGCTTCCTTTGCCGGTGCCGACCACATGGTTGTAGCCGTGCAGCAGCTGCCCGTGATTGTTGAGCCGCAGGGCATCAACAACAACGCACTCGACCGAGTCGCCTACTCCATCTACGAAACGCTGATTCGCGCCGATCTTAAGACCGGCGAACTTTATCCGGGGCTTGCCGAAAGCTGGAAGCGCATCTCTCCCGAAACGGTCGAATTCAAGCTGCGCAAAGGAGTGAAGTTCCACGACGGATCCGACTTTACGGCCGACGACGTCGTCTTCACCTTCGGTCCCGAACGCTTCATGGACAAAAACGCGCCGGGCCGCGCTGCCGCGGTTGAATTCCTCGGCGGTTTGAAGAAGGTTGAAAAGATCGACGACTACACGGTGCGCGTTACGATGGCTTCCGCCGATCCTCTGATCGAACGCCGCTTTTCTGCACGCATGTCGGAAATCATCAGCGAAGAAGGCTGGAAGAAGGCCGGCGGTTGGGAAAACTGGATCAAAAAGCCCGTGGGCACCGGTCCTTACCGCATCGCAAGCTTCACGATCGGCAATCGTCTGGCTCTGGAGCGCTTTGAGGGGTACTGGGGCGAAAAGGCCCCCGCAGCCAAGCTCTCCTTTGTGGAAGTGCCGGAACTTTCCTCACGCGTAGCCGGTCTTCGCTCCGGCGAATTCGACCTCATCACCGAAGTACCGCCCGATCAAATCAAGTCTTTGAGTAAGGACGGCAAGATAGACATCGTGGGCGGCCCGATCGACAATGTCTACGCACTCGTCTTCGACGCCAAGTCCAATCCCGTGATGGCCAAGCCCGAACTTCGCAAAGCCATTTTGCACGCCATCGACCGCGATCTGCTTGTAAAAGCCCTCTTTGCCGGCATCACGACTCCCGCCAACAGCTTCCAGTCGAAGACTTTCGGCGACCTTTATCTGCCCGAATTCGAAAAGAAGCTCTATGACCCCGCAAAAGCCAAGCAGCTGATTCAGGCCTCCGGCTACAAGGGCGAACAGATCGTCTGGCGTATTCAGCCCGCCTACTACACGCTTGAAATGACCGTGAGCCAGGCAATCGCCTCCATGCTCAAGCAGGCGGGTCTCAACGTGAAGCTCGACGTCAAGGAAAACTGGACGCAGGTTGAAGCCGCCGGTCCCGAACGCATGATCAACAACGCGAGCTTCTCAGCCTACTTCCCGGATCCGGCAAGCCAACTGTGGCGCCGCCTCAAGCCCGCCGGCTTCTGGGAAGCCGAGGGCTTCTTCCCGGAATCCCCTGAATACAAGCGCATCTGCGAACTCGGCAAGGAACTCGATTCGAGCGTGGATCCGGCCCGCCGCAAGGCTGTTTGGGGCGAAATGCTCAAGCAATTTGAAGCCAACCCCTACGCTTGCCCGCTCTACGCCCTGCCGATGATCTACGCCAAGCAGAAGAACGTCGATTGGGAACCCGGCACTCAGGGTTCGCTTGACCTGAGCGCCCGGAATCTGAAGTTCAAGTAAAGAGCGAGAAAGAAACGGCTGTCTGCATCAGGCAGACAGCCTTTTGTCAACAAACCGACCAGTAAACCTATGACGCAATACGAAGACGGGAAACCGACCGAGGCGCTCTTGTCGATACGAGGGCTGCGTACATCGTTTGGAAGCACCGAAGTGCTCCACGGCGTCGATCTGGAAATCCGCCGCGGCGAAGTGATGACGCTCATCGGCGAATCCGGCTCCGGCAAATCCGTTCTGGCCCGCTCCATTCTTGGGCTGGCCGGAAAAAACGCCTGCACGACAGGCGAAATTCTTTTTGACGGAAAAAATCTCATTGATTTGTCCGAACCCGAGATGCACGCTGTGAGAGGCGCCGATATCGGCATCATCGTTCAGGATGCGATGGCCGCTCTCAATCCGATGCGCACGATCGGCTATCAACTTTGCGAGACCATCGCCTACCGTCACCCAGACTATCGCAACGGCACACAGAACAAAGCGGCGCTGATCGCAAGCAGCGAAGTCAAGGCGCTCGCGCTTGAGTTTTTAAAGCGCGTGGGCATCACCGCGCCCGAACGCCGCATGCAAAGCTACGCGCATCAGCTCTCGGGCGGCATGCGCCAGCGCGTCATGATTGCATTGGCGCTCGTCGGCGCTCCGAAGCTTTTGATCGCCGATGAGCCGACCACGGCGCTCGACGTCGTCGTGCAGCGAGAAATCCTCAAGCAGCTGCGCGAAATCGTCAAAAACTCTTCCATGAGCATGCTTTTGGTGACGCACGACCTGCATCTGGCGCGCGATGTCGCCGACCGCGTCACCGTGATGTATGCCGGGCATATTCTTGAAACCGGTCCCGTTGCGCGCGTGCTTCCCAATCCGGCGCACCCCTATACCGAAGGCCTGCTCGACGCCATGCCGGACATGGAAAGCGAAAAAGGAACACTGCAGCCGATCAAGGGAGAAATTCCGCCGCCCGACAAACTCGGGCACGGTTGTCCCTTTGCGGGCCGTTGTCCTCTCACGCGCGTACAGTGCCGCATGACGCTGCCCGCAATGCAGTCGATCGAATCGGGCTGGACGGCGCGCTGCACGGAGGCGCACTGCCACGAAGCGCAGCTCGAACAAGCATTCAAAGCGCAGGAAGAAAAGCGCGACCAGTCCGTCGTCAAGAACTTGAGCAAAATGCACCGCTTCGTTCAAGCCGTGCAGGAAGAACACATCGCAGAAGCCGCAGCTGCCGCAAGTCAAAGCCCGGAGCAGAACACGAACAGCGAAATCATTGTCGCTGCCGAAATCGCCAAGCATTGCTATTACACGCGCAGCGGACTTCTCGGCCGCAGAAAACCCTGGAACGTGCTCGAAGACATCCACATCACGCTCAAGCAGGGCGAAGTGCTGGGACTGGTGGGCGAGTCGGGCTGCGGAAAGTCTTCGCTTGCGAGACTGCTTCTGGGTTTGATGCGCCCGAGCTCTGGCATCGTGCGGTTTCAGGGTGAAGCCTATCCCGAGCCGCGCTCGGCAGCTTGGCGCGCTCAACGACCGCTTGCGCAGATGATCTACCAGGATCCCTTCTCGTGCTTTGACGAACGACTGTCGATTGTCGAGCAGGTCGCCGAACCTCTGATGGTACACAAAGGCATGTCGCAGGCCGAAGCCCAGGCGGTCGCGCTTCGCGTGCTCAAGGCTTCCGGACTGCCCGAACATCACGCCGTCAAGCGCCCCGGCGTCATGTCGGGCGGTCAGCTGCAGCGAGCCGCCATCGCACGCGCGATTGCTTTGGAACCCAAGCTGCTCGTATGCGACGAGCCCGTCGCTTCGCTTGACGTGTCGATTCAGGCTCAGGTGCTCGAGCTATTGAACAATCTGCGTCGCGCAACCGGCATGACGATGCTTTTTGTTTCGCACAACCTCAATGTCGTGCGCTACATCTGCGATCGTGTGGTGGTGATGTACCTCGGACGAATCGTCGAAAGCGGCCCCGTCGAAGAG
>USBS01000143.1 GCA_900552915.1 uncultured Sutterella sp. | reverse complement strand
TCCAAGAAGACCGATTATGTGCTTGCGGGCGAAGCCGCCGGCAGCAAGTTGGAAAAAGCGCAGTCGCTGGGTGTTGCCATCATTGACGAGGCTCGCTTCATGCAGATGATCGGCAATGAGACTGTGTCTGAAGAGAACCATTTGCAGGAAGACAAGGAATCGACGGACATTCAGGAGCTCGCTGTCGGTCAGACCGGCTCGCTTTTCTGACCGCGATTTCGAGGCTTGCTGTTCTTTGCTCATTTGCCATATTAAAATATGGTCATATTTAATATGTCATATTTAAATATGGCGAATTAACTTTTGCAGGATGCTCATGGAAATAGAAGGCAAATTCTTCGGTCGCATCGGCGAGTTGGAAGTTCTGCAGGACGCCTATGATGACGGATCGGCGCAAATGGCCATTGTGTATGGACGCAGACGCGTCGGCAAAACGAGACTGCTTGAGGAGTTTTGCAAAGACAAGCGGACTTTGTTTTACACGGCTCGCAATTGGCCAGATTCCATCCAGCTTTCCGAATTTTCGGCGGCTATGGCAGCTTTTTCCGGCCAAGGCGGTGCTGTGTTTTCCGATTGGGTTTCCGCAATTGAAGTGTTCGCGCGCAGTGAGCCCGAGCGACGCAAGGTGCTTGTCATAGACGAATTTCAGTACATTGCTCAGCAGCGGCCGAGCATCCTTTCCGAGCTGCAGGTTGCTTGGGACCAAGTCCTTAGTCGCCTCAACATTGTGCTGATTCTATGCGGCAGCGCCGTATCGTTCATTGCCAAAGAAGTGCTTGGGCAAAAAAATCCGCTCTACGGACGGGCAAAGATCGTTATGAAGGTGCGGCCGCTTAGTTTTCGCACGACGGCGGAATTTTTCCCGAGCTATTGTGCCGATGACAAGTTTCGGGCATACGCGGCTTTGGGCGGTATCCCGTATTACCTTGGCGGGATGCAGCAGGATTTGTCGCTTGCGGAAAATTTGGCTTTCAACGTTCTTCGAGACAACAGTTTTCTGCATTCCGAAGAGCAGCTTATCCTGATGCAGGAAACGCGCTCAAGCGTGAGCTACAACAGTATTCTGCGCGCTATTGCCTACGGTGCCGCCGCCCATGGAGAAATCGCGCAGAAAAGCTGCATCGATGCCCGAATCATTTCGAAATATTTGGGCGTACTTCAGGATATGGATCTTGTAGAGAAGGAGCTTCCGGTCTTTGCCGGTTCGGGCGATTCCGGCAACGTGCAACGAGGCATATATCGCATTGCAGACAATTTTTTGAAGTTCTGGTTTCGGTTCGTGGGCAGTTCGAGCATTGCTTTGCCGACACGAAGCAGTGCTTTGCAGGACTACCGCAGACGAGTGGAGCCTAATTTTGCGTCTTTTGCCTCGCGTGCTTTTGAAGATGCCTGCAAGGAATATCTGATTGGTCTCGGCCGAAGCGGCCGTTTGCCGATGCATCTGTCCGAGCTTGGCCGTTGGTGGCACAAGGATAAGGAAATCGACCTTGTCGGCGCCGATTACGAGCGGGAAAATTGCTTGGTTGCCGAATGCAAGTACACCTCTTCTCCGGTCAAACTCGAGGTCCTGGATTTGCTTGAAGCGAAAATCTCGGCGCTGCCGTTGCGGCCGCGCGCTATCGTGCACCGCTGGCTTTTTTCACGCAGCGGATTCGATCCTCGGCTCAAGGATCTGGCTGCTCGCGACGATAAATTGCACTTGGTCTCGCTCGAGGATCTTCTTTTCGAGCCAACGGTTTGATTTTTTGGGAAATTTGCGCGTAAAATTGCGCCTTTCGCACAAGGACCGAAAGGATTTCTTGTGCGCACTTTTCTGCTGGTTGCAGATTGACCGCGCCTGGTACGGGCGCATTGATTTAAAAGAGGAAAAACACAATGGTTATCATTCGTCTGTCCCGCTCGGGCTCCAAGAAGCGTCCCTTCTACAACATCGTAGTGACCGATTCCCGCAATCGCCGCGACGGCCGCTTCAACGAACGTCTGGGTTTCTACAACCCGATGATCGCTGAAGGCCCGCAGCGCCTCACGTTCAACGAAGAACGCGTGGCTCACTGGGTCAAGAACGGCGCTCAGATGAGCGACACGGTTGCCCGCATCCTCAAGGGTGCCAAGAAGGCTGCCGCCTAATTCGCGACAAGACGTAAGCGCTTGACCCTCCGAAACAAAGGAAGTTAACCCGACCGTCAAACGAAACTGCCTGCGAACCTCGCTTTCGGTGCCGTGCCTCTCGTGTCCAAGCACACCCGAATGCATCGAAGGCTATCCTCTTTGAGATGGGTTCGGTATCTAACTCGCGGTTTTCGACGGTTTCCTTCTAAGGCCGGTTGAGCAGCTCCAAACGCCGAGGGCGGTCTTTCCGATAAGCGGGAAGGCCGCTCTTTTTTGCACGAACATTTCCATGTCCGAAAACAACAACATTTTGTCTGTGGGCCGCACCAACGGCGCCTATGGCGTGCGCGGCTGGGTGCGAGTGGTTCCCTTTGAAGAACCGGAGATTCTGGCGGCCACCAAGCGTTGGTTTCTGACCGACATCCGCGGCAACACTAAGGAGCTTGAAGTCGAGGAGCTCAAGGTCCATGGCCAGATGCTCATCGCCCGCATCAAGGGCGTTTTGAATAAGGAAGAGGCCGACGCTTTGCGCGGACGCATCGGCGTGTTGCGCGAAGACTTCCCCGAAGCGGGAGAAGGTGAAGTGTGGGCGGCCGATGTGATCGGTCTTCCCGTCGTCAACAAGGATGGCGTGAAACTGGGTCGCGTCACCGAAATCGGCACCAACACCGTGCAGGATATTTTCAAGGTCGAAGGCGGCCCCAAGGTCGACGGCAAGGATGCCGTCTATCTCATTCCCGACGTTGAACAGTATGTGCTCGAAGTGGATCTCGACGAGGGCGTCGTGCGCGTCGATTGGGACCCTTCCTGGATCTAATTGAGAGAGACTGCCGTGGCAGCACGCTTTGACATCATCACGCTTTTTCCCGAGATTTTTTCCTCAATTACGGATTTCGGCATCACGGCCCGCGCTAAAAAGCGAGGTCTGTGGAATGTGCATTTCTGGAATCCGCGTGATGTGACGACCGATCTGCACCGTACGGTCGACGATCGTCCCTTCGGGGGCGGCCCCGGCATGGTGATGATGGCCGATCCGCTGTACTTGACGCTGCAGCACATTCGGGCCTCAGGCAATCACGGACGCGTGATTGCTTTTGCTCCGTCCGCAAGCCATCTGACGGATGCCAAGGTGCGTTCCTTCTCGTCCGAAAGCGATCTGCAGCTGGTGCTCATCTGCGGCCGCTACGAAGGCATCGACGAGCGATTCCTTTCGACCTGCGTCGATGAACTCATCAGTCTCGGCGACTTTGTGCTTTCAGGGGCAGAACTTGCGGCCTGCGCGCTCATTGATGCCGTGGTGCGTCAGATCCCCGGAGCAATTAAGGATTTGTCGGCTTCCGACGAATCGTTTGCAACAGGATTTCTTGACGCGCCGCACTACACGCGTCCCGAAGAATGGCACGGCATGCGCGTGCCGGATGTGCTTCTAACCGGACACCACGCCAACATCGAAGCCTGGCGGCGTGAAAAGAGTTTGGAAGCAACGCTCAAGAATCGTCCCGAATTGATCGAAAAGGCACGAAGCGAAGGTCGTTTGACGAAAAAAGACGAAAAGACGCTTGCTGCTCTCAAGAATCACCATGCCTAAAGTAGTCATCGTCGGAGCCACTTCCGGCATCGGCAAAGAAATCGCACGCCAATTGCTGGCAAAAGGCTGGAAATTGGGTGTAGCGGGAAGACGAACGGAGCTTTTGAAGGAACTCAAGGCAACGTCGCCGCAGTCGGTTCATATCCGTCGCATTGACGTGCGTAACGAAAATGCAAGCAATG
>USBS01000142.1 GCA_900552915.1 uncultured Sutterella sp. | reverse complement strand
CCCATCCCGAGCAGTTGTTTCGGATCCGTCTGCCGACACCGAAACGAGCCGTTCTGAACGTCGGTTCATACTTATTTTTCAGGCAAAAATCGCAATTCGATCGATTTCCTTACACCGCTTTACGCACGCCTTCCCTATGATGGTCGTCAGAAAAGTTTGGATCTATCAATTTGAACTTTTGCTAAAGGAAAAAGCCATGACGACCACCACCTATCCCCGCCGCCGCATTCTTCAAGGCGCTGCCGCCGTTTTAGCGATCGGTGCCGTTCCGGCCGTTGCATTTGCCGGCAACGACGCACTTTTGGCCGACATTCTGGTCGGCGTAGGCGATGCACTCATTCGCGACTACATCCGCAAAAATTACGGTCACGGCCGTTGGGACGGCCACTACTGGCACTATGAAGGCCGCCGCTACACGCCTCGCGAATATCGCGACTTCTGGGTAGCTCGCTATCAGCCGCCGGCTCCCCCGCCGCCTCGTCCGGCTGCTCCACCTCCGCATCCGGCACCTCCGCCACACCGCAATCCTCCGCCTCCCGGTAGAGGGCCCGGCCCTGCGGGCGGTCCGGGTAGAGGCCCGGGCGGTCCCGGCAGAGGTTCTGAAGGTCCCGGTCGCGGTCCCGGTCCCAGATAGTCCGCACTGAATCGAATGAATCCCGCATGTGCTTTACGACCGTGCGGGATTTTGCTGTCCGGAAGCAGCATAGACTCTGCCGCACACGTTTTTTGATGCAAGTCAAGATACTTAGTACGCTCTCGAACTCCTCTCGAAAATACAATCGAACGGTTGGTTAACCAACCGAAAATTCAGACCCACGGTGCATCCTGCGCAGGTCTGACGCAATTAACCATTCGATGCGCCACCACAAAGAGAGGAGACACCATGCGTCTTCGCAGTTTGGTTGCTGCCGCCGTAATCGGCACAATGGCAGCATCGGCATCGGCCGCCTTAAAGGACGGCGCCTACGAAGCCAAAGTCATCGGTCACAACGCACCGATGACGGTCAAGGTCACAATCAAGCAAGGCAAGATCGAATCGATTTCCACGAAGGATCTCGAGTCCTTCGGCGTCGGCAAGGTCGCTTTGAAGGAAAAAAGCGCCGAAATCATCAAGAACCAGTCCATCGGAGTCGACGCCATGTCGGGCGCCACGCTCTCGAGCTTTGCATTGGTGCAAGGTGTCGAAGAGTGTCTGAAGGCGGCTGGCGCTACGGATGCCGACATGGATCGGTGGACTAAGCAAATCAGCAAGCACTCGACCAAGCCGCTCACGGTTACGGGCGATGTTGCCATCATCGGCGGTGGCGGCACGGGCCTTGCAGCCGCGGTATCCGCGCTTGAAAACGGCGCCGGCAAAGTCGTCATCGTTGAAAAACTGGGCTACCTCGGCGGCTCGACCAACGTGTCGGGCGGCGCACTCAACGCCGTGGACGATAAGCGCCAGAAAGCTCAGGGCATCAAGGACAGCGTCGAAACGTTCTACAACTCGACAATGAAGGGCGGTCACAACGTCGGTACGCCCGAACTCGTGCGCTACCTCACCGAAAACGCCTATCCGACCGTGGAATGGATGGAAAAGCAGGGCGTCGTGTTCCGCGACCGTATCGGTGCAGCCACCGGTTCTCTCGGCCAGCGCAGCCACTACGGCGTCAAGCCCGCAGGTTACGCCTACACGTCGGTCTTTGAAAACGTACTCAAGACCAAGTACAAGGACCGCGTCGAATTCCTGATGGAGTGCCCGGCCGAAGCTATTTTGACCGATAAAGACGGCAAGGTCACGGGCGTGAAGGCCCTGCGTCACGGCCAGCCGATTACTGTTAAGGCCGAGAGCGTCGTGATTGCCACGGGCGGGTTCGGCGCCAACGTTAAGTTCCGTCAGGAAGTCAACACCGGCGTTTGGAAGGAAGTCGTGCTCGACAACCGCATCGGCACCACAAACATCAATAAGGCCGCTCAAGGCGACGGCCTCAAGATGGCCAAGGCGGTCGGTGCGGAACTGATCGGTTTGTCCGATATTCAACTGCATCCCAACGGCACGCCCGGCACGGGCCTGATGCAAGACATCGCGACTTCCGGCCGCAACCGTCTGTTTGTGAACCTTAACGGCGATCGCTTCGTCAACGAAGGCGCGGCGCGCGACACGCTTTGCAAGGCGATTTTCAAGCAGCCCAAAGGAACGTATTGGCTCGTGATGAACAAGCTTCGCTATCCGGATCTCAACAAACCCGACCGCATGGGCGTGACGATGAAGGATATGCTTGCTTTGGGTCGCGTCAAGACCGCCGCAACGCTCGATGAACTTGCCTAAGTCATCAACGTTCCGGCAGACAACCTCAAGGCCGCCGTAGCCGAATACAACAAGGCCGCGTCGCACCAGGTCGAAAAGGACAAGTTCGGCTTTGCCGCAACCAACACCGACGACGCGCCGATGACCGAAGGTCCCTGGTACGCCTGCCTTAAGGTGCCGACGGTTCACCACACGATGGGCGGCGTGAAGATCAACACCAAGGCCGAAGTGATCGGCACCAACGGCAAACCCATTGCGGGCCTCTTTGCCGCAGGTGAAGTCACGGGCGGCATCCACGGCGCCAACCGTCTGGGCGGCAACGCCATCGCCGATGTGTTCACGTTCGGTCGTCTGGCGGGTGCAAGCGCAGCCAAATATGCCAACTAACCGATAACTCTCCTCTGAGAAGCCTGCCGGCCGGTTCGCACTCGAATCGGTCGGCTTTTTTCTCACTGTCCCGCTCGGCGTTATAGTTTGCCGTAACCGACTCAAAACGGTATGGTTATGCGCAAACTCTTCGTGTATCTGCTTTCTCTGGGACACCTGAGCGTCGACTTGGCGCCCGGAGCGCTGCCCGCCATTCTGCCGTTTCTGGTTTTGCACAACGGTCTTTCCTACACGGAAGTCGCCGGCCTCATGTTTGCCTCTTCGTGCCTGTCTTCCGTCGTGCAGCCCGCGTTCGGCTATTGGGCGGACAAAAGCAGCAAGACGTGGTTCATGTCGCTCGGCATCGTCATGAGCGGCGTCGGCTTGGGCTTATCCGGTCTTGCTTCCAACTACTGGCTAATTTTCCTTGCCGTGACGGTGATGGGCATCGGCAGTTCCGTCTACCATCCGGTTGCCGCGCAAACCGTCAACCGCATCTCGCAGCAAAAGGCCGCCGACATGGGCATCTTTTCGGTAGGCGGCAACATCGGCTTCGGCATTGCGCCGCTCATTGCCGCGGCGGCGCTTACCGCTTGGGGAACGCCGGGCACGATTTTGTTTGCCGTCTGGGGTGTAGCGATGGCTGCACTCATGCTGTGGTCGGTGCAGAAAATGACCGGCACTGCCGGTGCGACCGATCAAAGCAACCCCAAGACGCCTCAAAACCACACGACAAACCGGTCAAACGACTGGCCTGCCTTTGCCCGCTTGAGCCTCGTGATTTTGTTTCGCAGCGTAGCGACAACCGGCACGCTCGTCTTCCTGCCGCTCTTTTGCATCAAGCAATTCGGCATCAGCGAAGCGTTTTCAAGCACCCTTCTCACCTTTCTGTGTCTATGCGGCGCCGTGATGACAGCGTTGGGCGGCTGGCTTACCGAAAGACTCGGATTGGTCCACGCCTGCAAGCTCGGCTATCTCGGTTTAGCGCCCGCTTTTGCTCTGCTACTTGTCGCGCCGTCCGTTTGGTGGGTGTTTGCGCTTGCCGCCGTCATCAGTTTTTCGCTCAACGGCACCTACGCAGCCTTTGTAGTGCTCGGCCAAACCTACTTGGCCAAGAACGTGGGCTTTGCTTCGGGCGTCACGATGGGGCTTGCGGCCAGCTTGGGCGGCATCTTTACGCCGCTGCTCGGCGTTCTGGCCGATACTTACGGCATCGAATGGGCTGTTTATGCCTTGATTGCCATCGGTGC
>USBS01000141.1 GCA_900552915.1 uncultured Sutterella sp. | reverse complement strand
GATCGGTTCGGCTTTGTCGCCGCGGTAAAGAACTTTGGTTTCTTCGCGCACAGGTCCGTTGTAGACGAGTCCCGTGTGCAGCCGCAGACTTACGGGATCGATCGGCATGCCGTGTTTTTGGATGTAAACGGGACTTGCTACTGGCAGATACACGTTGCGTCCGCGGCTCATGTAGCAGAGGCCCGGAAGCGACGGCTCGCCCGTAATGGTTGCCACATCGCAAAGTCCTTTTTGTACGTCGACCGGTTTGTAGCCGCTCAAGATCTCAACCGTGATGCCGGGGTGCATTTCGTAGAAACGCTGCAGCAGCGGTGTCAGACGTCTTGCGGCAAAGCCCGGCGCCGAAGATAAGCGGATATTGCCGGTGAGCGCGCTGTTGTCGTCAATGATCTTCTGCATGAGCGAGTCGTGCGCCTTCACGATCGGTGTCATGCGCTTTACAACAAGTTTTCCGGTTTCCGAAAGATCCATCGGACGCGAGTTGTGGCGAATCAGCTCGCAGCCGAGCGCCTTTTCCAGTCCTGCAATGGCACGGGAAATGTTGGAGACGTCCACGCCGAGCAAGTCGGCTGCCGCCGAAAGAGTTCCGGTCTTGGCGAAGGCAATAAGGTAGCGCCAGGCGGCAAGATCATCGAGCTTGGACATGGCTTTGATAAGAGGCTGACTGAACAGGATAATTTTGATCTTATTTTGCGTACTATGCAAACTGGTTTTGCGTTATTCGTTTTGAGTTACAGTGAATTTGGACCAATACTGCCGATAACAGGAAAGTCCGATCGTTTTCTTTGGGAGCCGACATCGTGATTCACGACGAGTTTTATTGGATATCTCAAATCAACAAAGCAAGCGTACTGTCCAACAGCGAGGAAAAGCTGTTGGACGAAGCCACAGCCAAACTTGCCGCCCGCGGAATCGTTGCGGTGGAAAAAGAGGCCGAGATTGATCCCGCTAAGCGCGTGAAGAAATACATTGCCTATGAACCGATGGTGATTGCCGCCACAGGACCCGAAGTGACAATTCTTCATGCCGGTCGGTCCAGTCAGGACATTCTTTCGACGATGCGCGTGGCGATTCTGCGCGAGCAGACACTTGATCTGTGTTGTGCGCTTGACGCCGTTATCACGAAGCTTCTGGAGCTCGCCCGCGAGCACCGCAACACGGTGGTCCCCAATTACACCAACGGAGTGGCGGCTCAGCCCAACAGCTATGCTCACTACTTGTTGGGTTTTGTTGCTTCTTTCCTGCGCGACCGCGAGCGGCTCAACCAGTGTCTCTTGCGCTACAACGAATGCCCGATGGGAGCTACGGTGCTAAACGGCACCGGCTGGCCTCTGAACCGCAATCGGATGGCCGAACTTCTGGGGTTCGATCGTCCCCGCATCAATGCGTTTGATTGCACGTGCGAAACACCCGTGGACTTTGCGCTTGAAGTTTCGTCTATTGCAGCTTCCATCGGCGTGCATGCGGGATCCATGATCAACGACATCATGGTTCAGTATGCGCAGAGCCGTCCCTGGATCATTCTGCAGGAAGGCGGAGAGAACACATACGTATCGTCGGCCATGCCGCAAAAGCGCAACCCCGGGCTTATGAACAACTGCCGCGGCGACGCAAGCGATGTGGTCTCCGAAATGACCGCAGTCTTTACGCGTGTACACAATTTGGTGCCGGGCATGGTTGACGGCAAAAGCGTCGCCAAAAACGGCCGCATGACTAAAACCTGCATTTCGATGCTCGAGCGTTTTCTCAAGGTGCTCAATGCGCTGCGCATCAACCCGGAGCGTGCGCTCGAAGAGCTCAACAGCGATTGGACGGCTTCGCAGGAGATCGCCGACCGCCTGATGCGAGTGCACGGATTGCCTTTCCGCATCGGTCATCACATGGCCAGCCGCATGGTTTCCTGGGCTCGTGCCAACAACGTGCTTCCGAAGGCTTTCCCGTACGCCGAAATGCAGCGCATCTACAAGGAAGAAATTGCAGAGGAGTATCCCGAAGGTCCCGCGGAGCTTCCGATGAGCGAAGCCGAATTTCAGGAGGCGCTTGACCCGAGAAAGATCATTGCCGGACGAAAGACGGCCGGCAGTGCCGCTCCGAAGGAAGTCGAGGAGATGCTCGAACAGTTCTCGGCCAAACTTGCCGGCGAAATATCGCAGACCGAGGCTTTGCGCAAACAGGTAGGCAAGGCAATGGATCAGCTTGAATCTGCATTTTCTGCTTTTCTTTGATATCTGAACCACTAGGAGACAATCATGACTACGGTTCTGCCTCTGATTGCCGTGATCGTTACGGTGTTGGCGGGCTGGGCGCTCATCAAGCGTTATCAGACGCATATGGTGCTGTTGTTTGCCGGTCTTGCGATTCTCATCTGTGTTGCTCTTGCCGGCACGGGATTCCTTCCGAAGGGCGTCAAGCCTTCAGGCTTCTGGCTGTTTGACATCTTTGCTACCTTGAAGTCGATTGCCACCAAGCAAAGTGCGGGCATCGGCTTTCTCATCATGACCGCAGGCGGCTTTGCTGCCTATATGGACCGCATCGGCGCGGCCAAGGCGCTTGTTGATGTGGCTGTTAAGCCCCTTGCTGCCCTGAAGGCTCCGTATTTGGTGCTTGCCTTCGGCTACATCATCGGTCAGCTGTTGGTGATCGTGATTCCGTCAGCTGCAGGCCTGGCGATGCTGCTTTTGGTGGCACTCTTCCCGATTTTGAAGGCAGTGGGCGTTTCAGGAGCTGCTGCTGCAGCGGTGATCGGTACCTCGGCCGGCATGACCTTTGCGCCGACGGCGGGTACAGCAAGCCTTGCAGCCAAGGTTGCCAATCTCGATCCGATTATCTACCTTGTACAGTACCAATTGCCTCTTGCGGTGCCGACCCTGATCGTGGCTGCCATTGCGCACTATTTCGTGCAGCGTTACTACGACAACAAAGGTGACGATCAGGTTGCCGAAGTTGTTGAAGTCAAGAAAGCGGAAGTCCCGACTGTTCCGAAGTGGTATGCAATTTTTCCGGTGCTCCCGATTGCATTGCTGATCATCTTTTCCAAGCTTGTTTTCGCATCGATCAAGCTCGACACCATCGCCGCTCTTTTTATGGTGTGGGTCTTTGTCGTCATTGTGGAAATCATTCGCCTGCGCGACGTCAAGAAGATCTTCAAGGATGCTATGGCCATGTTCCAGGCGATGGGCAAGATGTTCACCGGCATCGTGGCGCTCATCATCTGCGCCGAGTTCTTTGCTACCGGTCTTAAGACGTCCGGTCTCATCGACATTCTTATCAACTCGGCCAACGGCGTCGGCGCGGGTATGGGTGCCATGACGGTTCTGCTCACAGCTATCGTTTCGGTTGTGACATTCCTCACGGGGTCCGGCGTGGGTGCTTATTCGTCCTTTGCTTCGTTGGCTCCGGACGTAGCTGCCGGCTTGGGAGGTTCCGTTGAGGCCTTGGTGACTCCGATGCAGTTTGCCAGCGGCATGATTCGTGCCATGAGTCCTGTGGCGGGCGTCATCATTGCCGTGGCCGGTGCCGCGGGCGTTTCGCCGATGGCCATCGTCCGCCGCACCTGGATTCCGATGGTGCTCGGCATGATCACAACGCTTGTCTTCAATCAGATCTTCTTCGGTTGATCAATTGACTCTTAAATTGTAAACGGCCCGTGTTCGCTGGCTCGGCGGCACGGGCTTTTTCGCGATTGCTTTGTGAACTTATCGGCTTGGGCAACTTATTAAGTGTCTTGTTACTTAATAAGCAAGTTAATAAGTTGAGATGTTCCCGAGGCGGGACGATTCGCTGCGATGAGGTTGGGGATCGCGAGACAAACAAAGGAATAAGGGAGGGTGATAATCATTTGAGCTATCCGCGAAATACTCTCAGTTTCTGCCTAGAATAACAGCCGATATGTAGTCCGAATGAATGGAATTATTTTTTCGGCTGATCGGAGAGATGGTGAGGCGGTTGACCTGAGTCTTGGCACCGGAGAAACGGCTCTCGGCTTATTAGCCAACCTGTTAAAGAGCTTATTAAGGCGGGTTCTACAAATAGCCCTTTTGCCGAGCAAGGCTGATTTCATTCATC
>USBS01000140.1 GCA_900552915.1 uncultured Sutterella sp. | reverse complement strand
GGATCAGCGCGAAGCACTGGAAGGAGTTGATCGTCGTGATGACCAGGATGTACAGCGTGGTGGGCATGACCTGCGGCCACTTGATCTTCCAGAAGGCCTGCAGCTTCGTGGCACCGTCCACCTCAGCGGCCTCGACCAGGGACTGGTCCACATTGCCGAGCGCGGAGACATACAGCACGATGGGCTGGCCGACAGAGGTCGTGAGCAGGATCAGGATGATGCAGGCCAGCGCGTAGCGGGTATCGCCCAGCCAGTTGATGTTCTGGTCAATGAGGCCCATCGACTTGCCCAGATAGTTGAAGATGCCGTAGTAGTTGTTGAACATCCACTTCCACACGACGGTAACAGCGACAGAGCCGGTGACGACGGGCAGATAGAAGATGACGCGGAACAGCGAGGTCGCCCACGGCGGCATGTTGACGATGGCGGACGCCACCCACAGCGAGAAGATGCAGGTGATGGGCACCGACACGACAACAATGATCAGCGTGTTGCGCAGTGCGCCCAGAAAGACGCTGTCGTGGAACAGCTCCACATAGTTCTGCAGGCCGATGAACACATCGGCGCGGTTCATGCTGGAGTCAAAGAAGCTGGTGAAGATGCACATCACCATGGGGTAGATGACAAAGCCGATAAAGAAGATGAGGCTGGGCAGCAGGAACAGGTAACCTGCGATGGTCTCCTGCCGGACAAGCGCGCGGCTCATCTTCGGCTCGCTCTGCTTTTTGGCAGCTGCGGTATGTGCCAAGAGGATCGCTCCCTTCTGTTTTAAAGTCACAGGTTCATTCGATAAAAGTGGCGTCCCACCGCTGCGTTTCATGTCAGAGGTCGGACGCCGTGGGGTTTAGTTACAAACCGGAGGTTTTTTCAGGAGGTTCAGGATGCGCTGGCCGCTGCGTTAGCGGTGTTGCAGAACTCGGTAACGGCGGTGGTCACGTCAGTGCCCTGGCCAACCTGCTGCAGCATGTTCCACCAAGCGGTACGAGCCTCGGCCCAGCCGGGAGTGACCTGATAGTAGTCGCCCAGGTAAGGCATGAGCTTCTGGTACTCGTTCATGACCTCGTCGTCCTTGTACAGGTCGGACAGAGAGTTCTTGACGGAGAAGTAAGTAGAGGTCTTGACGGCCTTTGCGGTCTCGTCAGAGTTGGCCATGAAGTTGATGAAGGTCTTGGAGGCAGCGATCTTGTTCTCGTCGCCGTTGTCAAACACGCCGAAGCCCCAGATGCCGCCGCACAGTGCGGGGTCGCCGGACTCAGTCGGGAACGCCATGAACAGGATGTCGTCGCCGCTGTTGGTCGTGCCGGCTGCGCTGTTGTCAGCGTTGGTCTGCTGGGCAATGTTCCAGCAGAAGGCCATCTGCAGGGTGCCGTTGCGGAAGAGGGTGATCTCCTCGCCGCCGTTGATGGAGGCGTCAAAGTTGATGCCTTTCTGGTTGTACAGGGCCTCGATCGCCTTGATGTTTTCGGCAACAGCCATCACCTGTGCGAGGTCGGATCCTTCGGCCGAGTAGAGAATGCCGTCAAGCTGTTCGGGCGTCATTTCGATGCCGTCCTGCGCGAGCCGCTTCAACGTTTCGTTGCGCAAGCCCGTGATGCGCTGACGGTCCGTTTCGATTGCCTGGCGTTCGCGCTCGATGCGGCGTCCCAAGGCGGCGCGCGTGGCCTTCAAGGGCATAAGCGACGTGGAAGGAGCAGCGATGCTCGCGAGCTTCCAGGCGTTGATCTGTTCCTGGCGGCTGCGGATGCCGTCCTCGATCTTTTGCACTTGCCCGATCAGAGTCAGGACGTCCGAATGCAGGAACTCTTTTAAGCATCCGTCGACGATGCGCGTGATCTCGGGATCGCGGAACGTGATGCGTTCAAGAAACGTTTTGTCGGCTTCAAGCCCTGCGCCGTCGTGCTTTTCAAAGTAGCCCACACCCTCGGCAAGCTTCGGAGACACGCGGTTCCAGAAGGCCGCAAAGGTCTTGGCGGCAAGCGTATGCGACGTGATGAGAAGCGCCGCTTCGGCAAAGGCCTTGGCAAAGATGGATTTCATGTGGGCTATGAAGTTAAAGGTTTCAGTACAGTCGGCAATGCTAGCGCAAAATCGTTAAGGCAACGTTGCGGGCCTACGCACAAGTCCTTCAGATAGACGCTGCATCAACATTGTCTATAACCGGGACGTACGCATTCGTATATGAGTTCGCCATCTGATTGCGAATTTTCTTTTCCGCAGGATTTTGACCTCCTCCCGCCGACTTCCGTCGGGGAATCCCGGATAGCAAATCAGGCTCACCTCAGGAAGGTTCCTGCTGCTGATCCCTAATGAGATTCGCTTCACAGGCGATCCGAGCCTGCCCGGCTCTTCTTTAGAATGTTGCCAGCGGCAACCACGTCCGCAGTAAAAGAAAGCTCCAATCGATGGAATTTGTTTTTATGCCCAAGATGGAATTCGTATCTCACATCCAGGAGCATGTTGTGTGCGATAGCGCAATCAAAAACCGTGATACAAAGATCCCTGCCTAAGCAGGGTCTCTGTTAGTGTTTTCTTTCAGTTTGTCGCGGTGACAAACCTAGCCGGTACGAGGTAACGTCACAAAACCCTTCCCGAGGACTACTCACATCAGTTCTTTCCGGCAAACCTTTGTGCATCAACATCCGCACCAATGCTCTTGTCATTGGTTGCCCGAATTCTAATAGAAACTTCCAGAGATAAGTCCTCGGTCACGCATCACATTGATGGCCTACGAACTCAAGGCGCAAACCGAGTCTTTGAGCGCCTGGCCGGTCAGCTCTTTCGGAATGAGCGAAACGGTCATTTCGCAGGCGCGGCAGTCAAAGCGCGCCAGAAGCCTCGTGCCACCGCTTGCGGTCAGGATAAGCGGCAGGGGCTTCATCTTCCCGCCGTTCATTTGCTTGAATTTCGCTTTCTCTTTCGGGTCCTTACCGAACTGCTTGGGACAAAGTCGAAGCGTATGCCGCACGCAGTGACGGCAACGCATCAGCGAAATTGCAAGCAAATCGAGCTTTTGCCCTGAAGCCGACGCTTTTTCAAAGGCCGGTGCAACGCTTGCGGCACCGTGATCTTTATAAAAGCAAACGGCTTTTTCGTTTGCGGCGTTGGCGCGGTAGTCGAGCGCGAGGCCCTTGAGAATTTCGGCTCCAGCCGCGGTGGCGGGAAATCTCTGCGACTTCGGATGTGTTTGCTGGATCAGTGCGGCAAGCCTTGCGAGCGCATCACGTCGAAGTGCATTGGCGGTCGACACCGGTACAAACGGCACCGACGGGCCGCCCGCGCAGACAATTTCAACCTCTTCGGCTCGAAACACCGTGCCGCCGGTCTTGCAAAGAGCTGCCTTGAGCTTTTCAAGCGCCGCGGGATTTTTCGCGGCCTGCACGTCGAGCTCAAGATTTGCCTCGGCCGTGAGTCCGGCGGCAGTTGCAGTCAGTTCCAGAGCGTGAGGACGTACCGTGAGCATGAGGTTTGCCGCAATCGTGCGTTCGGCGCTCTCCTGCGCCAGGAGCTTTTCAAACTTGAAGTCCTTGTTGCGGTTGATCCGTACGCCCGGCACAAGGCTCGGGTGGCGTTTTAGGGGCTCATGCAGCGTGATGCGCACAAGGCCCGGCCGCACCACCTCGGCGCGGTTGACTCTGAGGCCCGCGAGTTCTTCGGCGGCCGTCAGGTACACCAATCCGTCGCCGTTGGCGATTTCGGCTTTGGTTTTGATGTCGACCGTCTGAGCCCCTGCGGAATTTACAGTGGCGACAGTGCCGATGAATTCTCCTGTACTCTTCGGGGTGTCGAGTGCGGCAATTTGCGGCCGTCTGCCGTTGACAAAATAGTCTGTGGCGCCGCGCCGGAAGGTTTTTTCTGGGTCGGGCTCGAAGGTAAAAGTGGATTCTCCGATCGAGGCGCGTTCCCAGCCGGGTTCTCCCGCGTGTTTTTCCAGCAGCGCGTCAATGCGGCGGCGGTAGTAGGCCGTGAGGTTCTTGACGTATTCGGGCCCCTTGAGCCGCCCTTCGATCTTGAACGAAGTGACGCCCGCGTCGAGCAACTCGCCGATATGCGCCGAAAGGTTCAGGTCGCGCACCGACAACAGGTGTTTCCCGGCGATATA
>USBS01000139.1 GCA_900552915.1 uncultured Sutterella sp. | reverse complement strand
CTCCGTCTATTGTTGTTTGTTATCGAGCGGGATGGTTGAGGCGGCATTTTACCGCAGGCTGTCTGCGCTCTCACAACGCTTAGGCAAAGTACCGACCGCTTGCACAACAAGCACTCGTTCCTAAAATTACGCCTTCGCACAAACTCTCCTCACTAACCCATGACCGCATTGCCCGAACTCACTGCCGCACCGATGGAAGGCCTCACGACCGTCGTCTTTCGACGCCTGCATGCGCAGATGTTTGGGGCGGCCGATCGCTACTACATTCCGTTTGTAACCCCCACGCGCGAGCCGAAATTTACGGATCGTCAACTTCGCGAGCTTGCGCCCGAGGCAAACCGCGGCATCTGCGTCATTCCGCAATTGCTCACGCGCAACGCGCAGGATTTCATCTGGGCGGCCAAGGCGCTCGCCGACATGGGCTACAAAGAAGTCAATCTCAATCTGGGATGCCCCGCCGGAACCGTCACCGCCAAAGGCAAGGGGGCGGGCTTTCTGCAGTACCCGACGGAACTTTTTGCTTTTCTCACCGAAATCTTTGACGCAGCGCTTCCGATCGGCATTTCACTTAAGACCCGCGTGGGCTACCGCAGTCCGGAAGAATTTGGAAATCTCGTCGACATCTACGCTCGTTTTCCGATGACGCGCCTCATCGTGCATCCGCGTCTAAAGACGGATCTCTACAGAGGCGATGTTCGCCTCGAAGTGCTCGATCAAGCGCTTTCCCAACTACCGATGCCGCTGGGATACAACGGCGACTTAGTGACAAACACCGACATTGAGGCGGCCTGCTCCCGCTACAAAAACGCTCCCGGAGGTTTGGTCGAAATCATGGTGGGCCGCGCACTTATGGCCGATCCGGCGCTCTTTCGCAAAGCGCGCGGCGAAAAGCCGGCGACGCTCTCGGAAATCCTCGCGTTTCACGAGGCGCTCTTTGAGGCTTACACGGAACTTTTCGAGAGCCGCAAAAACGCCATGATGCGCATGAAGGAATACTGGTTCTTTCAGCTGTGTCTTTTCGGAGAAGACGGCAAAGAAGCGGCCATCAAAAAGGCCGCCTCCAAAATCTTCCGCACCAAGCAGGTGCCCGACTTCGAAGCGGCCGTACGCGAGGCAGCCGAAAGCTTTGTTCTGCGGCGCGACGCCCGCTACGGCTGGCGCAAGCCGCTTTGAAAATCAGGCCGCAGGCTCCCGAATCTGCGTCACATCCACCCAGCCGAGAGCGTGCGACGCCTCAAAAAGTTCGTCCGGCGAAAACCGCACGGCGCTTTGATCGTCTCCGCAGGCCGGATACACGGTTTCAAAGCGCTTCAAGCTGTCATCGCAATAGATCTTCACACCCTCGTTGACTCCGAAGGGACAGACGCCGCCGGGCGCATGCCCCACTAGCGCTTCAACCTCGTCGCCCTTGATCATTTGCGCCTTGAAGCCGAATTGCGCGCGAAATTTGGCGTTGGAGAGCTTCACGTCGCCGGCGGCGAGCACCAGCACGGCGCCTTCGGGTCCTTTCATCGCCAGCGTCTTGGCAATATGTGCGGGTTCGCACCCGAGCGCCTGCGCCGCAAGCGCCACCGTGGCGGTATTGACCTCAAAAAAGCGAACTCGATCGCCCCACCCTTCTGCCTCAAGCTGAGCAAATGCGCGTTCTCTGGACACGTTTTTCTCCTTATTCCGTCTTCGTTCTGGCCTGTGCAATCCGTCGGGCCAGTCCTCCCTCTCGGCGCACAGGCGTACGAACAGCCTTGGCAATCACTTCGAAAGCGCCGAAAACATCAAGCGTTCCGTAAAGGGTGCCGTTTTCGCTGCGCTCGTCGCGCACACGGGTCACAGCCGTATAAAAGAGTTCGCGGCTGGCAAGCCCCGACGCTTCATTTACGGGCATCAGCACCGCCACATGATGATATTCCGAGCCCTGCGACTGATGAATCGTAATCGCAAATGCCGGTTCGATGTGACCGATCTGTCCGAATCGCACAAAGCGATCGGCGTCGGGGAAATAAACCTCTGCTCGGGCGGCGTCGAAGTCACCCCCTTCAAACCAATCGTCTCCGGGCATCACCACACCCGTATCCCCGTTGTAAACCTCCAGCAGCGGATCGTTGCGGCGGACGATCATGGGACGAAAAGCAGGATAAGCAATGCCCTGTTCCTTAAAAATTTCTTCGGCAAAATCGTTGACGGCCTGCGCACTCATAGGACCTTCGCGATTGGCTGCCAACACTCCGATTGAGAAATAGATCCGCGCAAGTTCCCGAGCTGCAGTCTGCTTGTCCCTATATTCTCGGTTGCCGCGCAATCGAGCTACGGCCGCAAGCGCAACCTTAAGCTCCTTTTTAAACCAGGACTTGAACGCATCCGTGAGCTCGGCCTCGGGCCTCTCTTCATGCAACCGCAGACAATTGTCCTCGGCCGGATCGTTTTGTCCGTGCTGCCGAAAAGCTTCGGCCACCGTCTCTACATCACCTTCTCGCGCTGCCTCGGCAAGCACCCCCAAAGCCTTGGAGCTGTCAAAGCGCCAGCTCTTGGTGAGATGGCTGATGTTGTCGTGCAAGGGTCCCGCCAAGTCGCTGACATCGGCAAAGAAAGAACCGGGACCGACGGCGGCCAGCTGATAACGGTCACCCAACAAAATCACCTTGGTGCGTTCGGGATCGATGCGCTCGAAAAGATCGCCCGCGAGCCGAATTTCGATCATGGACGATTCGTCGACCACAACAATGTCGGCATCAAGAGGATTGTCCTTCGAAGCCACGCGTCCGTCCGCTCCAGGCGTGTAGAGCACCCGATGCAGGGTGCCGGCTCCGAGCCCCATGAGCTTGTCGCGAATGACCGGATTTTCAATTCGGGAAGCGTTGCCGGCCACCGCTTCCTTCATTCGGCTGGCAGCTTTGCCCGTGGGGGCCGCAAGGACAATTTTGGCTTCGGGTCGTTTCTCGAGGAGCTTTTCCAGAAGCTTCACCACCGCCGTCGTTTTGCCTGTCCCCGGCCCGCCGCTGATCACGGTAAGCCGATTGGCAAGCGCGAGTTCCCCCGCGCGCTCGGCTTCTTTTTCGGGCAATACCGCGGCTACGGACACGGCACCTTCGGAAAGTCGGGCAAGGTAGCGCCCGAGCAACGCCTCTTCGCCGTAGGATTTTTGGGTATAAACAAGCGTCTGGCCTTCGGCCCTTTCGCTTACCAAAAGCGCCGGGCCACCCGCAAAAGGTCCTGTTCCGCCGGTGCTTCCCGGTTCTCCCACAAACCCCTCGTGCCGAAGTCCGTCCACCAATGTCTCGAACGAAGCAAATGCCTCAGGCTTAAACGTTTGAGCAGACAAAGCCGTGCGACTTGCCATCGCGGCGGCAAAAATTTCGGATTGACGCCGAAACTTTTCCCGTCCCACACAAAGACTTCCTTCGCGCAGCGCCTGCATGACGCAGAACATCAAGAGAGCCAAGGCGTCCTGCGTCTGCTGCGAAACGGGGTTCCCCGAAGCGCGTCGGGCCATCTGCACGAGGACACGTGCACGCATGCGAGCCGCATCGACATCGGCGTCGACGGCGGCAGCGTTCGAGCCCAAGAGATCGAGCGTCCTTTTGACGGACTGTTCGGCAGCCGCAGTCGAATCGAAAAGGACCGAACCGAAATCAAAGGACTGTTGGCGTGAATCGGCCTGAAAACGTCGTTGAGCTGCCATGATTAGTTTCCTTTGAGCAGCGCGTCGAGCGCATCGACCGCCTTTCGCGGACAGTCAAAATAAACGCCCGTTCGGCGGCCTTGATTGTCGAGCGCGGCCTGAGCGTCGGTCCCGCGTATAAAGACATAGAAGACACCTCCGATTCGATCCCAAACGTCGGATTCGTCGGCGGCGCCGACCGCAATCAAATGGCGCTTCAAAGCGGTGAGATAAATGACGTACTGCAGCGCGTAGTGTTTGCGATCGATTTCCGCACGCATGGCTTCCTGCGAGTAGTCCTCGGGTTTGTCGCCGAGCCAGTTGCTCTTCCAGTCAAGGATGTAATACTTGCCTCGGGCCGAGAAAACCATGTCGATCGCGCCGGTCAGATAACCGCTGAGAGCACTTTCGCGCAGACTCTCCATTGCAAAGCCGTTTTCGGTCATGCATTGCGCCACGCTGCGGGCAAAAAGCGTTCGGTTG
>USBS01000138.1 GCA_900552915.1 uncultured Sutterella sp. | reverse complement strand
TGGGCGACGATCTCTTCGTGACCAACCCGGCTATCCTCAAGGAAGGCATCGAAAAGGGCGTGGCCAATTCGATTCTGATTAAGGTCAACCAGATCGGCACGCTCTCGGAAACGTTCGAAGCGATCGAAATGGCGAAGCGCGCGGGCTACACCGCCGTCGTGAGCCATCGTTCGGGCGAAACCGAAGACAGCACCATCGCCGACATCGCTGTGGGCTTGAACGCCGGCCAAATCAAGACCGGTTCGATGAGCCGTTCGGATCGCATGGCCAAGTACAACCAGTTGCTTCGCATCGAAGAGCACCTCGGCCCCAACGCTGTGTATCCGGGCCGCGCTGCTTTCTACTGCATTAAGCGCTGATTGGGCAGCGGTTGTAAAGGCCGCTGAGCCCCGTTGCAGTTAAGTTCCGAAGGGCGGCTTTTCCGGATGCGGAAGGCCGCCTTTTTGGAATCTGCAGCGGGCTGAGCTGCGCAAGTGTTTCCGGCAAGGTCGATTTCATGCGTTCCCGATATTTTCTCTATGTTGCGCTCGTGTCGGCAGCAGTAGCCATCCAATGGCCGCTGTGGCTCGGTAAAGGCGGCATTGCACGCATGCATGCGCTTGAAGCCGAGCTCGCGTCGATTCGCGACTCCAACGATCGACTGCGTGCGGAAAACGATTCGGTGGCCGCGGAAATCGAATCGCTTGAAAGCGGCAGCGGCGCCGTCGAGGAGCGCGCCCGCATGCGTCTGGGGATGGTGAAAAAGGACGAAGTGCTTTTCCGCTTTGTGCCCAAGGGTGAGAAAAAGGATATTGAAGCCGATCTTCGGCGAGAAGCCAAGAAGTCGAGCAAGCCCAACTACTTTGCGCCCAAGCGCAGCAATCTGTATATTGAGGGAAGCCTTCCGAACAAGACTCAGCCGCAGAAATAGGCGGGTCGAGTGTGCGGAAGAAATGTTTTTTGAGCAAATATTGATAGGAGTGTATTCCGATGGCTCAGCAGTTCATTCAGCAGTTGACGGTTTATCTTAAGGGCGGCCAGACCGTGGTCGTTCCGTTCAATGCTGAAAAAGCAGAAGTTCTCAATCCTCAGATCGAAGCCTTTGTGAAGGCTCTCGGCGACAAGGGAAAGAAGGACGGCAACTTCCTCTTTCAGGGCGCCCGCGTTGTGCTCTTCCGTCTGTCGGAAGTGGCTGGCGTCGACGTTGTGAGCCTCGTTCGCAAGGAAGAAGCCAAGAAAGAAACCAAGAAGGAAGCCAAGTAATCGCCTCGCGATTCGGTCGCTTTAGAAAGGCCCGAGCCGGTTTTGCGCCGCCTCGGGTTTTTTCGTGTCGATCGGTCTTGAAAACGGACGCCGGTATCCCCATATAGGGCCACATAGAAGACGGCGGCAGGGCTGCCGTTTTTTGAGTTTGCGAACATTTTGCTTATACAGGTGAATAGAGAAAATGGCTGCTGAAGTCCATGGTTTTCAAACTGAGGTCTCCAAGCTTCTGACCTTGCTTGCCAAGTCCTTGTATTCCAACAAGGAAGTGTTCCTGCGCGAAATCATCTCCAACGCGAGCGACGCTATCGATAAGCTGCGCTTTTTGTCGCTTACCGATCAGTCGCTTCTGGGCGACGATGCGGCTTTTGCAATTCGCGTCAAGGTTGATAAGGACGCCAAGACGCTCACCGTGACCGACAACGGCATCGGCATGACGCTTGAAGAGGCCAACCTGCATCTCGGTACGATCGCCAAGAGCGGCACGGCCGATTTCTTGAGCAATCTTTCGGGCGATCAGGCGAAGGACAGCCAACTGATCGGCCAATTCGGCGTGGGCTTTTATTCGGCCTTTGTGGTGGCCGATAAGGTGACGGTCGAGTCGCGCTCGGCAAAGGCCGCTCCCCAGGAAGCCGTTCGTTGGGAAAGCACGGGCGAAGGCACGTACACGAGCGAGACGATCACGCGCGAAGCTCGCGGCACGAGCATCACGCTGCACTTGAAGCCCGACTGCGAAGAGTTCCTGGAAACCTGGACGGTGCGCTCGGCCATCACGAAGTATTCGGATCACATTTCGGTGCCGGTGCTGCTGTGGGAGGAAAAGTACGAAGCTCCCAAGGAAGGCGAAGATAAGCCGACGAGCACTTGGGATTGGGTGCAGGTCAACGACGCCAAGGCGCTTTGGACCGTCAATCCGCGCGACGTAAAGGAAGAGCAGTACAAGGAGTTCTACAAGCACCTGAGCCACGATTTTGAAGACCCGCTTACCTGGGCGCACAACCGCGTTGAGGGCGAGCTCGAATACACGTCGCTTCTTTATGTTCCGACGCGTGCCCCGTGGGATCTGTACACCCGCGAGAAGGTGCACGGCCTGAAGCTCTTCGTGCAGCGCGTCTTCATCATGGACGAGGCCGAACAATTCTTGCCCAACTATCTGCGCTTTATCCGCGGCTTGGTCGATACGAACGATCTGCCGCTCAACGTCTCCCGTGAGCTCCTTCAGGAAAGCCCCGTGACGCAGAAACTCAAGCGTGCGCTCACGAAGCGCGCCTTGGGCATGATCGGCAAGCTTGCCGAGGATAAGGAAAAGTACGCGATTTTCTGGAAGAACTTCGGCAACGTGATGAAGGAAGGTCCGGTGGAGGACTTCACCAACCGCGAGGAAGTCGCCAAGCTGCTGCGCTTTGCTTCGACGAAAAACGAGAGCGCTGTGCAGGATGTGAGCCTTGCCGACTACATTTCCCGCATGCCCGAAAAGCAAAAGAGCATCTACTACCTGGTTTCGGGCAGCTACGCGAGCGCCGCAACATCGCCTTACCTTGAATCCTTCAAGAAGAAGGGCATCGAAGTGCTCCTGATGTGGGATCGAATTGACGAGTGGCTGATGGGCAACCTCACCGAATTCGAAGGTAAGAAGTTCGTGCCGGTGACGGCAGCCGACCTTGATCTCGGCGAACTTGAGGATAAGCCCGCCGAAAAGAAGGAAGAAGAAGCCAAGGCTGCCAAACCCTTGGTCGAACGCTTCAAGAAGGCCTTGGGCGACAAGGTGACCGATGTGCGCGTTTCCGAACGTCTGGTCGAAAGCCCGAGCTGCGTCACTGCCGAACACGGGCAGATTCTCACGACGCAGATGCGCCGCATGCTCGAAGCCGCAGGACAGGAAATTCCGGAAGACAAGTTCATTCTGGAAATCAACCCGCAGCACGCGTTGGTGCAGAAGGCTGCTCAGACGGCCGACGATGTCGCTTTCGCGAAGTGGGCCGAGTTCATCTATGAAGAGGCGCTTTTGTCGGAGCAGGGGTCGCTTAAGGATCCCAACGCCTTTGTGCGCCGCTTAAACGAACTGCTGCTCGGCTGAACCTAGGTCGAACATTCGGTCAAACGATCGAAGCCCCCAAACGCCCCGAGGTTTAGTGCCTTTCGGGGCGTTTTTCGCGGAGCAATCGGATCGGTATGAGAGAAAATGCCCTTAGATAAAGTGCTTAGATCCGTTTGCCAAAATACTCGATCACCTGCAAAATCCCATGAGGCAACCGGCTTTGTCCGGTTATTTTTTTTGAAAAGCGCTCCCTTAGAGAGCGCGACGGTCGGCCGAGGCTCTGATTCTGCGGCCGCACGAAAAGACAAAAGGGGATCCAATTGGCAGTTGAAACGGCAAACATGCTCGTTGTGCATGTCGACATGGTGCAGGCTCTGGCGCTTGCGGTCTGTACCTACTACTTTGGCGTGTGGCTCAAGCACGTCATTCCCGTTTTGGAGCGATTCTCGGTTCCGAGTCCCGTGGTGGGCGGCATGCCGTTTGCATTTGTTCTTTCGGTGCTTGAAGGCTACGGCGTGATGCGTGTGGAGTTCGACTCCACGCTTCAGACCGTGCTGATGCTTGCGTTCTTCACGACCATCGGCATGATGGCAAGCCTCAAGCTCATCAGCCAGGGCGGAAAGCTTCTTCTGGGCTTTCTGATTTCCGTGACGGTGCTCGCTGTTTTGCAAAACATTCTCGGCGTCACCATTACAAAGATGATGGGGGTCGACTTCCACTACGGACTTTTGGCCGGTTCCGTATCCATGATGGGCGGCCTGGGTACGTCGGCTGCTTTCGGTCCCAATTTCGAGCAGCTCTACGGCATTTCCGGCGGCACGGTTGTTGCCGTGACTTCGGCTACGTTCGGCATGGTCGCCGCCCTTGTGATCGGCGGTCCGTTC
>USBS01000137.1 GCA_900552915.1 uncultured Sutterella sp. | reverse complement strand
CCGATGGGCATGCGCGTGATGCGCAAGATCTCCCGCATCATCCGTGAGGAAATGGACGCTGCGGGCGCCATCGAACTTTCGATGCCGATCGTGCAGCCGGCCGAGCTCTGGCAGGAATCCGGCCGTTGGAACAAGTACGGCCCCGAACTGCTTCGCTTTAAGGACCGTCATCAGCGCGACTTCGTGATTCAGCCCACGAGCGAAGAAGTGATCACGGATCTGGCGCGCCAGGAAATCACGAGCTGGCGTCAGCTGCCCGTCAACTTCTATCAGATCCGCACGAAGTTCCGTGACGAACGTCGTCCCCGCTTCGGCGTGATGCGCGCCCGCGAATTCGTGATGAAGGACGCCTACAGCTTCGACCGCGACGCCGAAGCCGCCGGCAAGTCCTACGAAATCATGTTCGACGCCTACACCAAGATCTTTACGCGTCTCGGTCTGGTGTTTCGCGCCGTTCGCGCCGACAGCGGCGCCATCGGCGGGTCGCGCTCTCAGGAATTCCAGGTGATCGCCGACGTGGGCGAAGACGTGATCGCCTACTGCCCCGACTCCGACTATGCGGCCAACATCGAGCTCGCAGAAGCCTTCTCGCTCATCGACGAGCGCAAGGCGCCTGCGCAGGAGATGATCAAGCACGCCACGCCGGGCAAGGAAAAGTGCGAAGACGTCGCTCCGTTCCTCGGCATTCCGCTCACCGATTGCGTCAAGAGCATTGTTCTTGCCCACGACGAAGAGGATGAAAACGGCAATCCTCTGCCCGCCAAGGTCGTTCTGGTCTTGCTGCGCGCCGATCACGAATTGAACGAAGTAAAGGCAGGCAAGCTCGAAGAACTCAAGGGAGCGCTTCGCTTTGCCACCGAAGAGGAAATCCGTGCGCACTTCAACGGCGCCAACCCGGGCTCTCTGGGTCCCGTTGGCATCGCCGACGATGTTGTCGTCTACGCAGACCGTACCGTCGCCAATATGAGTGACTTCTGCTGCGGTGCCAACGAAACGGGCTTCCACTACACGGGCGTCAACTTCGGGCGCGATTTGCCCGAACCCAAGGTTGCCGATCTGCGCAACGTCGTCGAAGGCGATAAGAGCCCCGACGGCAAGGGCATCATCCGTCTGCAGCGCGGCATCGAAGTCGGCCACGTGTTCTATCTGGGCACGAAGTACTCCGAAGCGATGAAGGCCACCTATCTCGACGAAAACGGCAAGCCGCAGGTGCTCGAAATGGGTTGCTACGGCATCGGTGTTTCCCGTGTGGCAGGCGCTGCGATCGAACAGTGCCACGACGACAAGGGCATCATCTGGCCCGATCAGATCGCTCCGTTTGAAGTCGTGATCTGCCCGATGAACTACGCCAAGAGCGAAGTTGTGCGCGAAGCCGCCGAAAAGCTTTATCAGGAATTGAAGGACCTGGGCGTGGACGTCATTCTCGATGATCGCGACATGCGCGCCGGTCCCATGTTTGCCGACTGGGAACTGATCGGCGTGCCGCACCGCATCGTGATCGGCGAGCGCGGCCTCAAGACTGGCGAACTCGAATACGTCTGCCGCCGCAGTCTCGACAAGAAGGAAATGCTTCCTGTCGCAGAGGCCGCCAAGAACGTGGCGGGCCGCATCGCCAAGGCCTAAAGCAGTCTATCTGAAGACCGGCATTTGTAGAGCCGTTCTGTTCTTCGGGGCAGGACGGCTTTTTTCTTGCTCCGGGCGCCGTTGTTCTTTGCTCGATCGTTTGATGCAAATCAAATTCATTGTTTCACTGGCAGAAATTCGTCTTGAATCAAACGTTTTGTTGAAGTGTTAACGATTCGGGATCCGTCAATTAAGCCTTGATTTGTCAAGATTTTTTGACGACGAAACCGGGAATATCCGTAAGATACGAACCTGCCGGCGGCACTTGAATCCATTTCTTCCGGCTGATCCTCACTTAAGTTTCTCTCTCTCCTTCGCTTGGTTCGGATTTCCGGATACCGCTGTTTCTCCTCGTTTCTATGCAGAATTGGATTGAGTGCCGCTGGCGCGGTGTTTTGTCTTCCGTCGTAATCGGTGTCGCGGCCATGTTTGTGGCCGAAACCTACGGTGGTCCCACCGTTCTCTACGCCCTGCTTCTGGGCATGGCCTTTCACTTCATCTCCGACGACGTTCGGGCGATCGCGGGCATTGAGCTCTGTGCGAAGAACTTCCTGCGCTTGGGCGTTGCACTTTTGGGCGCGCGCATCACGGCCGAAGAACTCGCGCACCTATCCTTGGGCTCCATCACGGTTCTTGTGACGGGAGTCTTTGCTACCGTTGCTTTTTCCATGCTGCTCAACCGTTGGGTGAAGTGGCCTCGAGCCGAAGGGGCGCTTGCAGGAGCTTCCGTCGCTATCTGCGGCGCGAGCGCGGCGGCCGCTTTGGCGCTTGTGATCGACAAAAAAGAGCTGCGTGAAACGGCGCTGCTGGCGATCATAGTCACCGTGACCGCGCTTTCCACCATTGCCATGATCCTCTATCCCCTCGTCTGCGGACTTTTGGGATTTGAGGCCTCTCGAGCCGGATTCCTCTTGGGCGGCACGATTCACGACGTCGCACAGGTGGTGGGCGCCGGCGCCATGCTCGGCAACGATGCGCTTCAGACCGCCACCATGACCAAGATGCTGCGCGTGGCAATGCTCATTCCGATGATGTTTGTCTTTACGGCTCTTTTTGCCGCCCGCGGCGAACACGGGGAAGCCAAGACCCCGAAGACCGTCAATCCTTTCACCCAGATCCCCCTCTTTTTGATCGGGTTCGTGCTGTTGGCCGTACTCAATGTCGTAGGCGTTATTCCGGTTGTTGTAAGCGACGCTCTCGCGCAGGCTTCACAATTGCTGATCTTGGTCGCCATGGGAGCCTTGGGCATCAAAACGAGCCTCGGAAAACTCAAGTCTGTCGGCTGGGCTCCCATTATTTTGATGACGGCAGATACGATCTTCTTGTTTGCCTGGGTTCTGGCCGGCATTTGGCTTGTCGGTTAAGTCTGAGATAGTTGAGCAGCACTCAATCGAGCCGATATTGACGGCTAAAGGTTTTAGTCGACCAGCCGTGCGGCGGTAAAGCGACGTTCGGGCGCACTAAAGACAAGCACCGCCCGCACCAATCGCTTTTCGTCCGGAACTTCTCCGTAACGGCGATTCTTGATTTGCTCTTCCGTAGCCGTAGCCAATTTCTCGACATCATCGGTGCAGCGCGCAAACTTAATTTCGAAGACCCAGTGCATGTTGCCGGCCGTTACTTCCAGATCGGAGCGGCCGTGTGCGTTGTGCACCTCGACCTGCGGCATCATCACAGCACCGATCAGCAGAACCTGCAGAAATGCACGACAAGCAAATTCGTCGCGGATCGGATACCGTTCGTAATCAATTGCGGTGAACGTCCGGTTGAAGATGTCGAGGACCTCATCGAAATTGCCGAGCGAAAGAGCACGGTTGAGCCGAGGCAAACCGACGGCTATCGGTGTTGTTTTGCTCAGCAAGGCCTCGGCGTACAGCTGCGCAAAGGATCGCGCCACTTCTTCGTTCGGGTAACCGATTTCGACATAGTCGGGCATTAAGACGCGCTTAACCGTCAAGTAACCTGTTTGCACCAACAGAGCATCCAACGTTATCGATGCGTACTCGACGGTGGAACGCAGATCTGCCATTGGTGCCCCTCGCGGTTCATCGTAGTGCGCAGGACTTTCCAGATTGTGCAGCGCAAGATAGTGCCTAAGCACGGACGGTTGTCCGCCTGTTTGGTACCAATAATTTTTGAAACCTCGCTGGGGGTCGGAAAAGAAGCTCAGCACCGACCACGGGTTGAAGACTCGTGTACGGGCGTTCTCGTCAAAGCAAAAACCGTTGTAATGGGCTCGAAGTTCGGCCAATAGCTTTGCTTGGGACATGTCGAGGGCCGCACATGCGTGCTGTAAATGCTCGCTAAACGAACTCTTGATTTCCTCTTCGGTGTAGCCTAGCAACGTCGAAAAACGTCCGCTCCAAGAGATGTCCGTGAAGTTGTTGAACACGGAAAAAATCCCTGTATTTGAGAGCTTCGTGATGCCCGTCATAAAGACAAATCGAAGCATAGACTCGTTTCCCTTCAGAGGACTATAGAAGTTGCGCATTGTGTTACGGAGCTCATCTAGTTTTTCCTTTTCATGCGCCACATCCAGCAGCGGAGCATCATATTCATCAATGAGCACCACCACCTGCTTGCCAGTCTTCTGA
>USBS01000136.1 GCA_900552915.1 uncultured Sutterella sp. | reverse complement strand
ACTGCCAGGCTAAACATTTAAGCGAACCCCCGTTGGAGCAATCCTTCGGGGGTTTCGTCTATGTGCGCTCTTTTTTGGGTGTATTCTTGCTGCCTGTTGATTTATAAAGCGCGGCCTTGCGTGCCGCGCACAACGATAAGGACAGGGAGATGCTGGAACTACTTGAATATTTGGTGCTCGGCATCGGCGTGGGCACCGTTGGCGCCTTGCTCGGACTCGGCGGCGGATTCATTCTGGTTCCGATTTTCATGCTTTTCATGATCGCGCCGCACGGAAGCACCTTTACCACTGTCCAGCAAGTGGTCGGTACGAGCCTCTTTGCTGTCTTTTGCAACGCCATCTCCGGAACCTTTGCTTATATTCGCCAGCGACGCATTTTTATGCGTGCCGCTGTTCCTTTTGCGCTTGCGACGCTTCCCGGCGCCTTCCTCGGCGGCTATGTGTCCGAATGGTTCTCAGGCCCCGGCTTTTCGCTTACGTTCGGCGTCTTTATGCTCGGCATCGGCTACATCATGTATTCGAAGTCCAAGGGCAAAGCCGCCAATAAGAGTGCCTCCGATTGGGATCCTCAGACGGCCCAGTTCAGCATGACGCTCGGCATTGTGTGCTCATTTTTCGTCGGCTTTATTTCGTCGATATTCGGCATCGGCGGCGGCATTGTGCACGTGCCGATGATGGTCTTCGTACTTGGTTTCCCGCCGCAGATCGCTGTCGCGACCTCCACCTTCGTGCTCTTCGTGAGCGCCGTGATGGGCGTCGGCAGTCATGCACTGCTCGGTCACATCGTCTGGGGGCCGGCACTTATGATCGGCGCGGGCGCCGTGATCGGGGCTCAGCTCGGAGCGAAGATCGCCAAAAAGAGCAAGCCGCGTATTCTTGTGCTCCTACTTTCCGTGCTTGTCTTTATTGTCGGTCTTCAGTTCATCTGGAAAGGCGCTGCAGGTCTGGGTTGGCTTTGACGGACACTGCGCAGCGTAATATGGAAAGTCATTCCGCCTAGAGCAATTTTTTGCTGTTTTATCACCTACCAAAAATGAAAAAGGCATGAATTTGATTGCACGCATGCTTGTCATCATTCCGTCATAAAGCTTTAGCCGGTTCGTCATGTTGTCGGCGCACACTCCCGACCGAGTATTTCACTCAAATTAGGACAACAACGAACCATGGAACACTATTACATAGCCCTGTTGGTCTTCTTGGGCCTCTTGGCAGTATTCGATCTGTTTGTCGGCGTCAGCAATGACGCCGTCAACTTCTTGAATTCGGCACTCGGCTGCCGAATCGCATCGTTTAAAACAACGATGTTTGTGGCAAGCATCGGCGTCATGCTCGGTGCAACTTTCTCTTCGGGCATGATGGAAATCGCTCGCTCGGGCGTCTTCAACCCGCAGATGTTCACCTTCAACGAAATCATGGTGATCTTCTTTGCGGTGATGGTAACGGACATCATTTTGCTCGATACCTTCAATTCGCTCGGTCTTCCTACGTCCACCACGGTTTCGATCGTGTTTGAACTTCTGGGCAGTGCTCTCGCTGCAGCAGCCTTCACGCTGATGGCCGACGGCAAGTCGCTTGTCGAAGTGGCCGAATACATTAACAGCTCCCGGTCGCTCACGATCATTTCGGGCATTCTGATTTCGGTTGCGGTGGCCTTCGTGGCCGGCACTGTCGTGCAGTACATTGCCCGTCTGATCTTCACCTTCAACTTTGAGAAGATGTACCGCCGCGTGGGCGGCGTTTATGCCGGTCTCGCCATCACCGCCATCTTCTACTTCCTCGTAATGAAGGGGGCCAAGGGTGCGAGCTTCATGCGTCCCGAATGGATCGACTTCATGAATCAGAACACGTTCTCGATCGTGGCGACGCTTTTTGTCGTTCTTTCGATCGTGTTCCAGCTCTTGATTCTGTTTGCCAACGTCAACATCTTCAAGATCATTATTTTGGCCGGCACTTTTGCTCTGGCGTTTGCCTTTGCCGGCAACGACTTGGTGAACTTCGTCGGTGTGCCGCTTGCTGCTTTGGACTCCTACAACGAATGGATCGCCTCGGGAGCTGCGGCCGAAACCTTCACGATGGAAGGGTTGCTCAAGCCCACGGTGGCCAACACGTTCCTGCTGCTTCTTGCGGGGCTTGTGATGGTGCTGACGCTCTGGTTCTCCAAGAAGGCGCAGATCGTGATTCAAACCTCGATCAATCTGTCTTCGAGCAACTCGGGTGAACATGAACAGTTCGGCAGCTCCCTGCCGGGCCGCATGATCGTGCGTGCGAGCATGGGGGCAGGTCGCCTCATCAATCAATTCATTCCGCTTGGCGTGCGCAAGGGGATCGATAGCCGCTTTGAACCCAAAAAGCTGGTGCACGGCGAAACGCCGCTTCCCTTTGACTATGTTCGCGCTTCCATCAACCTAGTGGTAAGTGCCGTGCTGATTGCCTCGGCAACGAGCCTGAAGCTGCCGCTTTCCACCACCTACGTCACCTTCATGGTGGCGATGGGTTCGAGCTTTGCCGACGGTGCCTGGGACCGTGAAACGGCTGTGTACCGCATTTCCGGCGTGCTTACGGTGATCAGCGGCTGGTTCATTACGGCGCTCTGCGCTTCCACGATGGCAGCGGTTGTCTGCTGGCTTACGCTCTGGGGCGAAGGCATTGCCGCCTTGATTTTCGCTGTCGGCTCGACCTTCCTGTTGGTTCGTTCCAACCTGAAGACGAAGCTCGACACTGTCAACATGCGTGCCGATCTCGATACGCGCTATGACGCTCAGAAGATGAAGGAATTGGTGGCCGAACGTACGGAAGTCAATTTCGAAAAGACCGTCGGTGTGTTCAACGATCTGGTGACGCACTTCCTGGCCGATCAGGAGGGCGAACTGCGCCGCATCAAGACCGACAGCAATGCGCTCTTTGACAAGATGAGCGCCGACCGCGGTCTTTACTACCGAATGGCCAACTCGAGCTTCAAACCGACCGTCAAGGACTTTGATGCCCGCTACTGCTACTACCGCATTTCGACCAATTTGCGCGAAGTGGGACGTTCGCTGCAGTCGCTCACAAAGCTTGCAACGGAGCACGTGGCTAATCGTCACCGCATCTACCAGGGTGAATTGAAAAACGAACTGCAGGGGCTCGCTGCCTATCTGCAGCAGATTTCAACCGGTGTCGACGGCAAGCTCGACATTCGCAACGTGATGCAGCATGCCGATGAGGCCGCGCAGCGAATCGACGCACTGCAGGCCGAGCTTTTGCGCCGCATCCCTGACGATAAATTGTCCGTGCGTGGTTGCGAGCTTTACCTCAACTTCCTCGTGTTTGCCCGTGAGTTCATCAACCGCTGCTCGATTGTGGCGGTGCTGCAGGGGCAGCTCGATGAGATTGTCAAACGAGCCTAATCGTTCGTAATTAGCTCAATCCTGTACTCACTCGGAGGCGTCGATCGAAGGATCGGCGCCTTCGGCGTTTCGGGAGAGCAAAAACAGCTCCCATGAGATGTCTTGGACTTTGCAAAAATCGAAAATAGCTTTTTGAGGAAATGGCGCCGATTGCAACGAAAACGCCCATAGACCGCGGAAAAGCGCGTCCATAGAATTTTTTCGTATTGCAAAAAAGTCGGTGCTTCGGCCCATGGTGTCGGGCGTCGGCAACAATTCCACACCACCGGAGACAAACATGACTCTCAAAAAGACGCTCACCGCGGTCGCCGCGGCCGTCTGTGCGGCGGCGTGCGGCACGGCCGCTGCTTCCGACATTCAAATCTACGGCAACGTTGCTACAGGTCTTTACTACAGCCACACCGAAGGCGGAGACGATAGCCTCGGCCTTGCAGCTTTCAAACAAACGCCGATGGATACCTACTTCGGCATGAAAACGAAGGAAACTTTGGGCAACGGTTGGTACGCCGGTGCTCAGCTTGAAGCGGGTTACAACGTTGATTCAGGCAAACTTGTGAACGAAAACCGCATTGCCGACCGCGTTGCACGTGTCTTCATCGGCAACGGCGCATTCGAAATGTCCGCGGGCCGCATGCCCAACTTCACATGCGCGACGGCTCCGTATTCCTTCTACGGCCGCATGCGCGCCAATCAGACCCGATCGGGGATGCTCGGCCCGGCTCCTGCCTTTATTTCGTTTAACACTGGCAGCATCGACAACATGATCGCCTTTGCCTCGAGCAACCCGACGGGTTTCGTGTACCAGGCGCTGTACTCCAACGGCGAGGAAGCCGAAGAGACCAAGTACGACTGGGCGGACAACCGCCACGTCGGCCAGATTGCTCTGGGGT
>USBS01000135.1 GCA_900552915.1 uncultured Sutterella sp. | reverse complement strand
TGTTATGCCTGTGGAGCCGGAGAGGTGCCCTGGGACACCCGGGTGCCAAACTCGCTATGAAACAGGAAGCCCCTCAATTGATTGAGGGAAGCGGTCACTCGAAACAAACGTTTTGCCCTAAAACTTGTCTAGGCAAAATGTCGCGGTTACTCTGCGGTGTGCTAGAGTGTAGGTGTGAAATGGTGGGAAAAAGTGGGGATTTTTCCTGCTGCCGATGATTTCTATCCTTAAGTTATTGATTTTCTTGAGGTTTTAGCCGTTATCATCGGAAATGCGCACGGTTGTCGTGCGTTTTTGTACAGGGTTGCACCGTGTTTCAGGGGACTTCGTTACTTTCGCTTGATGCGAAGGGCCGCATGACGATACCGAGCCGGCATCGCGAGGCTCTTGCCGTGTCGTGCGCGCTTGAAGTGACGCTTACGCGCCACCCTGACGGGTGCCTGTTGATTTATCCCCGCGGCCGTTGGGAGAAAAAGCGCGAAGCGCTGGCTGCCTTGCCCTACAGTGCGCGGTTTTTGCAGCGCATCGTGCTCGGCAGTGCAGTAGACCTGACGATCGATAAGGCAGGCCGCCTGTTGATTCCGGCGGATCTGCGTACGCTTGCGGGCCTCGATAAGGAAGTGGCTTTGGTCGGCATGGGCGAACACTTTGAGCTATGGGATGCCAAGCGTCTGGCTAAGCTCGAAGAGGAGGCCTCAGCCGCCGGTTTTGAAGCCGCCGCAGGCGAATTCCAGTTTTAAGGCTTGAGCGGGATGCACCAAATGACAACGGCGACCGATACTCAAGCCATTCACCGTACGGTTCTTCTGACGGAAGCAGCCGATGAGGTTTCCCGCCCCCTGAAGGGAATCTTTGTCGACGCTACGTTCGGCCGCGGCGGACACAGCCGCGCCGTTCTCAAGCGCATCGCCCCGGATGCGCGCCTGATTGCGTTCGATCGCGATCCTGAAGCGATCGAATCCGCAAAGCTTATCGACGATCCCCGTTTTGCCATCGTGCATGCGCCGTTTTCCGAGATGCGCGAAAAGCTTGCCGAACTCGGCATTTCACGCGTCAACGGCATCCTTATGGACATCGGCGTCTCGAGCCCCCAGATCGACGAAGCCGAACGCGGTTTTTCCTTCCGAATGGACGGGCCGCTCGACATGCGCATGGATACAAGTTGCGGAGAAACGGCCGCCGAGTGGTTGGCCGTCGCATCTGAGTCCGAGATCGCACGTGTTTTGCGCGACTACGGCGAAGAGCGTTTTGCCGGGAAGATTGCCCGCGCGATCTGCCGCGAGAGGACGCAAACCCCTATTGTCCGCACCGCGCAGCTTGCCGAATTGATTGCTTGTACAGTCCCCAAGAACAAGAGCGATACGGCTCAGCATCCCGCTACGCGCAGCTTCCAGGCGATCCGTATTCAGATCAACGGCGAACTTGATGAACTCAAGAAGGCGCTTGAAGCCGCAGGCGAGCTGCTCGCCGAGGGCGGTGTTTTGTCTGTCATCAGCTTCCATTCGCTCGAAGACCGCATTGTGAAGCGCTTCTTGGATGCCGGCGCGCACCCGGAAAAAGGTGTCGACAGCCGCATCGCGCTTCCGGCCGAAGCATTTGCTCCCCCGCTTTGGGACGATCTGCGGCGCATCAAACCCTCGCAAACCGAGTGCGAAGACAATCCGCGCGCCCGCAGCGCCGTGCTGCGCACGGCCGTGCGCACAAACGCTGTCTGGAGCAGCGTCTCTCAGAACGAGCCTCGCGGCAAAGGAGGACGGCGATGACGCGTCCTCATTGGCTTGCGTTTGCCTCCGAGCGCTTTCTTTTTGTCGCGGCGCTTATTTCGGCCATTGTGCTTATTTTGAGCGCAGGAGCGTTGGTGACGACGCAGTACCGCGTTCGTCTGCTTTTTGTGGAAATCGAACGCGCCAACGACGTAGCGCGCAAGCTTGCCGACGACTCAAGCCAGCTTGCGCTCGATCTTTCGAAGGCAGCGTTGCCTGCGGCCGTTTCCCGCCGCGCGGGCGAAATGGGCTTTATTGCGGCCGATGTCAACAATACGGTTTTGTATGAAGTCGAGCCGCAGGTGCTTTTGAAGGAACACATGGAGGTGCGCAAATGACGACGCCTTCGAGTTTCTTCGAACGTGCATGGCAAGCGGTCTGCAGCAAAGCCCTGGCGTTTTGGCGCGAGGATACGTCGCCCAGAAAACGCCGCACCGACAGCGGTGAAGAAGCGCTTTTGAGCGCGGAAATTTCTGCCGGGCGCAGCAAGACGGTGTTTTTCCTCTTTTTCCTGGGGCTCGTGATGGTGCTCGGGAAAGCCTTCTGGCTGCAGTGCGGCATTTCCACCGATTTTCTGCAGAAGCAAGGCGAAGCGCGTTATGCCCGTACGTTGCCGGTACCTGCACAGCGCGGTCAGATTTTTGACCGAAACGGCGTGGTGCTCGCTTCGACCATTCCCGCCCGCAGCGTCTGGGCCGAGCCCGACGTGGCCCTGAAGCTCACCGATAAGCAGTTTGATGAACTCGGAGCGCTGCTCGATGAGTCGGGCGCGGCAATCCGCGCACGCATTGAACAGCGGCGCGGCAAGAGCTTCGTCTGCATCGATCGTCAGATTGAGGTCGAGAGGGGTGAAGCGGTGCGTGCGCTGCAGCTGCCGGGCATTCATGTGAACAACGAAGTGCGCCGCCACTATCCCGACGGTCCGATTTCCGCGCATGTCGTGGGCTTTACTGATTCCGACAACAACGGCCGCGAAGGCGTGGAGCTTGCAAGCAACGACATCCTGTCCGGAAAGCAAGGATCGCGCCGCGTCATTCGCGACCGGCTCGGACGCATCGTTGAAGACGTTTGGGTGAAGGAAGGCGAAGTGGGCGCCGACGTGGTGCTCTCGATCGACTCGCGTCTGCAGTTCATCGCTCACAAGGCGCTTCAGGCTGCGGTTGAGCGCCACCAGGCCAAGGCGGGTGCCGTGGTGGTGGCAGACGTGCGCACCGGCGAAATTCTGGCGATGAGCAACTGGCCAACGTACGACCCGAATGCGCGCCGCTTCGTGCGCATGGAAAACATTCGTAACCGCGTACTTACCGACACGTTCGAGCCCGGTTCCACCATGAAGCCCTTTGCGATTGCCAAGGCGCTCGACTTGGGTATCGTGCGGCCCGATACGCTCGTGCAGACGGCGCCGGGCAAACTCACGATCGGCGACAGAACGATCGGCGATACGCACGACTACGGGATGATTACGGTGAGCCAGGTGGTATCCAAGTCCTCCAACATCGGCACTTCCAAAATTGCACTGGAAATGCAGCCGCAGACGCTGTGGCAGATGTACAGCGACTTGGGTTTCGGCACGCCTCCGCAGACGGGATTCCCGGGAGCGACCGGCGGTCGTCTGCGTCCGGCCAAGAGCTGGCGCCCGATCGAACAGGCCACGATCAGCTACGGCCACGGCATTTCAGTTTCGCTTATGCAGTTGGTGCGCGCCTACACGGCGCTAGCGCGCAACGGCGACGTGATCGATCTGACGTTCCGCCGCACGAGTAAGGAGGCGGTCGGCACTCAGATTTTCCGCCCCGAAGTGGCGCGTCAAATGCGGGCCATGATGGCCGAGACCGTGCAGGCCGGCACGGCGCGCCGCGTCAATGTGCAGGGCTATACGGTGGCGGGCAAGACCGGCACTGCCAACAAGATTGAAAACGGACAGTACGTCGACAAATATGTTGCAAGCTTTGTGGGCATGGCTCCGGCCGGTCAGCCGCGGCTCATTGTTGCCGTGATGATCGATGAGCCCAGCCGTGGAAGCTACTACGGCGGTGCGGTGGCCGCTCCCGTCTTCAATGAAGTGACGGCCGGCGCACTGCGCTTGATCGGCGTGCATCCCGATGCGGCCGGGTTCGGTGCGGCTCCGGGCATTTTGGTAAGAGGTCAGCGAAATGACTGAGTGTTTGTCGGCTCAATCCTGTGCGCAGTGGCTGCACTACACGGCCGGCGACGATGCCAGGCTTTGCTTGGATTCGCGCAAGCTTGAAGCGGGCGACGTGTTTGTGGCGCTCAAAGGCGCCAATGTTGACGGCTTGAGCTTTGTCCCCGTTGCCGTTGCAAGACGCGCCAGCTGCGTGCTTTGCGACAAGCGTGTCGACGCGCAGCAAAAGTGCGCGGGGCTGGCTTTTGCCGAGGTGCCCGATTTGCATGCAAAGTTGGGCGAAATTGCTTCGCTTTACTACGGAAGGCCTTCGGCGGCCATGCACGGCGTGGCCATTACCGGAACCAACGGCAAAACGAGCACGAGTCATTGGGTGGCGGCGCTTCTGTCGCGTCTGGGCGTGAGCGCTGCGGCAATCGGTACGGTGGGAACATTTCTGGACGGGCGGCAAATTGAAGCGCCGGGGCTTACGACGCCCGATGCCGCCACGCTGCAGCTGAAGATCGGAAGAGCGTCGT
>USBS01000134.1 GCA_900552915.1 uncultured Sutterella sp. | reverse complement strand
GCAAAGTACCGGGCCTGTGCCTTATTGGGATCGAGCTTGGTTTTAAAACCCGAAAGATGACGCCTCATTTCGAATCCGAAGCTTCAACGGCGCTTTTGAGGCCCTCAATCAGCCGCTGAGTTTTCTTGCTGCGTGAACCGTAAAGTCGAGCGCTGAAAACCGTGATGATTTCTAACACGTCCTTGGCCAGATCTTCTTCAAAAGAATTGTCCGCACCTCGGTTGATGATGACGACTTCAACAGACTTCATATCACAAATCGAAAAAACGAGTTCCGCGCCAAACCGCAAAAGTCGGTCTTTGTGGGTGATGACCAAGCGCTCGACGTCGCCTGAAACCAACAGACTGAGAAGACGTTGCAAGCCCTTTTTCCGGTAGTTCATTCCGCTGCCGAGATCCGAGAGAATCTCGTACTGCCAACCGTGGCTTGCGCAATACATCTCCAAAACCTGTTTCTGTCGTTCAAGATCGTCCTTCTGATCGCGGCTGGATACGCGTGCGTAGGCCACAGTCTTGCGTTGCGAGCCGAGATCGTTCTGCACTCGGGCAGGCTTGATCCCTTCAAGCAGAGTCAGATCATACCGACGATGTCGAGCTTTCGTACGGTTTGGGATGAGTCGTCCTTCTTTCTCCCACCGGCGGAGTGTCGAAATAGATACACCTAAGATCTTGGCCGCCTCGCCTATACTAACAAACCTACCCATAATAGATATATTTGATAAGATTTAAGTAGATTTATTATAACTGTTCAGAAACCCGTGAAGGCGGCGTCGTGAAAAATTGCGACTTTCCCAAAGCCCGACCGCAATTTGTAAGCCGAAACTGTGCCGAGCGCGAACCTTTCGAGTAGGATTCTCTCCTCGGTGCCGCGCCTTGTGTTCGAGCGGCGCTTAATTGATTTCGGATTCAGCACAAGACGACAAAGAAGGTTCTTTGTCCAACTACGAGAAGTTCAATGTCCAGACCCATTTCCGTTTTGGTACACATCAAGGCTCTTCAGCATAACCTCAAGCGCATGCGCGAAGCGGCGCAGGGGCGCACCCTTTGGGCCGTGGTGAAGGCAAATGCCTACGGCCATGTTTTGGAAAACGCAGTGAAAGGCTTTGCCGAGGCAGACGGTCTGGCTCTGATCGAAATTCGAGAAGCGCAGCGTGCGCGTGCCGCGGGATGGACCAAGCGCATTCTGATGATCGAAGGCTTTTTCGACGCCTCCGATGTTGAGCAGCTCGAAACCTACGGCGTGGAACCCGTGGTGCATTCGCGTTGGCAGATTGAGCTGTTGAAGGCTGTCCCTCACACCGATTTGAAGGTTCACGTCAAAATCAATTCCGGCATGAACCGCTTGGGTTTCCTGCCGCAGCAGGCTCGCGAAGTCATTGATGAAATCAATGCAATCAAGGGTGTTCGAGTTGTCGACATCGTGACGCACTTTGCCAATGCCGAGCAGTCTTTTGAGGGAGAGGGGCCCGCTACGGTTGCAAGACAGTTGAGCCGCATGCAGCCGCTTTTGGATTCTTACCAGGCGTGCATGGCCAATTCTGCGGCAACGCTTCTGCATCCGCAGGTGGGAGGTTCCGGCGTGCGCGGCGGCATCGTTTTGTACGGCATCAGTCCCGATCCGGCGATCACTTCCGAAGAACTGGGCCTTAGGCCCGCCATGACGCTCACCGCCAAAATTATTGCCGTGCGCGAAGTGGCTCCGGGGGAAGCTGTGGGTTACGGCAGCCGCTGGGTGGCTCAGCGTCCGACCCGCATTGCGGTGGTAGCCTGCGGCTACGCCGACGGGTATCCGCGGTCCATGCCCGACGGCGCTCCCGCCTACGTTGAAGGCCGCATCGCACCGCTTGCCGGCGCCGTGTCGATGGATATGCTTACGATTGACGTCACCGATATCCCGCAGGCTCAGGTCGGCAGTGTTGTCGAACTCTGGGGCGAACACATCTGCGTAAACGATCTTGCGCGGCTTTGTGGCACGATCGGTTATGAACTTCTGTGCGCGGTCGCCAGCCGCGTGCCTGTCCTTGCCGTGGATTGAGATCTCAATGGCTAAGGCGAAAGTTCACTACGTCTGCTCGGAGTGCGGCGGCACGACCGTCAAATGGCAGGGTAAGTGCCCGCATTGCGGCTCCTGGAACACGATGAAGGAATTTCGGGAGCCGACGGCTTCTCAATCTCGCTTTGCCGCTTCGCGCCGGCAGACGTCGCTTGCCGACGGCGAAGACGTAGTGGATCTTGCGGAAGTTGAAGCAAGCGAAGTTCCGCGCATTCTCACGGGCATCGGCGAATTCGATCGCGTCACGGGCGGCGGCCTGGTGCCGGGCGGCGTGGGACTGATCGGGGGCGACCCCGGCATCGGCAAGTCGACTCTGCTGCTGCAGGTGCTCGCACGCATGGTGCGTCTGGGCAAAACGGCGCTTTACGTCTCCGGCGAAGAGTCGGCTTCTCAGGTTGCGCTGCGTGCTCAGCGAATCGGGCTCGATCCCTCCGGCATGCGGCTGATGAGCGAAATCGAGCTTGAGCGCATCGAAGCCGAAATTTCCGCCTCAAAGCCTCAGTTCGTCGTCATCGACTCGATTCAGACTCTGTACAGCTCGGATCTCGAGTCGGCCCCGGGCAGCGTCACTCAGGTGCGGGAATGCTCCGCACGGCTTACGCGGCTGGCCAAGACTACCGGAGCTGCACTCATCTTCGTGGGGCACGTCACTAAAGATGGGGCGCTTGCAGGGCCTCGCGTGCTCGAGCACATTGTCGACACCGTTTTGTATTTCGAAGGCGACACGCACAGCAATTTCCGCCTGATTCGTGCTTTTAAGAACCGCTTCGGCGCCGTCAACGAACTCGGCGTTTTTGCGATGACCGACCGGGGTCTGCGAGCGGTTTCCAATCCTTCGGCCATTTTCCTCTCGGAGCATCGAAACGATGTGGCGGGCAGCGTCGTGATGGTGACGCGGGAGGGCTCGCGCCCGCTGCTGGTTGAAATCCAGGCGCTGGCCGACGAGTCGCATTCGCCTGCGCCGCGGCGCCTGTGCGTGGGACTTGATGCGCAGCGCCTGGCGATGCTTTTGGCCGTGCTGCATCGCCATGCCGGCATTTCCTGCTTTGAAAAGGACGTGTTCGTCAACGCCGTGGGCGGCGTCAAGATTACGGAACCCGCAAGCGACCTGGCCGTGCTCATGGCTGTAGTCAGTTCTGTTTCGGATCGTCCGCTTCCTGCAGGAACCGTGATTTTCGGAGAAGTGGGACTTACGGGTGAAATTCGACCGATTCCCCGCGGGCAAGATCGACTTAAGGAAGCTGCAAAACTCGGTTTTTCGCTTGCGATTATTCCGAAGGCCAATGCTCCCAAGACTCCCATCGAAGGGCTTGAAGTCCGAGCCGTTGATCGACTCACGGACGCCTTGGCGATCATCCTTGGTTAACCAGAATTCGTTCCTGCTCTGATAGACTTTCGCAACACACGAGAAAACGGTTCTTCGCCCAGGGCGAACGCCGTTTCTTTTTGCAGATTCTTTTTTGAGATTACAAACAATGCGCATCACGAAACTACTTTCGCTCGACAGCGAACCCGCCAAGCCGATTCTGGATCGTGCCGCTCCCATTGCCTTGACGTTCATCGAACGAATCAAGCTGCCGGAAACCTTTACCGTCAACGGCCAGACAATTGAAAACGGTCTCGGCGAAGTGCGTCCGCTTGAAGTGGGCGATGTCCTTGTCGACGAAAAGGGCGGCTTCTACAAGATTGAAGCTCCGGTGGAAAAGATCTTCAAGGTAACGGGCGATCTGGACCTCATGCAGGAAGCCGTTTATGCGCTCACTGCCCGCGGCGTGCGCGTTGCCCAAACCGAAGACGGCTTTGCCGTTGCCGGCATCGAACAGTACAAGGCCATGCTCGAAAGCGTCGGTCTGACCGTGACGGCTGCCGATGAACCGTTTACTCCGGTTCCGCTGCCCCGTCCGCACCACGGAGGCTGCGGTTGCGGCTGCGGCGGACATCATCACCACGGTGAGGGGGAATGCGGCTGTGGTTGCGGCGGTCATCACCACCATGAAGAAGGCGAGTGCTGCTGCGGCGGCGAAGGCCACCACCATCATCATGATGAAGGAGAATGCGGCTGCGGTTGCGGCGGTCATCACCACCATGAAGAAGGTGAGTGCTGCTGCGGCGGTGAAGGTCACCACCATCATCACGACGACGGCGAGTGCTGCTGCCACAAGGACAAGTAAATCCGGCTTTGGTGCGCGCATCTGCTTCATGTAGAATGCGCGCTTCCTAAGTGCGGATGTGGCGAAATTGGTAGACGCACCAGATTTAGGTTCTGACGCCGAAAGGCGTGTCGGTTCGAGTCCGACCATCCGCACCAGAAGAGATTTCCTAGGGCCCTGTTTTTACAGGGATTTTTCGTATCCGGTCTCTAAAGAGTTGTCGGGCGCCGAAATTGTGCGGATTTTTCCGTAACTATCCGCACAATCTCGGAGCAACCGGAGACCTACAGATCCT
>USBS01000133.1 GCA_900552915.1 uncultured Sutterella sp. | reverse complement strand
CTATCTCATCCTCACGATTCCGGTTGCGGTCGTAAGCAAATGCCTCGAGCGGAGGTTTGCCTATGAAGCTTGAGTTTGAAAACCTCTCGTTGAGCTTCGGCGATAAGCCCGTCATCGACCGCCTCAACTTTGCCGCCGAGATGAAGACGCTTGCGATCATCGGTCCATCGGGCGGAGGGAAATCGACGCTGCTGCGCTTAATCGGCGGACTCTTAAAGCCTACCGCCGGCGAAATTCGCCTAAACGGCACGCCGATTCCGAAAACCGAAGCCGAACTTCTTGCCTACCGTCGTGAAATCGGCTTCGTGTTCCAGCAAAAAGGGCTGTTTTCACATCTCTCGGCACGCGATAACATCGTGTTGCCGCTTGTTGCCGTGCATGGTTGGTCAAAAAATGACGCAGAGCGCCGCGCCGACGAACTTCTTGCGCGCTTCGGGCTCGCCGAACACGGAAACAAACTTCCCGCTGCGCTTTCGGGCGGACAGCAGCAGCGCGCTGCAATTGCCCGTGCAGCGGCTCCGCGTCCCAAACTGCTTCTGCTTGACGAACCCACAAGTGCGCTGGATCCGGAATACACGGTCGAAGTACTCGATGTCGTAAACGAACTCAAGGATGCCGGCATCGACTTCATCATCGTGACGCACGAGATGGGATTTGCAAGGCACGCCTGCGAAAAAACCGCTTTCTTTGCCAACGCGGGGCTAGCAGAGTTCGGCGCAAGCGAGACGCTCTTTCAGTCACCTCAGACACCGGGCCTGCAGCGATTCCTCGGAAGGCTTCTCGAGTGGTCCGTCTGAAGACTCAGTCGCGCACGATCACCATAGCGGGGTTGCCGTCGTAGCCGTAGCGGCGGCGATTCCCAAACACCAGCACTGCGCTCAGAACAAACGTAAACGCCTCCGCAACCGGCACCGAAAGCCACAGCCCCAGATCGCCGATCAACTCCGGCAGACATTCGATGGCCAGAGCCGTAAAAAGAAACGTTCGGCAAAACGAAACAATCGCTGCGCGTTTGCCGTCGCCCAATGCGGTGAAAAGATACGCTGCGAACATATTGGGGCAAAGCAGTAAAAGCGAGAGCGCAAACCAACCGAAATTGGTAAGAACCAGCTCAAACACAGGCGAATTTCTGTCGGTAAAGAACCCAAGCACGGGACCGGCAAAAAGCAGTGACAGTCCGTAGGCACCGACTGAAATCACCGCCATGATAATGAGGCTGTTGCGAAAAACGCGGGCAAGTTCCGTCCAGTTCTGCTCGCCGTACTTGTAGCCGAGAATAGGACCCGTGGCTTCGCAAAAGCCGTAAAAAATCGAATTGAAGACGTAGGTCGAGTAGGAAGCAATCGTAAGCGCCGCCACGCCGTCGACACCGAGCCGCTGCATAAAGGCGGCATTGAAAAGGTACAGCGTCACCGAGGATGAAAGGCTGCTCACCATTTCCGAAAACCCGCTGCGGCAGGCCCCCTTCAAAGCGGTCCAATCTGGACGCGTCCGAATGAAGCGAATCGGAGCCTTCTGCCGGCAAAAGAACCAGACTCCCGCCGCAACCGCCACAATCCAAGAAATGACGGTCGCAAGAGCGCCGCCCACCATGCCCCAGCCCAACGGTCCCATGAAGACGATGTCGAGGATGACGTTTGTGACGCCGGAAGCTGCCGACACAGCCAATCCCAACTTCGGGTAGCCCGCCACCGTAAAGAACGTGAGCACAAGAGTACTCACAAGAAAAAACGGCATGAACGCAAGCCACACGGCCTGATAATCGTAGGCATAGTGGCATTGCTCGGCGTTGACGTTTAGAAAACCGAGCAATATGGGCAAAACGGCAATTCCGAGAAGACCGACGATGAGTCCGAAAACGAATTCGGCATAGACAATCGTGCTAAAAGCCCGATCGGCTCCGGCCGTATCCCCTGCCCCGAGACGGCGCGAGACGACGGAGCCTCCTCCGGCCGAAAGCATGATGCCCACGGCTCCAAGGAAGATCGCCAAGGGAAAGACCATGTTGAGAGAAGCCAAAGCCACAGTGCCCATATAGCGGCTGATGAGAACTCCGTCGGCCACCATATAGCTCATGATGAAAAGCGACATGAGCATGCGCGGAAAGATGAATTTCAGCTGCCCGGCAATCGTGAATTGCTGACCGAGTACGGATTTGGAGGGTCGCATGGTGCGTGGCGCAGATCGAATCGACGGCAAAAAATGCCGCCGAGTCAAACTCTACAGCGAACGAAACGATGTTGCCCGCAGTGCAAACCGGTATTGCGACAAAAGAACAAAGAAATGGCACCGGCGCACACCTCAAATCAGCGCCGGCAAACGTATCATTCGATACGTGACGGCGGCGCTTGCCTGCAACAATCGCCGCCGGTATGGTCCTTACTCACTTTGCCCATGAACAACGATATTTCCAAGCCGGAACAGCTTTCGTTTTTCTTTTACGAACCGCCCGCACTCAAGGTCAAGGGAACGATCTATTACGACCAGAGCAAAAAGGGCGTGACGAAATTCAAGACAAGACGCCACAACGCCTTTCGTGCCGAGGTGACTTACAACGGCGTCAAATACCGCAAGCGTTCGACCGATCCGGAAGACTGCAAAAAGTTTCTCGAAGAGATGGCCTTAAAGTACGACAAAGGCCTTCTTTAAGAAATTTTGGCTCTTCGTGCATAAGTGTGGGTAAACGCACCGAGAATCTACCTCCCCACGGGACGGTCAAGCGACACCACGGGGCGGTTCGGTAGCGGGATATCCACGTTCGAGCAAATCAGCTTGACGTAGGCGAACATGTTCTGAATGTTTCTGAAGCCGTAGGCGCGGCGTACCAACAGTTTGATCTTGTTGTTGATCGCCTCGATGCGGGCATTGCTCAACCCGTTTTGGATTGTGTTGAAGATGTTCTCCTGATGCCGCTTAATCTTTCGAGCCAGGTCCTTGATTACCTGCGAGCGAGAGTGCGACGCTCGCCAGTACCATTTCTGCAAGAAATAGCGGACCTGATCGATGGGCATTTTGAGGATGATCCGCAGTTGCTCCTTGAGTTGATATGCCTTGTACAGCGCCGGCTGACTTTCGGCTATGAGCGCAAGCCTTTGACTCTGAAACGAGGTCAGATTTTCCTTTCCCTTGCCCAGTGTGTACGCTGAATGCTTGATGCTTGTGGCCTGCAGTTCACGGACTTGCTGCTCGGCCCTTAGACGCCTGATTTCCTTAGGATCGTCGTTGTTCTTGATCTGTTTTTCGATTCCGCGTGCCTCAACTCGAAGAGACTGCCAGATCTGTGTGCGCATCGTATCGAGCGCGTCGCCGGCCCATTGCACGTCATGGAATGGATCCACGCAGCGTACCGCGTGCGGCACGTATTGCTTGATGCAATCGTCAATCCAGCGAGCGCCGTCACCGCTGACACAGCGAATACTTGCCCGCTGCTCTTGGCTCAGAGCCTCAAAGAACTTCTCGAACACACTTTTACCGTGATTCTCATGCACCCACACCACTTCGCCGGTGTCGTGGTTGACGACGACGGTCATGTATTTATGGCCCTTGCGATAGGACGTCTCGTCGACGCCAATGTTGACGAGCCCTTCGAGACGCCGCTTGTCTGCATCGGGATCCAGATGAAGCTGTGCCCGCTCAACGCAGCGGCCGACCGTTTTCCAATCGATGCGCATGAGTTTTTCGATGCTTGAGCGAGGCAGGTACTTGGCCAGCCATGCCACTTGCAGATCGAACTCTTTGGTAAAGCCGGAGCCGTGAAAAGCCCAGGGAACCGCACTGGTAACGACACCATGATCCGGACACTGAATCCGGCCCGGCGCATGGCGCAGATACAGCAGGATGCCGCCGCAGTCCAGTGCACGCCAAAGGCGAGGTGATGAAGACATCGAGTCGTAGCCGGCGCAGCGTTTGCCGCAGTGCGGGCAACGACGCTGATGCCGCTTGTACGGTCGTACGTCAAGGATGACGGAGACGACACCGTCTTTATCAACGTTTAAATCCATGTCCTCGATGACAACCTGTTCGTTGACATGGGCGAAGTGCTTGCATACACTGAGCGGTCGAGCCATTGCTTTTGTGTGTTTGGTTGTGGAAGACGGAACAGTACAGAATGCGATGGCTTTTGTGTTTTTTAACGCCGCGATGATTGGAGGGAGGCGCTGCCTCCCCCAACCCCCTACCGCGTTCGCCGCCACGTGGCTCGGGAGGATGCCGGAAGGCCTCCTGCGCGAGCCGAGGCTATCGCCGTGCCTTGGCCCGGTCAAGCGCTTTCGCGACATATCCGCGGTCGGCTGCGCCTCCCTTCGGTATTTCACGATCGCTTGACAGGGCCAAGAGCACGGCTACGAACGAAAAAAACGGAACACAACGTGCTCCGACATTTTTTAGCTGACTGAATTGTGACAAGACCGTGTCCGGCAAGGCTTTGGTGGATCTTCAGGCACATCTTCTACCCACAGATATGCCCGAAGCCTCCTAAAAAATCCAGAAAGTATTCCTGGCTCAAACTCTACGACAGCATTGCCTTGCAGGAATCGGTGCGTCATCTTGACGGTGCATTCAACCGATTCTTCAAGC
>USBS01000132.1 GCA_900552915.1 uncultured Sutterella sp. | reverse complement strand
ACGGATATTCTCGGGCGTTTCGACTTCGGCGAAATAGCGCGCGCTGACGTTTACCGCAAAGGTGTTGTAGGGCTGCAAAGAAACGTTTTGCTGGACGTTCGGCATAGAAAAAAACGGAAAATCGTGAAGAGGTTCGAACAACAGGACAACTCGTCCTGCGTTCGATTATAGGGCGAAGAAAAGGAGGAGCCTTTTCGAAGCTCCTCCCGGAAACAAAGATTTTCGAGTGCGAGCTTATCCGAGCAACGACTCGATTTTGGCCTGCACGTGCACGGGATCAAGTCCGCAGCGTTCAAGAAGCACTTCGGTGCTGCCGTGATCGACGAATTCGTCGGGAACGCCCAGGACGAGCGTGCGCACGGTTGATCCTGCATCGGAGAGAACTTCAAGCACGCCCGAACCCGCACCGCCTGCTTTGACGCCTTCTTCAGCCGTCACGATCAGATCGTGCTCGGAAGCGGCCTTGAGAATGGCTTCCTTGTCGAGAGGCTTAACAAAGCGCATGTCGATAAGTGTCGCATCGAGCGCCTCGGCCACGCTCGCAAGACGCCAAACCATCGAGCCGAAGGCCAGAATGGCAACACGCTTTCCCTTGGGAGCGGCGCTGCTTCGCACGGTCTTGCTTTTGCCCACGGCAACCGCCTCGTTGCCCGCCGTGACTTCCGTGCCCGGGCCCGTGCCTCGAGGGTAGCGTACGGCCACCGGCGTATCGAGCGTCCAAGCAGTATTCAGAAGCAGACGCATTTCGTTTTCATCGCTCGGAGCGGCCACCGTCATGTTCGGCAACGACCTCAAAAAGGCAATATCGAAAAGTCCGTGGTGCGTTTTGCCGTCGGCACCCACTATGCCGCCGCGATCGATCGCAAAGAGCACCGGCAGATTTTGAATCGCCACGTCGTGCACGATCTGATCGTAGGCGCGCTGCGCAAAGGTCGAATAAATCGCCACAACCGGATGCATGCCCGCACAGGCCAGACCCGCCGCAAACGTCACGGCGTGCTGCTCGGCAATGGCAACATCTCGATAGCGTTCGGGAAAGCGCTTTTCGAATTCCACCAAACCCGAACCCTCGCGCATCGCCGGCGTAATGGCGTACAGCTTCGGATCCGTCTCGGCGGTGTCGCAGATCCAATCGGAAAAGATCTGCGTGTAGGTCTTCTTTTTGGGAGCGGCCGAAGGCTGAATGCCCACAGCAGGGTCGAATCGACCCACGCCGTGATAAAGCGTCGGATCGTCTTCGGCGGGCTTATAGCCCTTGCCCTTCTTGGTCTTAACGTGGAGCACAATCGGACCATCGAGCGCCTTGAGGTTTTTCAGGAAGCTCACAAGTCCTGCCACATCGTGACCGTCGATGGGGCCGAAGTAATTGATGTCGAAGCTCGAGAAAAGCGTCGAAGGGGGCGAAAGGAAATTCACCGTCTGCTTCTCGACGCGCTTGGCAAAGTCCCACAGCAGCGGAACGGGCTTCAAAATCGACTTGGAAATTTCACGCGCCTTCCAGACGGGAGCCGTGCTCACGAGCTTTGCTAGATGGCCCGAGAGGGCCCCTGCGGGCGGAGAAATCGAATGATCGTTGTCGTTGAGGATAATCAGCAGACGCAGGTCTTTCTTGTAAACACCCGCATGATTTAAAGCTTCCACCGCCATGCCGCCCGTCAGCGCGCCGTCGCCGATCACGGCGATATGCCAACGGTCCTTGCGTCCGTTGAGACTGTCGGCAACAGCCATGCCGAGCGCAGCCGAAATCGAGGTGGACGAATGCGCCGTGCCGAATGCGTCGTAGGGGCTTTCCGTGCGGGAGGGAAAACCTGAAATACCGTCGGTCTGCCGGAGCGTAGCCATTGCTTGGCGGCGTCCCGTGAGAATCTTGTGCGCGTAGGCCTGATGTCCGACGTCCCAAACAATTGAGTCTTCGGGCGTATTGAAAACGTAGTGCAGTGCGATCGCGAGTTCTGTGGCCCCGAGGGAACTCGACAGGTGTCCACCCGTTTTGGAAACGCTTTGCACCATAAAGTCGCGCAGCGCACGCGCAAGAACAGGAAGCTGTTCGACGGGAAGCTTGCGAAGATCTTCGGGAGAGTTGATCGACTCAAGCAGCTCTTTGCGTTGGGCGGGCGTGGGCATGCACACCGCCGGAGTCATCTCGTGCTGATCCATCAATACTTCCTATCGGTCACAAAAGCAGCGGCGCCGGCCAAAATCGCAATCGCCTGCTCGTCAAAAAGGCCCTTGGCTGCAATGGCCGCAAGCGCTTGTTCGGCTTCGCTTTCGGTGCGGTGCGCCAGTGCACGAGCGCCCTCGAGTCCCAGCAGCGATACAAAAGTCGGCTTATCGTTGGCGTCGTCCTTACCGGATGTTTTCCCAAGCGTAGCCGTATCGGCCGTCACGTCCAGAATGTCGTCGATCACCTGAAAGGCCAATCCGATCGCCTGGGCATAACGATTGAGTTCTTCCTCGCAAGCGGCAAAAAGTTCAGGTTTGCCCGCAAGCGCACCCAGTCGGACGCTTGCAAGAATCAGCGCTCCCGTCTTTAATCCGTGCATGCGGCGCAAAGACGCTTCGTCAAGGCTTCTGCCGACCGCAAGCAGATCGATCGCCTGTCCGCCGCACATGCCGTCGCGGCCGCTTGCAAACGCCAGTTCCTGCATCAACCGAACTTTTACGGCCGCATCGACCTGCGTTTTAGCGATACGCAAAAAGGCTTCGGGCTGCAATGCGTCGCCCGCGAGCATCGCTACGGCTTCGCCGAACTTTACGTGTGCCGTGGGCTTTCCGCGGCGCAGCACGTCGTTGTCCATAGCAGGCATATCGTCGTGCACGAGCGAATAGCCGTGAACGTATTCCACAGAAAGCGCAAGTTCATCGAGATCCGATTCACGGGCCTGTGTGAGAGCACCGGCAGCATAGACCAGCAACGCACGCAGGCGCTTTCCGCCGTCGAGAACCGCATAGCGCATCGCCTCCGTGAGCGTCCCCAGACTACCTTCACGTGCATCCAACGCATTTTCCGCCACCTGCTCGAAATGCTCGCGCTTGGCTTGAGACCAGACGGCAAAAGCTTCCTTATTTGCTTCAATCACAACCGATCTCCTTATTGTTCAGACACAGCAGCGGTCTGCTCGGCGTCAAGCTTTTTGACGCGCGCTTCGGCGTCGTCAAGCTTGGCGCGACACATCCGTACAAGTTCGGTACCGCGTGTGTAGGCCTGAACACTTTCCTCGAGCGCAAGCTTGCCCTCTTCCATTTTGCGCACAAGCGCTTCAAGTTCGGCCATAGCCTCTTCGAAAGTCGGCGTTTTCTCGGTATTGGTATCGGTCATGAACTTAGGCCGCAAATCCGAGATTCGGAATTGCGGTCCTCCTCATTAAATGCTGAATTTTGCTGTGCTCGTCGATTTCTCAAAACAAATTTCGAGAGCCGATTTCTTGATTGTATCGCATAGCAGAAAACTCGCCTCAGTCCCGAGAACTCGGAACGACCTGCGCAGCAAACCGATCGGAACAACTTAACGAACTCAGCACTGTCGAGCCTGGCGATACAATGTGCTCCGCCTCATTGAAAAAAAAGAAAAAATGTCCCTCTCTTTTCAACCTGTTACGGATCCGAACTCCGTTAACACGCATCTGCTCACCTGGCTTTTGGCAGCGTGCTCCATGATCGGTCCGTTTGCGACCGACATGTATCTGCCGAGCTTTCACCAAATGGCTCAATCATTCGGCACCGATCTCGCCGCGGTCCAAATGACGCTTTCGTCGTACCTGATCGGATTTGCCGTCATGACGCTTTTTTACGGTTCCATTTCCGACGTGCTCGGTCGAAAGTTGACGATGGTGGCGGGCTTCGTCTGCTTTTCGGCTTCAAGCCTCGGCGCTGCGTTCTCGCCTTCGTTGGAAACGCTTGTTTTTTGGAGAACATGCCAAGGACTTTTCGCGGGCTGCGGCATGGTAATCGGCATGGCCGTCATTCGCGATCTTTTCGGCGGCGCAAAAGCGCAGATGCTCATGGCATATGTGTCGATGGTCTTCGGGTTCGGTCCGGCGCTGGCTCCCGTCATCGGCGGTTGGATGGCAACGCATTTTTCGTGGGAAAGTCACTTCTATGTTCTGACGGCAATCAGTGCCCTGCTTGCTGTTTTGTGTCTCTTCTTTCTGCCGGAAACACTTCCCAAAGAAAAACGGACCGCGCCCAAGCTCGGCGCTTTGGCATCCGGTTACGCCGCAGCCGCTCGGCATAAGCCCTTCATGACGGCAAATACGGCGCTTGCCGTCGCCTTTCTGGGACAAGGCGTCTTCATCGCCGGTGCGGCCGACTGGTGCGTCGAAGTGATGCACTTGTCGGCAAACGAATTCTGGAAACTCTTTTTGCCGATGGTCTCCGGTACCGTCATAGGCAGCTGGATTTCGGCTCGCATTGCGCACCGGTTCGGCACGCACGGCAGCATCCGCATAGGCTTCGGCGTGATGTTTGCGGCCGGCCTTTTTGCTCTGTGCACAATGGCCGAACTTTTGCCCGAAGGCGTCTTCTGGGCTGTTGCACCGCTAACGATCTACACAATCGGAATCGGCATCGTTCGTCCGGGCA
>USBS01000131.1 GCA_900552915.1 uncultured Sutterella sp. | reverse complement strand
GGTGCCACCCGTTGGCGCGGCATCCGCCCGACGGTCCGCGGCAAGGTTATGAACCCGGTTGATCACCCGCACGGTGGTGGTGAAGGCCGTACCGGTACCGGTCGCGCTCCTGTCACGCCGTGGGGCCAGCTCACCAAGGGCTATCGTACCCGCAACTCCAAGCGCACGGATTCCATGATCATCCAGCGCCGTTACGACAAATAAGGGGGCCAGTAAATGTCTCGTTCGTTAAAGAAAGGGCCGTTTGTTGACGGTTCCCTGCTCAAGAAGGTTGAAGCCGCTCAGGCCGGTCGCGACAAGCGCCCGATCAAGACCTGGTCGCGTCGCTCCACCATTCTTCCTGAGTTCATCGGCCTGACGATTGCCGTTCACAACGGTCGTCAGCACGTTCCGGTGTACATCAATGAAAACATGGTCGGCCACAAGCTCGGTGAGTTTGCGCTGACTCGCACCTTCCACGGCCACGCTGCCGACAGCAAGAAGGTCAAGGGGTAATCAAATGGAAACTACTGCAATCGTTCGCGGCGTTCGCCTTTCGGCTCAGAAGGGCCGTCTGGTTGCCGACCTCGTTCGCGGTAAGCCCGTGGACAAGGCCCTCAACATCCTGCGCTTCACCCAGAAGCGCGCTGCCGGCATCATCCTCAAGGCGCTCGAATCCGCGATCGCCAACGCCGAACACAACGACGGCGCTGACGTGGATGAACTGTTCGTTAAGAAGATCTACGTGGAAAAGGCCACGACGCTGCGCCGCTTCGGTGCTCGCGCCAAGGGCCGCGGTACGCGTATCGGCAAGCAGACGGCGCACGTGTTCGTGACCGTCGGCGACAAGTAAAAGGTGAACCATGGGTCAGAAAATTAATCCTACCGGCTTCCGCCTTCCCGTTACGCGCAACTGGACGTCGCGCTGGTATGCGGTTGGCCGTAACTTTTCCCGCACGCTCGGCGAAGACCTCCGCGTCCGTGCTTTCCTTCGTGAAAAGCTCAAGAACGCCAGCGTCTCGCGCATTCTGATCGAACGCCCGGCCAACAATGCCCGCATCACGATCTTCTCGGCTCGTCCCGGTGTCGTGATCGGCAAGCAGGGTGCCGACATCGAAATGCTCAAGGCCGAAGTTCAGAAGATGGTCGGTGTGCCCGTGCACATCAACATCGAAGAAATCCGTCGCCCGGATCTCGACGCACAGCTCATCGCTGACAACATCTGCCAGCAGCTTGAAAAGCGCGTGATGTTCCGCCGCGCCATGAAGCGTTCCATGCAGAACGCCATGCGTCTCGGCGCTCAGGGCATCAAGATCATGAGCTCGGGCCGTTTGAACGGCGCTGAAATCGCTCGTACCGAATGGTACCGTGAAGGCCGCGTGCCTCTTCACACGCTGCGTGCCGACATCGACTACGCAGTTGCTGAAGCCAACACGACCTACGGCGTGATCGGCGTTAAGGTTTGGGTCTACAAGGGTGACAACCTCGGCCGCGACGACGTGGTCGAAGCTGCCGTTCCTGCTGAACGCGAAGATCGTCGCCGCCCGGCTCGCCGCCAGCGCCGCGACGGTGAAGGCGCAGCCCGCCGTCCGCGTCGTGCTCCCGCTGCCGCCGCTGACAAGAAAGACGGAGAATAACGATGCTGCAACCGAATCGTACTAAGTACCGCAAGGACCAGAAGGGCCGTAACTACGGCCTCGCCCAGCGCGGCGCCAACGTTAGCTTTGGCGAATTCGGCCTTAAGGTGGTCGAACGCGGCCGCCTGACGGCTCGCCAGATCGAAGCTGCGCGTCGTGCTCTCACCCGCCACATCAAGCGCGGCGGCCGTGTATGGATCCGTGTCTTCCCGGACAAGCCCATTTCGAGCAAGCCCGCTGAAGTGCGTATGGGTAACGGTAAGGGTAATCCGGAATACTGGGTTGCTCTCGTTCAGCCCGGTCGCGTGATCTATGAAATGGACGGCGTCGATGAACAGCTCGCTCGCGAAGCTTTCGCTCTCGCGGCCGCGAAGCTGCCTCTGAAGACGAAGTTCGTTGTCCGCCAGATCGGCATGTAAGGAGACGGACATGAAGGCAAAAGATTTGCGCGCCATGGATGAGGCCGCGCTCAACAAGGAGCTCAACGACCTTCTCGAAACGCACTTCAAGCTGCGCGTTCAGAAGGCTACGCAACAACTCCAGAACACGAACCAGCTGCGCGCTACGCGTCGCGACATCGCCCGCGTTCGCACGGTTCTCGCTCAGAAGGCGGCTGCGAAATGACGAATACTGAAACTGCAAAGCTCACCCGCACCCTCACCGGTACGGTTACGAGCGACAAGATGGACAAGACTGTGACCGTTTTGGTCGAACGTCGCGTCAAGCACCCCCTGTACGGCAAGTACGTCGTTCAGAGCAAGAAGTATCATGCTCACGACGAATCCAATCAGTGTGGTGTCGGTGACAAGGTTGAAATCGCGGAAACCCGTCCGATGTCCAAGACCAAGTCCTGGACTGTGACCCGTGTCCTCGAGAAGGCCGTGATCATCTAAGTCTTTGAAGACTTAAAAAATATTTGCAAGTTGTGCGCTTTATGCGTATACTTGCGAACTCGCGCAAATGCCGGACCTTTCGGGGTACGGCATTTGCGTTGATGTCTGTGGATTGTGTGCCGCTGACGACCGGCCGGCTGCGGAGGGAAGCAATTTCGTCTGCCAGCGGGTTTTTCCTCGGAAATCAGTGTGCTGCAGTCTTTCTCCCTGACGGGACCAATACTATCCGCACTGTGCGGAATAAGTTGGATATATAAACAACCATGATTCAGATGCAATCCAAGCTGGACGTCGCCGATAACACCGGTGCTCGTTCAGTGATGTGTTTTAAGGTGTTGGGCGGCTCCAAGCGCCGCTATGCAAACATCGGCGACGTCGTGAAGGTGACGGTGAAAGAAGCCGCCCCTCGCGGTCGTGTTAAGAAGGGCGAGATCTACAACGCCGTCGTGGTTCGCACCGCCAAGGGCGTGCGTCGCGCTGACGGTTCTCTGATCCGCTTCGACGGCAATGCCGTCGTTCTGCTTAACTCCAAGCTCGAGCCTGTTGGCACCCGTATCTTCGGACCGGTCACGCGCGAACTGCGTACCGAAAAGTTCATGAAGATCGTGTCGCTTGCTCCTGAAGTTATTTAAGGAGGCCGATAAGATGCAGCGCATCCGTAAAGGTGACGAAGTTATCGTCATTACCGGCAAGGATAAGGGCAAGAAGGGTATCGTTTCTGCCCGTATCGACGACCGCCATATCACCGTCGAAGGTGTCAATGTTGCCAAGAAGGCCGTGCGTCCCAATCCGATGACCGGCGCCGAAGGCGGCATTCAGGACAAGACCCTTCCGATCGATCAGTCCAATGTCATGCTCTTTAACCCTGCCACCGGCAAGGGTGACCGCGTTGGCTTCAAGGAAGTCGACGGCAAGAAGGTCCGCGTGTTCAAGAGCAACGGTGCCGTTGTCGGCGCCAAGGCCTAAGGAGCAAGGACAAAATGTCTCGTTTCCAGAATCTTTACCATGAAACCATCGTTCCCGAACTGATCAAGAAGTTCGGTTACAAGACGGTCATGCAGGTTCCGCGCATCACCAAGATCACGCTCAACATGGGCGTTGGTGAAGCCGTCAACGACAAGAAGCTCGTCGACAACGCTGTTGCCGACCTCACGAAGATCGCCGGCCAGAAGCCCGCTATCACCCGCACCCGCAAGGCTATCGCGAACTTCAAGATTCGCGAAAACATGCCCATCGGCTGCATGGTGACCCTGCGCGGCGAACGCATGTACGACTTCCTCGATCGCCTCGTGACGATCGCTTTCCCGCGCGTCCGCGACTTCCGCGGCGTCTCCGGCCGTGCTTTCGACGGCCGCGGCAACTACAACGTCGGCCTGCGTGAACAGATCATCTTCCCGGAAATCGAATACGACAAGATTGATGCTGTCCGCGGCATGAACATTTCCATCACGACGACGGCGAAGACCGACGAAGAAGCCAAGGCTCTTCTGGCCGGTTTCCGTTTCCCGTTCCGCAACTGAGATAGGTGCAACGAAAATGGCAAAGTTATCTCTGATTAACCGCGAACAGAAGCGCGAAGCGACTGTGCGTAAGTTCGCAGCCAAGCGCGCCGAACTCAAGGCGATTATCAACGACGCTACCCGCTCCATGGAAGAACGCATGAACGCCCGTCTCGCGCTGCAGGCTCTGCCGCGTGATGCGAGCCCCGTGCGTCTGCGCAATCGTTGCGGCCTCACCGGCCGTCCGCGCGGCACTTTCCGTAAGTTTGGCCTTGCTCGCGGCATGATCCGTGACGCGGCCATGCGTGGTGACATTCCCGGCCTCATCAAGGCCAGCTGGTAAGAGCGAGGAGATTACTAAATGAGTATGAGTGATCCGATCGCCGATATGCTGACCCGTATCCGTAACGGTCAGATCGTCGACAAGACCGAAGTCGTGATGCCGAGCTCCAAGCTCAAGGTTGCCATCGCGCAGGTTCTCAAGGACGAAGGCTACATCGACGGCTTCAATGTTGTGACCGTTGATGGCAAGGCTCAGTTGCATATCGGTTTGAAGTACTACGCCGGCCGTCCGGTCATCGAACGCATCGAACGCGTTTC
>USBS01000130.1 GCA_900552915.1 uncultured Sutterella sp. | reverse complement strand
CGCCCCATTTTGGGCGAGGAGGTTATCCCCGTCGACACGCTTCCTCTTTCGGCGCTCCTATTTCCGCGCAAGCGCTTTCACAAGCTTCTAAAGGACGAAAAGCTTCTCACCGAGGAACTCAACAATCCCCTCTCGGACGCCCGCAAGGCGATGGCGCTTTTTGAAGAAGAAGTGGCGGCCTTCGGCGAACTTCCGGGCGTGCTGCAGCGGCTTTTCTGCTCGATGCTCAAAAATCAGGCGGAGTTTGCAGGATTTTTCCGTTGCCTCAACATTCAGACGCCCGCCTTTGCCGATCCTGCGGGCGTCATCAAGCGCCTAATGGCTGACAAGCTGTGCACGAACGCCGATCTCGACCGACTCTCGCGCCGCAAACCCGCCGAAATGGCCTATGCGCTTGCCTTTATTCGTGCAGCCGAAACCCACGACGTGATTCCGCCTTGGGTCAACACCAATTACCCGGCCGTGCAGTCGGTGATCCGCCAGCTGCGCTTCACGCCCTGCAAGCGCGGCTGTCCCTATTGTCGGGAAAAGCTCGACGTCAAAGCCGCGCTCAACACCTTCTTCGGGTTTGATTCGTTTAGAACCTACAACGGCGAGCCGCTGCAGGAAATGGCCGCACGTGCGGCCGTTGCCGGCGAATCGCTCCTTGCCGTCTTTCCGACGGGCGGCGGCAAGTCGATCACGTTTCAGCTGCCCGCTCTGATGGAAGGAGAGCTCACCCGGTCGCTTACCGTCGTCATCTCTCCGTTGCAGTCCCTGATGAAGGATCAGGTCGACAATCTGATGGCCAAGGGGATCGGACGCGCCGTCACCATCAACGGGCTTTTGAGTCCCATCGAGCGCGCCCGAGCACTCGAAGCCGTCATCAGCGGCGAAGCCACGCTTTTATACATCGCCCCCGAGTCGCTGCGCTCTCGCACGATTCTTGCGGCGCTCCAGTCGCGACGCGTCACGCGCTTCGTGATCGACGAAGCGCACTGTTTTTCGGTCTGGGGTCACGACTTCCGAGTCGACTATCTCTTTATCGCCGAATTCATCAAAAAGCTCGAAGAGTCCTACGGCGGCGAGTGTCCGATCGCGGTCTCGTGCTTTACGGCCACTGCCAAGCAAAAGGTCATTCAGGACATCTGCGACTATTTCAAGGATAAGCTCGGCCTCAACCTCAGAATCCTTGCCACCTCGGCCGAACGCAAAAATCTGAGCTACCGCGTCATACACGTCGAAAACGGCACGGAACGCTATGCGCGCCTAAGAGAGCTTCTGGAAGCAGCCGAGGGACCGAGCATCGTCTACGTCGCCACCGTGCGCGAAACACGAGAATTGGCGGCGGCTTTAAATGCCGACGGCTTTGAAGCGGTAGCCTTTGCCGGACGCATGGACACTGCCGAAAAAACGGCCAATCAGGATCTGTTCCTGTCGGGACAAGTCAAGATCATCGTCGCGACCAATGCCTTCGGCATGGGCGTCGACAAAAAAGACGTGCGCCTGGTGGTGCACTACAACATCTCGTCGTCGCTTGAAAACTACGTGCAGGAAGCGGGCCGCGCCGGCCGCGACGAAGCGCTCGAAGCCGAATGCTGCATTCTCTTTAACGAAGAAGACCTCAACACCCACTTCTCGCTGCTGCGCCAATCCAAGCTCACGCAGGCCGACATCGGGCTCATCTGGAACGCGATCAAATCGATGCGCACCAAACGCTTTTCGATTTCTCCGCTCGAGCTTGCTCGCAAAGCCGGGTTGGAATGCGACGAACTGCAGCTTGACACCAAGGTCAAAAACGCCGTGGCCGCGCTAGAAATCGCGGGCTACGTACGCCGCTCGATGAATGCGCCTCGTGTCTACGCCACAAGCGTCGCCGTCAAGAGCACCATGCAGGCGCGCGAGATGATCGAATCTTCGAGCCTGTTTACGACCGACGCGGAACGCACCGATGCCGTGCGCATCGTCAGTTCCCTCATTTCAGCCCGCTCGGGCTTCAAAACCAAGGGCGAGCCCGCAGAAACCCGCACCGACTGGCTGTCCGACCGCTTGGGCATTGCGCTTTCCGACGTTGTGTCCGTCATCGGGAAATTGCGCCAGGCGGGCGTACTGCACGACCACAACGATATGTCGGCGACGGTGACGAGAAAGGCGCTCAGAAACGCCGGCACCGTGCTGGCTTCCTATCAGGGACTCGAATCGCTCTTTATTAAGCGCATCGACGAAACGGGGCGCGCCGACTTCAACATCAAGGAGCTCAACAACGAAGCGCTTGCTGCGGGCATTGCCAGCGACGTCAAAACCATCACGACGCTTCTGATGTACCTGCGCACGATCGGACTTACGGACGAAATGCGCCGAACCCGCGGGTCGCAAAATGTTTCGATCCGCACGGGCCGGACGATCGGCATGCTTGAAGCCGCCGCGCAGCTGCGAGCCGACTTGTGCGCCTACATTGTCGAACGCCTGCAGACCGAAGCAGCCGATCAGCCCGACTTTGCCGCCTCGCAAACCGCAACCGTTTCCTTCTCGCCCGTAGATCTTTTAAACGGCTATCAACGGCAAAGCTGGCTTTCGGACACCAAAGCCACATTGAGAGACGTTGAAAACGCCCTGCTGTTCCTGCACCGCACCGGAGTGATTTCGCTTGAAGGCGGCTTCATGATCACCTATCAGGGCATGACGATCGAGCGGCTTGAGCTCGACAACAAACGCCGCTACCGCAAGCAGGACTACGCGCAGTTCTCGGAACACTACCGTCAGAAGGTGCAGCAGGTGCACATCGTCGGCAAGTACGCCAACCTGATGCTGGCCGACTACGAAGCGGCGCTGCAGTACGTACGAGACTATTTCGAGCTCGACTATCAGGAGTTCCTTTCCAAATACTTTGCGGGTGCCGCGGGCGACGAAATCAATCTAGGGCTAACACCCGCTCTGCGCAATCGAATCTTCGGAGAGTTATCCGAAAAGCAGCGTGAGATCATCGACGAACAGGCGCAGTTTGTGGTGGTGGCGGCAGGTCCGGGCAGCGGCAAAACGCGTGTGCTCGTGCATAAGCTTGCAAGCCTTCTGGTGCGCGAGGACGTTCGAGCCGAGCAACTTTTGATGCTCACCTTCTCGCGGGCGGCCGCCACCGAATTCAAGTCGCGCTTGATCGAACTCGTGGGCAAAGCCGCCTACTTCGTCGACATCAAGACTTTCCACTCCTTTGCCTTCGACGTACTCGGCCGCTACGGCTCTCTGGAAGAAGCCGAAGGCATCGTCGATAAAGCCGCAAAGGAGATACGTTCGGGCAACACCGAACCCTCGCGCATCGGAAAGACCGTGCTCGTGATCGACGAAGCGCAGGATATGGATGCATCCGAAGCCGCATTGGTGGATGCGCTCATCGAATACAACGAGTCGCTGCGCGTCATTGCCGTGGGCGACGACGATCAGAACATCTACGCCTTCCGAGGCGCCGACGGGCGCTTCATGCAGGATCTGATCACGGAACGCGACGCGGTGCGCCATGAAATGATCGAAAACTACCGCAGCGCTCGTGCGGTCGTCGACTTCAGCAATGCGTTCGTGAGCAAAATCCGCGGACGCTTAAAGACAAAGGCACTGACCTCGGTGAAAGAGGAAACAGGCAGCGTGCGGCTGATAAGCCACGCATGCGACACCTTTGAAGAAGCGCTTGTAAACGGGCTCATAGAAGACCTCTCCTGCGGGCGCCTCACGGGCAGCTGTGCGGTTTTGACCTCCACCAACGAAGAGGCGTTCACGCTTTGCGCCATGCTCAAGAAAACGGGCGTTCCGGTGTCGCTCATTCAGACGCAGAAGTCGGCAACGCTGGCCAACCTTGCCGAAGTACGTGCACTCATCAAGTATCTGACGGCTCAGATGCACGGAGAAAAGCGCGCGTCCGTACGGCTGTTTGAAGACGCAAAAGAGTGGCTCAAGGCCAGCTACGGTGCAAGCATCTGGACGGACAACGTATTGCGCCTAATCGATTCCTTTAAGGCGGTGCAACCGGCCGAAGGCCTCTTTTACCTTGCCGATTTCGAGGAATTCGTGCGCGAGTCCAAGCTTGAAGACACCTTCGAGCGCACGGCGTCGAGCATTGTTGTTTCGACCATTCACAAGGCTAAGGGCCGTGAGTTCGACCACGTCTACATTCTCTTTAAGCCACGTACATTCGAAGACGACGATGCCCGCCGCAAACTTTACGTCGGCATGACGCGTGCCCGTACCGACTTGACGGTGCACTACCGCGGAGCGCTTCTGAATCAAGTTTCCCCCGAATCGGTTGAACCCGAAATCGACGAAAAGACGTATCAGGCGCCCGACGAGCTCACCTTGTCGCTCACCCACGAAGATGTGTGGCTGAGCTACTTTGCCGACAAAAAGCGCTTGATTTTGTCGATGCGCGCGGGCTACCCGCTCACGCCTATCGAAGAGGGTCTCACCGTCCGCACTTCCACCGACGTGGTGCGTCTCGTCGTCTATTCCAAGTCCTTCCAAGCGCGTCTGGCGCAGTTGAGGAAAAACGGATTCGTCGTAAAGTCGGCCGAAATCGGCTTTATCGTCGCATGGCGCGAAAAACCCGAAGAGCCGGAACTGGCCGTTGTATTGCCCACGCTGCATCTTAAGCGCCAAACGAGCGACGATCACGCTCTGTAAT
>USBS01000129.1 GCA_900552915.1 uncultured Sutterella sp. | reverse complement strand
CGTTGTAGTAGGCCTGGGCGGTGTCGATCATGCGGTAGCCGGTTTCCAAAGCGTTCAGCACGGCTGCTTCGCACGCTTCGGGCGCAATCTGGTAGACGCCGAAGCCTTCAAGCGGCATGTCCACGCCGTTGTTGAGCTTGATGGTTTTCATTGTTCTCTCCTTTGAACCTCCCACCGTGTTACCACGGGGGATTCATTCTGACCGACAGAAAGCTCTTCCGGCGGGATCCCCGAATGGACAATCCGACCGAACGTCACTTCCTGCACAAAATGTTCGCGGAAGACCTCTTTCCCGTTCCGCCGGCGTTGTCACCCGCGGCTTCGTGAGTCTCAAAGAGCCTTTCGGCTCCTCTTGATCGCTACGAGGTTGTCGTCGACACAGACCGCTTCCGCTCAACAATGGTTCCGCAGTCGCCCACTTCCTTAGAAGTAAGGATCGGTCGTGTCCGTTCTCAGTTGCATAGCACGCCAGAAACGCACTCATGATGTCTCGCTGCACGAGAATGTCTGAGTTGCCCCAGCGATGCCACCGCTCCTTCAGCGGCTTCTTTCGGTACGCATCCGTTTGCGGATCGTACTGCGACATCTTCAGTTCATAGGCGTCGAGTTCCACTACTTTCGCGCCGGCGCTTGCAGCCTTGCGCTTGAGGTGATCCACAAACATTCCCATGCCCGATCGTGTCGTCGATTTGCCGAAATTGCGCTGATAGGACCGGTAGCTATTCTTTTCGATTTTGATCGTTCCTCCTATCTGCAGGAGCCGATTGACAAGTTCTCCGTGATCGCGCTTGCGCGTTGCCGCCAAACACCGGTAGTGTTCGGCAAGAACTGCTGTGAGCTGCTTCATACGGTGACTGATGTGCCACTTCAGAGGCCCCTTTTTGATCTGTCCGTCGTCTTCATAGTTATCCGGATTGTTCGCGCGACGGGAACGATCGATTTTTCGCTGCAGTCGGCGAATTTCCCTCTCCTGCAGATCGACGTGAGGTGCAACCTTAACAATGTCGGCGTAGTGCTCGTGAAAGTACGCGATCTGGCTCGGCCCCGGATCGATGCCGACAACCTCCGAGACGGGTGCCGGGATCATCCTGACCGGAGCAAGTCCCTCGAGCACGATTTGCACGTACCAACGCCGAACACCGTTCAGTGTTCTGCGCAGAATTCGGCAGTACTTGGTGCGCTTGTATTCGGCGGGGTTCAGCGGATCGGACAAGGCTTCCCGTGAATAAGCCTTGTCGAGATTCAGAATCCGCAGCTCCTGCTTGCGCCAGACAACAGCCTGACGTTCGGGCTTGAAGATGATTTCGTGATTGTCGGTGCCTTCTATGGAGTTGAGCCCTCGCCGATACGACTTAAAGCGCGGTCGGCCCGAGTCCTTGAACATATAGCGTTCTACCGTCCTCCAAACAGTGCGCCCGATGCACTGTGCTTCATGTGCACCGATGTCGTTTCGGCCGCTCGCTTTGCGATGGTTGTTCGCGATCGTTCTTAAACCATTCTCCGTAAGGCCTCTTTTGCGTTGCAAAGCAGCGAATTTTTGACTTCGCTCCTTGCCTTTGGGAAGGTTCCGCGCTTCTCGCCACTCCTTACTTTCACGCAGGCGCTTAATCTGCCCGAGGGCCGTTCCGAGCGTCGCGTTGTATAACGTTCGACCGAATTCGAAAGCCTGCGTGAGGAATCGATCCTGCTGATCGTTTACACACAAAGGCTGCCCGAGGACGAAATCGCAGTAGTGGTTTTCTGAACGGTTGATCTTAACCCGAGAAGGTAAATGAACGATTGGGTATGCGCAGGCTTGTTCTGATCAAATCCCGGTGTTCCAGAATCTTTTGTTGAGCCAAAGCTTAAACACCGGATCGGCAATGACCAGCCGATCGGTTCCTTCAAGTGCAATCAGATCTTTCTCGATCAGCGATTTTTTCGCCCGTGAGACTGCAGCCGAACTTCCGAGTTGGTATTGCTCTAGCACTTTTTGTTTAGAAAAGCCGGATTCGACTCCCGCTCCAAGCGCTTTGAGAAAGTTCTTTTGCCGCAACGTCAATCTTGAGACTTGCTCGGAAAACATCGGTTGGTAGGCGTCCAGCATCTTGTTCATTGCAGAATTCAGCATGTCTTCTTGCACTGCCCCATCGGTTTCCAACCACACGTACCAGGCAAGCTGCTGCACATAAGCCGGATAGTTTTCGACCATGTCGGCGATGCCCCCGGCCAGTGCTTCAGATATGGATTTTCCGGAATCCTTGAATCGCCGGCAGATGAATTCGACCCAATCGGACCGGCCGATTCTCTGAAGGTAAATAATGTCTCCGAACCGATAAAACGGGTTACTTTGTCGGCCGAAAAGTGTCTCCATCAGGCTTTTTTTACTGCCGTACAAACAGTAGGAAACATGTTTCTGCAGTTGCCATACGCTACGAAGGAGCCGTTGAAATTCCAACGAGTCGTCAAATTCTCCGATTTGTTGAAATTCGTCAATGCAGACGACAACGCGAATGTTCTCAGCCGCAGCTATCTCCTCCGGCAGTTGGAGCACTTCCTGAGCTTTTGTCCGTATGTCTCTCAGTTCGAAGGAAATCGAAAAATCGTTTATCGGATCCGAACCAATGGAAATTTTTGGGACAAAACGCGACAAGAACCGCTTGGCCAGCTCCATCCATTTTTCCCACCGGGTTGAGGTGGCTTGAATAACAGCTGTTGCAAAAGCGTTGAGAAATTCTTCCTCGCTGGCGCACTTGAGGGCATCGAACCTGGCAACGCGAATGGATTCGTTTTCCGAAAGCTGAATCACCTTGTCGACGAGCGATGTTTTTCCCATGCGACGAGGCGAAATCAAGATCGTATTGACTCCGTACTGAAAGTTGGCACACAGGCGCTGCGTTTCCTCGACTCGATCGGTGAAAGTATCGCCACTGACCTGTACACCAAACTCAAACGGAATAACTGTTTTTGCGTCTGTCGGCACGACTGGCTCCTCGTTGCAAGAATGACGAAATAGTAACACGCGTGTTAGTAACAAGTGTGTTACTAACCAGGTTGTTACACTCTGCTACGGCTCAAAAACGACAAGTTTTTGAGAGTAAGCGGCTGGTGTGAGTTCTTTCCAGGCAAAAACACCCGCATCGGAGTCGTGCGGGTGTTGCATAGAAAGGTCTTATCGTCGAACTAGTCGTCCATACCGACTAAATCGTCAATGCCGCGGTGAGATGCTGGTGCGATGCGGTGTACGCCCGGGTTGTCGTGGTTGTATGCCTGACCGCTTACGATGGCGCGCAAGCCTTCGAAGTCCATGATTTGGACGTGCTTTTGGTTGACGATGATGAGGTTGTCGTGCGAGAAGCGGCTCAAGACTCGGCTGACCGTTTCAAGCTTTAGGCCCAGGTAGGAGCCGATTTCGGCGCGCGTCATGCGAAGCACGAATTCGCTGCGCGAATAGCCGCGTTGTTCAAAGCGCTGCGAAAGATTGAGGATGAAGGCTGCAAGGCGTTCTTCGGCGTGCATGCTTCCCAAAAGCAGCATCACGCCGTTTTGGCGCACGATTTCCATGGCAAGCAGCTTTTGAAAGTGCTGGCTCATGGAGAACATGTTTTGCGTGACTTCCAGAAGCTTATCGTACGGAAGAATGCACACTTCGGTGTCTTCTAGCGCAATCAGGTCGCTCGAATAGACCATGCCCGCAAGGCCGTCCAGACCCACAATGTCGCCCGACATGTGAAAGCTTGTGACTTGTTCGCGGCCGTCGGAACTCGTGACGGCGCTTTTGAGAAACCCGAGACGAATGGCGTACAGAGCGTCAAAGCGATCGCCCGCTCGGTAGAGTGCTTCACCGCGGCGGACGCGCTTGCGGGTGCTTACCAATTCTTCGAGGCGTTCGATTTCCTTGAGCGTCAAGCCCAGAGGCAGACACAGTTCGCGCAGATTGCAGTTGGAGCAAGCCACTCGCAGCGTCGCCATGTTGATGTTGGGGTTGTTAAGCATAGTTTTCGCACGCAAACAAGACGGCCTGGAAAAGTTCTCTGCCCTAGGAATGCAACGCTTGAGCAATTCGTGCTGTCGGCGGTCGATCGGTCGATGGGCCCGCGTCGAGTGCTAATGAAAACATAATCTCGGGCGTATACACTCGCCGCAGGCATGAAAACCCGTTCGCAATGGAAGGGCAACCGATGGCCGCCGGCGGCTGTGAGCGCTTTGCCGTTGAGAGCAGAGCCGATTCAGGTCGGCAGTAAACAGCTATCGAGACTTTTGATTGTGGTCAAAAGTTCGGTTAATTGCCGAATCATATCAGGTAAGTTTGCGTTTTGTCATAGAAATTTCAGAGGTTTCCAATATGGATTTCGACCCCGCACGCGCAGGCGTGGAGCTTCCCGACGATGCTCTTTTGAAGAAATTCGACGTTCCGGCACCCCGCTATACGTCCTACCCCACGGCCGACCGCTTTCACGGCCGCATCACGCCCGAGGACTATCAGGCGGCGCTTGCGCGACGCGAGAAGGCCGAAAAGCCGGCCAAGCTCTCTTTGTACTGCCACATTCCGTTCTGCAACGACGTGTGCTTCTACTGCGGCTGCAACAAAATCGTGACGCGCGATCACTCGCGCTCGGCTGCCTACATCAAGACGCTTCTCAAGGAAGCCGATCTCGCCAAGAATTACCTCACGGGCATCACGTCGCTTGAGCAGCTGCACTGGGGCGGCGGCACGCCGACGTTCTTGAACGACGAAGAAATTCTCGAACTCATGGCGGGCTT
>USBS01000128.1 GCA_900552915.1 uncultured Sutterella sp. | reverse complement strand
GATACGGTATAACCGTATACCGGATTTCGAGTCCGGCGCATTCGACCACTCTGCCATCCTTCCGTGCGGGTCGTATTCATGTTTTGGAGGGCGCATATTAACAAAAGTTTCCGATTTTTGCACGTCCTCCAATAAAAATTTCTCAGTCGATCGGACGGTGCTTCGGAAAGAGCTGCCCCCAACGCCTCAAAAATCCGTTGGCAAAGCGACCGGCAAAGAGCGCCGTCACAAGCGTTCCTTCGCGCACGCCGTAAATGGTGCCGAAAAAGCACAGACTCATTGCAATGGCAACCGCCACCAGAAAAACGTCGATTGTCATGCGAACGGTTCCGAACGAACCGCCGAACCGATGCAAAATCGCAATCGCAAGTCCCTCGGGCGGCAGCACTAACAGTCTGGCAAAGACCATTCCGGAAATACCGAGCCCTGTCAGACACGTTCCGAAGCACACCTGTAAAAAGGCCAATGCGTAGTTCGTGGGCTCAAGAAAACCGGTTAGCCACATCGACAAGTCGAACACTGCACCGAAGAAAGCGCACACCGGCAGCTGCTTGACAGCCTTGATCAGAATGTCCTTCGGGTCGACCAAGCACTGCAGCACGAAAAAGAAAGCGTTCGTAGCAAATACGAACAAACCCATCGACAGCCCCGTTTCTCGGGCAAGCACAATAGCGGCGGAACTCACGGTGCCCGTGCCGAGTCCTGCATGAGTCACGGTTGCAATACCGAGCGACAGAACAACCAAACCGAACAGAAAAATCAGAATTCTCGAAAACATAGCGACTCACTAATAGAAAAGAAGTTCTCGCGGCCGCGATGTCGGAAGAAGAAATGCGTTGGATTCGATCGTCGATTACCAGACCGTCTGTCGGGCCGAAAAAAAGATGTGGCATTTTAAACTCACTACCTCTGTGCCTGCATCAGGAAAAGGAACTAGCCGATACCCACACTCTGAGGGACTTCAGGCCGCACCTGCCACTCACAGAAATGTTCGGCCTTATTCAGAAGCATGCTGCGAACGCGCTTATAAAGAATTGCCTAGTCGGCTAACAAAATAAAAGCTGCTCTCGGAACGCTCGATATTCGCTCCGTTTACGGTCGTGACGAACCGATCGCCAAAAGATTGCTCTTGGAGTGATAATAAAAAGATGCGTGCCGTTGGCAGGGACGATGCACGCGTGCGATATCAAACAAAAAGGAAAGTGCCATGGATTCTCTCGTCCGCAACTGTGCCTCCATCAATGAACTTTTGACCCGCTTCGGCGTGAAGTTCGGCATTTATAAGGACGGGAGTTTTCACGAGCAATTGTTTCCTTTCGATCCCATGGCCCGAGTGATTAAAGCGCAGGAATGGGAGGAGCTTTCAGCGGGGCTTTCGCAGCGGGTGCGGGCGTTGAACGCCTTTTTGCTGGATATCTACGGCAAAAAGGAAATTGTTCGGGCTGGCGTCATTCCTCCGGATTTTGTGTTTTCTTCGCCCGGTTTTCTTCGTGCCTGCGACGGTGTCACGCCTCCCGGGAATGTCTATGCCCATATTGCAGGCATTGATCTTGTGCAGGCCGTTGACAAGACCTGGTACGTGCTCGAAGACAATCTGAGAATTCCGTCCGGAGCTTCGTATCCGCTCATTGCCCGTGAAATTTGCCGCCGGGCTTCTCCGCAAACGTTCCGCAACGCCGGCATTCTTGAAAACCGAACCTATCCCGAGATGCTCTCGAACATGATGCAAAGCGTTGCCACCGACGGCATCTGCGTGATCATGACGCCCGGACGCTACAACGCTGCCTTTTTCGAACACAGCTACCTTTCGGAGAAGACGGGGTTCGCTCTGGCAACCAACGACGATCTCTTTGTGGAAAACAACTGCCTGTATTTCCGTGACTATGCCAAGGGCAAAGTGAAGGTGGGAGCGATTTATCGCCGCATTTCGGATGAGTACCTCGATCCTCTGACGTTCTTGCCCGAAAGCCTTATCGGCGTACCCGGAATCATGGATGCGTACCGTGCCGGCAATGTGGCCATCATTAACGCACCGGGAAACGGCGTAGCCGACGACAAGGGCATCTATTACTTTGTGCCGCGCATGGTGGAGTACTACCTCGGAGAGAAGTCTATTTTGAAGAATGCTCCCACGTACCTGCCGTTTTACGAGGAAGACCGGCAGTTTGTGCTCGAAAATCTCTCCAGGCTCGTGATTAAGGATGTGGCCGAAGCCGGCGGTTACGGCGTTGTATTCGGGCGCGACATGACGCCGGAAGAGCTTCGCAAGTGGAAGGAGCGCATTGAAAGGGAACCGCGCCGCTTCATTGTGCAGGAGGTCATAGACTTCATCGATCTGCCGGTTCTTGAGGGCGAAAGCACAGTCTGGCGCAAGGCCGATCTAAGAGCGTTTGTTCTCACCGGCGCCGACGGCGTCAAGGTATGGCCGAGCGGACTGACGCGTTTTTCGCGAGTTGCCGACAGCTTTGTCGTCAATTCCTCGCAAGGCGGGGGTTTTAAGGACACCTGGGTGGAATCAAATTGAGCTGACCTGTCGGCTGACTTTTTTCGAGAAAAAAATGACATTGAAGCAAATGAGCACCGCCATTTCTGCCGAACAGGCCGATCGCCTCTATTGGCTCGGGCGTTACGTGGAGCGTGTGTATTCGACGCTGCGCATTTTCAATCTGTCGCTCGACCGCATGATCGATAAGGACGGTGACGACTATGTAGAGTTTTGTCGTCGTCTGGCTATCCCGTCGGATATCTATGCCGATGCGGCCGATTTTGAGACACGGTACCTTTTTGATGCCGCGAATCCCGATTCGATTTACTCGAATCTTTCCAGGGCCTACGACAATGCCATTGTGCTGAGAAACTTCATCACGACGGAAACGATGGCCTATATTCAGCTCGCTTTGGATAGGCTCGAGCACGGCTCTGCTGCCGACTCGGCTTTTCTGGAAACACAGCGCGTGGCAGACTTCCTGCTTGCTTTTTGGGGCTCGGTCGACGATCAGGTGGCCGATGTCGAACGACGCGACCTTTTGAAAGTAGGCAAGTATTCCGAGCGTCTCGATCTACTCATTCGATTGGACTATCAGGAGTACGCCATCGACTCGCTGTTGGTACGGCTGCTTTCGCACACCAAGCGGGTGGAACCGCTTCTCGAAAGCAATGTGCTCAATGAGCTGCGTACGCTCAGTGAACCGGCCGCAGAGCAAAATCGGCAGCACCTTCTTAAGCTCGTCAACTCTTTGCATTGAGTCGTCTTTTCTTGTGGGAGTTGCGTTGTGAAGTGCCGTTTTGCATTGACCACGGTTCTGGAGTTCTCCAGACCAGTGACCGGACATGTGTTTCGCATTCGTCCGCTGCCTGGCTGTTTTGCCGGCCAAACACTGCTTGAGAGCAATATGCGTACCAGTTCGCCGCAGCCGATTGCTTGCGTGACCGAGCCCGTTTACGGCAACCGAACCTGGACCGGACGATTTGACGCCGAGCATACGAGACTGGAAATTGAGTCGAGCGGCATAGTAGACAGAAACGAGGAGGCGCCGGCAATGCCGGCCCCGTTGCCTTATTTTTCCTATTCCACACGGCTGACGCGTCCGGGAATGAAAATTCGTGCGCTTTGGGATTCGTTGAAGGGCGAGCTGCAGCCGACGAAGCATGCCGTCGCTCTTTCATTGATGCACGCCGTCCACAATGCCATGGTTTATCGGCCGGGTGCCACCACGACGCAAACAACGGCAGAAGAAGCACTCGGCAAAGGCGAAGGTGTTTGTCAAGATTATTCCCACGTTTTGCTTGCCCTTTTAAGGCTTGCCGGACTTCCCGCTCTTTATGTCGCAGGTTTGGTACAGGGCACCGGAGCCACGCATGCCTGGGTGCAAACCTGGATTGAAAACCGATGGGTAGCGCTTGATCCTACGCATGACCGTGAAGCGCAAGGCACTTACGTGGCTCTTGCTTTGGGCTGCGACTTCGAGGAGGCTGCGCTGGAAAGAGGTATTTTTCTCGGCAGCGCCGAACAAACCATTCGGACCACGGCAGTGGTGGAGCCGATCTAGATCATGATAAAGAACGTTGTCTCAGTCGAACTGCCGGTCGCGGAAAAAGCGGAGATCCGCAAAAACCGCATTCTGCCGCCGGGAATAACCGAATCGCAGGCCGAAGAACGAGGACTTGCCCGCATTTGTGTGGTCACCGGCACGCACGGCGATGAGCTTGAGGGTCAGTATGTCTGTTTCCGCTTAAACCGGATTTTGGCGGATCATCCCGAGTTTGTTTCAGGGATTATTGACATTTATCCGGCAATCAATCCTCTCGGCATCGACTCGATCACCCGCGGGATTCCACGCTTTGATCTGGATATGAACCGGATTTTTCCCGGCAACGTCCGAGGCACCACGGAAGAGGCGATTGCCGCGCAAATCATTGAAGACATGAAGGGTGCGTCCTGCGCAGTGGATATTCACGCTTCCAACATTTTTCTGCGTGAAATTCCGCAGGTGCGCGTCAATGTCAACACAGCTGAAAAGCTGCTGCCGCTCGCAAAGGAACTCAACTGCGACTTCATTTGGGTTCATGCGGCGGCGACGGTGTTGGAAAGCACGCTCGCCTGGTCGCTCAACCAAATCGGAGTTCCGTGTCTTGTTATTGAGGCCGGCGTGGGGATGCGCATCACGCAGGAGTACGGCGACAGAATCACGAATGGTCTTTTGCGGCTTATGAAGCGTTTCGGCATTTGGGCGGGGCCGGTTGAAGACAGCGTCGAACCGATTGTGTC
>USBS01000127.1 GCA_900552915.1 uncultured Sutterella sp. | reverse complement strand
ATGCCCTCGGTGCTGTTTTCCACCGGAACGACGGCAAAATCGGCCGTTCCGCTGGCAGCCTCATGAAACACTTCGTCAAGGCTCGCGCACGGCAGCGCCTCAAAGCTCGAACCGAACTGGCGCACCACCGCTTCTTCGGTGAAAGTTCCCAGGGGCCCCAAAAACGCCACGCGAGGCAACGACTCCACCGCCCGACACGCCGAAATGATTTCTCGACAGATGCTGCGGATCGCTTCTTCGGTAAAAAGTGTTTCATTGGCCTTGGCGCGAGCTACTGTGCGCTCGAAAATCTCGCGCTCGCGCTCGGGCTTATAGACCGCTCCCCCTGCCTTGAGTTTGCCGATGGAGCGCGCGAGCCTTGCGCGTTTTTCCAGAAGCGTAAAGAGTTCGGCATCGGTCGCGTCGATGACGCTGCGCAGCTCATCAATGCTCGCTGCCGCGATCGTTTCGTCGCTCATTTCTTTTCTCCCTGATTATTTTGTTTTCATCTGCCGCGCGAGAAATTCTCAGCAGTGGCGAGCCGCAAAATCGTTCATGAAGTCGGCAAGCTTCTGCGCACCTTCGATCGGCATGGCGTTGTAGAGTGACGCACGCAAACCGCCCACCAGACGATGCCCCTTGAGGTTGACGAGTCCGACGCCGGCGGCTTCCTTCACAAACAGATCTGTGAGCGCCTCTTCGCGCAAGTTAAAGACCACGTTCATGCGCGAACGGGCGTTGATCGGGATGAGATTGCTGTAGAAACCCTCGCTGCGGTCGATTGCGTCGTAGACGAGCTTGGATCGCACCTTGGCGCGTTCGTTCATCACATCGACGCCGCCTTCGCTGATCAACCACTTGCACACGAGATTGGCCACCCAGATGGCCAGCGTGGGCGGCGTGTTGTACATGCTGCCCGCCTGGCTGTGCACTTCATAGTTGAGCATCGTGGGGCAGGTGTCGCCTGCCAATCCCAACAGATCCTTGCGCACGATGACGACCGTGAGTCCCGCCGGACCGAAATTTTTCTGCGCGCCTGCAAAAACAAGCGCATGACGCTTGAAGTCGATGGGCCGCGAAAGGAAGTCGCTTGAGACGTCGCTCACAAGCGGCACGCACTCCGGGCACTGCGGGATGTAGTTGAATTCCATCCCGTTGACGGTCTCGTTCATGCAGTAGTAGAGATAGGCCGCATCGTTGGGAACATTGATGCTGTCGGGGTGCGGAACCTGCGCACGCGAAGGCGTGCCGATGACGCTTACGCGGCAGAATTTGCCTGCTTCGGCCGCCGCCTTTTTCGACCAAACGCCGTTGACGATATAGGAGGCTTCCGCTGCGGCGCCGAGAAGGTTCAAAGGCACCATCGCAAACTGAGTGTGCCCGCCGCCCTGCAGCAGCAGAATATCGTGCGTTTCGGGCACATTCAAAAGTTCACGCAGCAAATCGCGCGTCTCGCGGATGATCTGCGAAAAAATCGGCCCTCGGTGGCTCATCTCCACCAAACTCATGCCGCAGCCGTGATAGTCGACAAACTGCTTGGCAACCTCTTCAAGAACGGGCAGCGGCAGCACACCCGGACCGGCCGAAAAGTTGTAGACGCGACTCATGTTTTTTACTGCTCCCGAAAAGCCGCCCAGATGAGCGTTGAATTTTTCATGTCGTGCGAACGTCCCGAGAAACGCCCGCACGGTTGCGCTTGCGCAGCTCCTTGAGCTCCGGCAACGCCGGAACTCAAGAAACGCTTGCACATTTAGCTATTTTGCTCGCCGTCGCCGGTCTGCGGTACAGGTAATTCGCCTGAGTCCGCGTTCGTGTCGGCCGCCTGTGCGGGCGTGCCGTGCGTTTCGGCGTCGGTCGAAACGTCTTCGGCATCTTCATTGGCAACGCGCGTGACGCTGACCACGACTTCGTCAAGCGCCTCAATGAGCTTGACGCCCTGCGTGGCACGGCCCGACTGACGGATCGACTCAACCGTCGTACGGATCATGCGGCCGCTGTTGGTGAGCACAAGCACCGTATCGTCGACGTTCACCAAGGTCGCGGAAACGAGTTCGCCGTTGCGCTCGCTCGTGGCGATGGCGATCTGACCCTGGCTGCGGCGTCCGTGCTTGGGATAGTCCGCCAGAGGCGTACGCTTGCCGTAGCCGTTGGCGCAGACCGTAAGCACATCCATAGCGGTGTCGGCATGCACGGCAAACATGCTGATGCACTTGTGCCCTTCGGGCAGCTTCATCGTCATGACGCCGCGGGCGGTACGGCCCATCGCGCGCACTTCGTTTTCATCAAAGCGCAGCGCCTTGCCGTTGCTGCCGAAGACCATGATGTCCTGCGTACCGTCGGTGATGACGGCCGACAGAATGCTGTCGTTGTCGTCAAGCGTAATGGCGGCCTTGCCCGTGCGCAGAATAACGGCGTATTCCTTAAGCGACGTCTTCTTCATGACACCGTTGACGGTCGCCAGGAACACGTAGTGCGATTCGTCGAATTCGCTCACCGGCAGGATCGTCACGATCGATTCGCCTTCGGCCAAGTTCACAAGATTGACGATCGCCTTGCCCTTGCTCGTGCGCGAACCTTCGGGGATCTGGTAGATCGGAAGCGCATACACGCGCCCGAAGTTGCTGAAGCACAGCGCACGATCGTGGCTGCTCGCGGTAATGATGCGGTCGATTTCGTCGCCTTCCTTGAGTTTGGCGGCGGTCTTGCCGTGGCCGCCGCGGCGCTGGCTGCGGTATTCGGCAAGCGACTGGCGCTTGATGTAGCCTTCGCGCGAGAGCGTCACCACCATCGTTTCTTCGGGAACAAAGTCGAGCGGATTGAAGTTGGGATCGCCCGACGGATCGATTTCCGATCGACGTTCGTCGCCGAACTTGTCCTTCAATTCGGCCAGTTCTTCATCCATGATCTGCACGACACGTTCGGGGCGGGCAAGGATGTCGAGAAGATCCGTGATCTGCGCGTTGGCTTCGCGGTACTCTTCGTTGATCTTGTCCTGCTCGAGTCCGGTGAGCTTCTGCAGGGCCATCTGCAGAATCTTGTCGGCCTGAATCGTACTGAGGTAATAAAGCCCGTCGGCGTGCAGACCGTAGCATGCCTCGATTTCCTGCGGACGGTAGTCCTGCGGATTGAATGCGGCATTCAAAAGACCGGAAACCAGATCGGACTTCCAACCGCGCGCCATGAGCTGCTCGCGGGCAATCGGAGGATTGGGCGCATTGCGGATGATTTTCAGGAATTCGTCAAGGTTGGAAAGCGCCACGGCCTGACCTTCCAGAATATGTCCGCGCATGCGGTTCTTGTTGAGGCGGAAGATCGTGCGGCGGTTGATCACTTCACGACGGTGGCGCAGGAACGCCTCGATGATTTCACGGAGGTTGAGCACCTTCGGGCGGCCGTCGACCAGCGCCACCATGTTGATGCCGAACGTCCACTGCAGCTGCGTGAGCTTAAAGAGATTGTTGCGAACGACTTCGCCGAAGGTTCCGGTCTTGAGCTCCATCACGATGCGCACGGTTTTGCTCGATTCGTCTCGAAGCTCGCTGATGCCCTCGATCTTCTTGTCGCGCATAAGCCGCGCAATCGATTCGACCAGCACCTTCTTGTTGACCTGATACGGAATGTCGTCGACGACAAGCATCTGGCGGCCCGACTTCGTTTCTTCGAAGTGGGTGTGCGCACGCATCACCACGCGGCCGCGGCCGGTACGGTAGCCCTCGTGCACGCCCTTGAGGCCGTAGATGACGGCTCCGGTGGGGAAATCGGGCGCCGGCATGCGGGCAATGAGCTCGTCGATCGATGCATCGGGATGATGCAGCAGATGGCGGCACGCATCCACTGTTTCGCGCAGATTGTGCGGCGGAATGTTCGTCGCCATGCCGACGGCAATGCCGGCCGAACCGTTTACGAGCAGGTTGGGCAGCCGCGCGGGCAGCACCGACGGTTCCTTTTCGGAATTGTCGAAGTTGGGCACAAAGTCGACCGTGTCTTCCTCGAGGTCGTCGAGCATCGCGTCGGCAATGCGCGCCAGGCGGCATTCCGTGTAACGCATGGCGGCCGCCCCGTCGCCGTCGATCGAACCGAAGTTGCCCTGCCCCCAAACCAACGGATAGCGCATCGAAAAGTCCTGCGCCAGACGCACGAGCGTCTGATAGACGGCCTGGTCGCCGTGCGGGTGGTACTTACCGATCACGTCGCCCACGATGCGGGCGCACTTTTTGGTGGCGTGCGAAAAGTCGTTACCGAGTTCGTGCATCGAAAAGAGCACGCGGCGGTGCACAGGCTTAAAGCCGTCGCGCACGTCGGGCAGAGCACGCCCCACGATCACGCTCATGGCGTAATCGAGGTACGAGCGCTTCATCTCGGTTTCAAGCGAAACCGGCAAGGTCTCCAAAGAATAGGAAATCGGCATGCCGTTGGCTTCGCCTTCGGCACCGGCATCAAGTCCGGGCTTGTTGTCTTCAGTCGTATCCATAGCTTCCTAAACACACAAAACGTCCGTCCGAACAGAGACGCCGGACAGACGTTCGAATCGAATTTTTTGCCGTCCAGGGCCTTTTTCATAAAAGGCTTTCAGCTACGACGGCACAACGCCGAGCATTTTACCGTTGTAAGTCTCAAAAAACGCGTATTTTGCAATTGTTCGGAAGACGAATTCTTCCCTGAAAATGCCGACATGCCCGCAAAGGCCTCAAAATGGCCCGATTTTGAAAAAGTTCAGCTTCGGACGTGAGTCGAGACTTTCCTTGTTCTCAAAATTTTTTGTGACAAAAATCGGGGTTTTGCTAGCAGACAAAATAACTCACAAATCTTCCATAAGGTCTTACGAGAG
>USBS01000126.1 GCA_900552915.1 uncultured Sutterella sp. | reverse complement strand
TGCTGCGACCCGTGCCGAGCAATCGCCCCTCAAGGCGCTTCGGTCCGCCTTGAGCGAGCGCGCGCACGGCTCATCGTCAGGTCACGGTCATGGCGCCACAAACTCCGGAGCGCATGCCGGGCTCGATTTGATCAATCCCGCCCACATTATCGACGGAGCGGTAAGCGAGATCGGTCGGGGACTTACGCACATGCCGATTCTTTCGGCCGTCGGACGCATTCGCTCGCTTGTCTCGAGCGCGTTGTCTTCAAGACGGCCGGGGTCGCGCGGCAGTCGCGCCTTGACCGATGCTCACGAAACCAACACGGGTGAACTCGATTTCTCTAGCCTTGCACGCTACCTCTTTCTGCGTCCGGTGCTGCCGATGGTCGTCAACATCGGCAACGCCGTCCTGGGTGCCCTTCCCATCATCGCCGAAGGCATCAAGAATCTCTTTAAGGGCAAGCTCAATGTTCCGGTGTTGGACGCCGCGGCCCTGATCGTATCTCTTCTGCGGCGCGACTTCCGCACCGTCGGCCTTCTCGTCGTGCTTCTGGGCTTGGGCGAGATGCTTGAAAACTACACGCGCAAGAAGTCGTTGGCGTCGCTTGCCGACGAACTCGCACTTAAGGTCGATCAAGTCTGGGTGCGCCGCGGTCAAGACGGAGAGCGCGTCGAAGCCATTGCGCTCTCCGAGCTCACGCTTGAGGATACGGTCGTTGTCCGCTCGGGCTCCGTGATTCCTGCCGACGGCATCGTTGTCGCAGGCGACGCCTCCGTCAATCAAGCCACGATGACGGGCGAGCCGCTGCCCGTGCACCGTACAGCAGGCGGCAGCGTTTTTGCAGGCACCGTCGTCGAAGATGGTGAAATCGACATTCGTCCGACGGCATTGAGCGACAAATCGCGGCTTTCCAAAATCGTCCGCTTCATTGAAACGAGCGAAGCCGCCAAGGCGGGCATTCAGGGCAAGGCCGAGCATCTTGCCGACGCCATTGTTCCATACAACTTCCTGCTTGCAGGGCTCGTGTGGCTCTTGACGCGCGACCTCACACGTACGGCGTCCGTGCTTCTCGTCGACTATTCGTGCGCCCTGCGCCTGGCAACGCCCTTGGCCATTCTCACGGCCATGCGCGTGGGCACGGGCAAGGGCGTGCTTGTCAAAGGCGGGCGCTTTCTGGAAGCGCTGGCTGAAACCGATACGGTCGTTTTCGACAAAACCGGAACGCTAACGCAGGCTTCGCCCGTTTTGTCGGACATCGTGCCGGTGCACCCCGACTATGACCGCAAATCGGTTCTTAAGCTCGCCGCATGCCTTGAGGAACACTTCCCGCATCCGGTCTCGCGCGCCATCGTTCGTGCCGCACAAAACGAAGGCGTCTACCACGACGACGAAGATCACGACACCGAAGTCCGCTACATCGTCGCGCACGGCATCTGCTCGTCCGTAAACGGCAAAAAGTGCGTGCTCGGCAGCCGTCACTTCGTGGGCGACGACGAAGGCGTCAATCTAGCGCTTGCGCAGCCCGTCGTCGATCACCTCGCACAAGAGGGCAAATCCGTTCTTTACTTTGCCGTGGGTGGAGAACTTGTCGGTATTCTCGGCATTGAAGATCCGCTTCGAGCCGAAGCGATCGACACCATCCGGGAACTGCGCTCGCGCGGCATCAAGCGCATCGTGATGCTCACAGGAGACGACGAACGCACGGCCGCAACCGTTGCGGCCAAGCTCGGTCTCGACGACTACCGAGCACAGGTTCTGCCCGAAGAAAAGGCCGCTCATGTCGAAGCGCTTGTCAAAACAGGCGCCAAGGTGCTCATGGTGGGCGACGGCATCAACGATTCGCCTGCTCTGTCGGCCGCGCACGTCGGCGTCACATTACGAGACGGCACCGACATTGCGCAGGAAGTCGCCGATGTCGTTCTCACGGGCAACAACCTGCTCGATTTGCCCGTGGCAATCGACCTCGGCCGGGCGGCTCTAACCCGCATCAAGCAGAATTTCGCAATTTCGGTAGGGCTCAACACGAGCTTTCTTGCCGGGGGCCTTACGGGCGTGCTCACGCCCGCGGCTGGTGCATTGCTGCATAATGCAACCACGATCGGCGTGTGCCTCAATGCCATGCAGCCGACACTCACCGACGGCACGCACCGCACGCTTGCCGAGCGCGTCACCGACATCGCGGACAATCTGCACGGCACACTTGAGCGTATCCGCGGTACTTCATCTGGCGCGGCAACACACGCTGCGTAACGGAGGATTTCGATGCTTGCTACAGAACTTCAATACGCCGTACGGTCGCTCACGCGAGGCCGCGCTCGCATCCGCCACGAAAGACTTCGCGGCCTGGACAACGAAACGTGCGCCAACATTGAGTCCTTTCTTCTGGGACTCGAGGGCGTAACGGGATGCTCGCTCAATCCCCGCGTCGGCAGCCTCCTCGTCACCTGGGACGAAACCAAAACAAACGCCGATACTCTCCTTGAGTCCGCCGAGGTCTTCCTCGCTTTTCTCGGCGACGACACCGAAACAGAGAGCGCTCAGCCGCAGCCCGAAGAGGCTCGGGCCGAGAGCTCAGGCCAACAGTTGACGGTTACGCTTTGTGAAGCCAAGGAAACGCTTTGCAAGAGCCTGGCTCCGACCGTCGAAAAGCTGACACCCGCAGCCAAAACCGTCGAAAAGACGATTGCCGTTGCGGGCGGCGCCGCGCTTGATGTGCTCGCACCTTTTGTCGCCCCCGATCAGACGCGAAGCGGCAGAAAGCGCCGCGTGACGCAAAACCGTCTGATGCTGGCAGCCTACCTCGCGAGCATCGGCATTCTCGCCTTCGGGTCCAAACGTCTGCACTGGGTGATCGGCACGGGCTTTACGGCGCTTCTTGGCGTACACCTCTATCAGCACCGCCGCGTGCTTTGATAAGGGAAATGTTGATGAAATCGCTTCTTGCAAAAGGGATTACCGGTATTGCGGCGTTGCTTTTGGCAGCCGCCGCCATCGCCCTCATTGTCTTTGCGTTTGCGATTCTTCTGGGCGTTGCTGCCGTGCTCGGGCTTGTTGCGGCAGGCGTCTTCATCGGCGCGCCGGCTGATGCCAAAACGCTGGTGCGCGACCTGATCGACGCCGTCGGCAAGTGGCTTGCCGACTTTGAGCGAATCGTTGCAAACGCGGGCGACATGATGCTCACCGCACTCGGCCGCGGCAAGACCGATGTCGGTGAAGAGACCGCTCAAGCCTCCGGCGAAAACACGGATACTCGAGTCGGCTCCGCCGCCGACTCGAAGCCGGACTCGGAAGAGAAAAAAGAAACGGAGAGCGCTCAGAGCGAGCGCAAGTAGGCTTCAAGCGCAGGCAGCACCGCTCGATCGCCTTCGCGGTTGAGCGCGTGCTTGACATCCTCAAAGGGCATCAAGGACACAGCCTGCGACTCCCATCCGGCCAAGGCGGGAGATCCCGCTTTGCGCCGCGCCAGAAAATAGCGCGTCACCACAATGCGGCGAGGCACGTCGCACAAAAAAGCAAACGGTTCAACCAGAAGTCCCGCCTCTTCCCACGTTTCCTTGGCGGCGTTTTGCGCAAGCGACAGCACGGGTTCGAGTCTTCCTTTGGGAAACGTTGCCTTGGTGCCCATGAACTCATTGGTGGGATGCACGATCCAAATGCGCCGGTCGGGCTCGACCACCACGCAGCCCGACGTGGCGCGAAAGCCCGGCGGCATCACGAAATCGGGCTCGCCCTCAATGGCGTCGGGCACTCGATCGCGCCAGGACCAACAATCGTTTTCGGGAATTTCGATGTCGGTCGTAAAGGCCAAACCGTTGACCGCTTCGGGCAGGTCGGGTTCGCACGTGCGCGAAAGCGTGGCGGTTCTCGTTGAATCCAGCCACGCACTTCGATCGGACGGAACTGTCGGATGAGACACGACAACAGGCTTGCCGTTTTCGTCCAAACACGGATGAAAAACGACTTCCGTCTGAGGCGCGTTCGACATAGAACTCAGATTAGAAAGCGTAGTCGGCCTTAAGCTGCCAGGAGTGCGATTCGCGGCCCTGTTCGCTGCCCAGGTAACGGTAGCCCGCACGCAGCGTGCCGTGACCCATGGTCCAGGCCAGACCGACCATGCCGCGGTAAAGCGTATGGCTGCCGATGAAGGCTTCGTCGTAGGGGGCTGAGCCGTTGCTTGCTGCAAATTCGGTGTCGCCTGCCGTACGAATCACCGCAAAGTCAAGCTCTGGGCGAAGCGTCATGCCGTTGGCAAATTCAAAGGTGTAGGCAGCGTTCATGCCCACCGGGAACTGCCAGACGTTGGCGTTGCCCACACTCCAGTCGCCGTGGTGCCGCGGACGGTAAAGCGTGTATTCGACTTTGGCGTAGGGCACCAGAGCAAGGCTGCCGAACTCAATGCCGTAGCGGGCGGCCGCATCGAACGTAAAGAGATTGGCGTTGGTTTCGTAGGAAACTCCGTTCATGTCGGAGTCGCCCGAAACATAGATCCAACCCGCAGAAAGCGCCAGATTGAGTCCGCCGAAATTGCGCTGGCCGAAAGCCGTAATGCCGAAGATATCGGCTTCGCCGTCGGCTTTGACGTCGCTCAATTTGCTTTCGGTATCGGCTCGTGCGTAGGTGTACACTACCCCGAAGAAGGATTCGCCCAGACGAATGTCGGCGCCGAGATTGAGCACTGCGAGGTCGTTTTCATACCCCGAGTTGTTCTGAACCGCGTCGGCTTCGTCGCTTTCGGCCTTGAGATCGAGCCAGATCGAGCCGCCGTCGGCGCGCTTAGTGTCGGTTACCGCCTGCGTCATGCGCGCATCGGCGCTTTCGCGAACGGCACGAGCCGTTTCAAAGGCAGAGATCGCAAGACCGGAAGTCACAAAAGGCGAAGCCGCGGCACTGTTTGCCGTTACGGCGG
>USBS01000125.1 GCA_900552915.1 uncultured Sutterella sp. | reverse complement strand
GGCAATTGCAAAGACTTCTGGTCGGGCATTCTTTTCGCCCTTCTAGGCGTCTTTTTCATTTACTTTGCCCAGGAACACGAACTCGGAGCGGCCTCCCGCATGGGACCGGCCTACTTTCCGACGGTCCTCGGCATTCTTCTGGCAGCCGTAGGCACGGTTGTCGCTCTCATCGGCTACTTCAACAAAGCCGCCGTTCTCGAGACCGGCGAAGACACCGGTGAAATTCAGCCGTTTCACTGGAACGTTCTGCTGCTGATCCTGGGCTCCATTCTCGTCTTCGGTCTGGCGCTCAATACGTTCGGCCTCATGCTTTCGCTTGCGGCCATGATTTTGATTGCGGGACTTGCCTCAAGCGAATTTCGCTTCAAGGAAACGCTTGCGATCATCTGCGTGCTGGATCTGCTCGCGTGGCTTATCTTCGTTTACGGCGTCGGGATGCTGGTTCCCGTCTGGCCTGTGTTCATGTAGGGGAATACGGCCATGGATCTGGGACTCATCTCCAATCTCCTGCTTGGGTTTGACACGGCGCTTTCCCTGCAGAACATTCTCTACTGCGTTCTCGGCGTCACGATCGGCACGTTGATCGGCGTGCTGCCCGGCATGGGGCCGGTGGCAACCGTGGCGATGCTTTTGCCCGCTACCTACGCTCTGCCGCCCACGTCCGCTCTGATCATGCTCGCGGGCATTTACTACGGCGCCTCCTACGGCGGCTCTACCACAGCCATTCTCGTCAACATTCCGGGCGAAGCCTCGGCCGTGGTCACATGCCTTGACGGCCACATGATGGCCAAGCGCGGCCGCGCGGGCTCGGCTTTGGGGATCGCCGCGATCGGCAGTTTCTTTGCCGGATGCGTCGCAACGCTTTTGATTGCCGCCTTTGCGCCGCCCTTGACAGAACTTGCCTTTCAATTCGGTCCGGCCGAATACTTCAGTTTGATGGTGTTGGGGCTTGTAAGCGCCACGGTGCTTGCAACCGGTTCTCTTCTGAAAGCCATCTGCATGGTTTTGCTCGGGCTTCTGCTGGGCCTTATCGGCACCGACGTCAATTCGGGAGCCTTCCGCTTTACCTTCGGTCTTGACGAACTGCAGGACGGCATCGATTTTGTGCCCCTGAGCATGGGGTTGTTCGGCTTTGCCGAAATCATGCGCAACCTCGAGGGCTCCATGGCCCGCACGCTTGTGCCGAACAAAGTCAGAAACATTCTCCCCTCCTGGGAAGAAATCAAGGTTTCGTTCGGCCCCATCGTACGAGGCACGGCTTTGGGTTCGATTCTCGGTGTTCTGCCGGGCGGCGGAGCGCTCTTGAGCGCCTTTGCGAGCTACACCGCCGAAAAGAAGATTGCGGGTGAAAAGGCCGATCCCCCCTTCGGCTACGGCAACATCCGTGGTGTCGCCGGACCCGAGTCCGCCAACAACGCGGGCGCCCAGACCTCCTTTGTGCCGATGCTCACGCTGGGCATTCCCTCAAACGCCGTGATGGCCCTGATGATCGGCGCCATGATGATCCACGACATCGTGCCGGGGCCTCAGGTCATGCAGTCCGATCCGGGACTCTTCTGGGGACTGATCGTATCGATGTGGCTCGGAAACCTCATTTTGGTGGTTCTGAATCTTCCCATGATCGGCGTGTGGGTGCAGCTGCTGCGCGTTCCCTACCGCTGGCTCTTCCCGGCCATCCTCGTGTTCTGCTGCATCGGCGTCTACTCGATCAACAACAACGTCTGGGACGTGTGGGTCGCCATCTTCTTCGGCTTTGCGGGCTACATTTTCGGCAAGCTCGGCTGCGAGACCGCGCCGCTCGTGCTGGGCTTCATTCTCGGCCCCATGATGGAAGAAAACCTGCGCCGTGCGATGCTGCTTTCCCGCGGCGACCCGACGGTGTTCGTCTCGAGCCCCATTTCCTGCGGACTGCTCATTGCGGCGCTTCTGATGGTATTTCTGGTGGCGGCTCCCGCCTTCCGCAAAACGCGAGAGGTAGCCTTTAAAGAAGATTGACGACGTCACTATTCTTTCGATACCGCAGGCCGGCAAACGGTTCCGTTGCCGGCCTGTTTTGTGCGCTCTCGGGTGCACCGCTAGAATTCGGTCGCTTTCTTCATTTCCCTATTTGCGTTCATGGCCGCCACTTCCATCACGATCTTCGAAATTGCCTGCGAACTTCCCGCCGCCGGCCCTCAACTTGCCGACACCTTTACCGAGGCGCCGAGCGAACGCATGAAAACCGCCCGTCGCTTTGCGATCGACGCAGGGCTCATTCGACAGGGCTTCAAGGGACGCGCCGGCCTCGGCGTTTTTGAAGAAAACGGAAGCTCCTGGGGAATACTTGCACTCGAACCTGCCGCTCCCCTTTTGTTTGCGCAGCCCGAAAAGCTTTCCGCAAAGCGCCTCTGGCCGGGAATGGAGGAAAACGAAGTGCCGTTGGTGGAATTGACCGACGGTTGCGGAAACACCCGAACGCTTTCTTCGATCCTTGAGGAAATCTTCGAACCTTTCCCGCAGCGCGACTACTTTCGAGGCGGTCGCGAGCAGCTAGAGCGCCGCGCTTTGTGGCGCCGCGTGCTCGTCGATGCGCTCACGAGCCCGGCGGTGTGCATCGTCGAGGAACTCAACCGTCGGCATCGGTCTGCGATATTGACCGACCTCAACGAGTGGTGGTGCGGAAAAAGCCCGACTTTTGAGTGCCGTTGGGATCAGACGTTTTATGCACCGAGATCGGGCGCGCGTTTTCTACTCGAATGGATGCTTGAGGGAAGACCTCACCGCGCCAGTTCCCCGATGCAGTCCGAAGAACCCGCACCCAAGCCACGCGTTCTTTATGTCGACGACGACGTACTCGTAATCGACAAGCCGGCGCGCTTAAGTTCGGTTCCGGGGGTGCGCGAAAAAGTTTGCGCCAAGACGATGCTCGAGCGCGAATACGGTGAGCTGCACGTCGTGCATCGATTGGACCTCGACACCTCCGGAGTGCTTGCGTTTGCCCGCAACAAACGCTCGCTCGAGCACATGAATAAGGCCTTTCGCACGCGCGAAACACACAAGATCTATGAAGCACGTCTCGAAAGAGTCATCGACCGACAGGAAGGCCGCATCTATCTGCCGCTTGCTCTCAATTGGCTCGATCGGCCGCGCCAGTGCACGTTAAACGAAGCGGGCGGCGGCAAGGCGTCGACAACCGACTTCACCGTCATCGGTACCCAACAAACCAAAAGCGGTCCCAAATCGATCGTGCGTCTGGCGCCCGTCACGGGGCGCACGCATCAGCTGCGCGTGCACTGCGCCAAGGGACTCGGCTGTCCCATCGACGGCGATCCCTTTTACGGACACCCGGGACTGGAAGGCGAAACGAACGCCACTCGGCTGTGTCTGCACGCCGCCGAACTCACCTTCGTGCACCCGACGACCGGAAAATCCGTGACCTTCAAGGCGCCGGCCGATTTTCCGAATTTCTGAACGCTTTCTACCGGCCGTCATCGGCCAGACATTTCGTTTGCTTCTTGAGAAGCTTGAGCACGACATAGGCGGCTAGGCTTACCGCTGTCAGGCCGAGCAATGTGTTGTCGAGCGGATGGTGCCTGAGCGCCCAAGTCTGCGTCAAATGGAAAGTCGCATACACCAGAAAAATAGCCAGCAGGCCGTTTTTCTCCTGTCTGAGCGCTTTTTTCCAGGAAAAACTCAAAGAAGGCTTAACCCAGTTGCCAAACCTTGGGAGAAACGCGGGAACGCCGCAGCTCCACTCACGATACGAATCGGCAAACTTGCGCTTGAGAAACTGTTCTTCGGCGTACATGATCCGTTCGCAGTAGACCCGGTAGCTCAGGACAAAGATGAGGACAAACATCGGAGAGCACGTTAAGAGCACGATGCCGAAATAGATCACGAAGTTTCCGACATAGAGCGGATGCCGGACAACCGAGTACAAGCCGGTGGTGTTGAGCGACTCGGCAACCTGCCCGTGCGTATTGCGGCCGGAGGTGCCGCTCGGCGTATGTCCGACGGTATAGATCCGAATCAGAAGGCCCGCTAAAGAAACTGTCAGGCAGAAATAGCGGTAATGCGGGAAAGCTTCCTGCACATGCGAAAAAACGACGCTCGGTTGGTACAGGTTGCTCACAAACTGCAGATAGCAGGCCAACAGAACAACGATCGGCAAATAGCTTCGTCTGCAAAACATCCAGTTGCCTTGCCGTTCGAATTCCTCTTGCAGCGACATTTCTACGTCCTTTTCGGTCTCAAAGCGTGTTGTTTGCACAAGCCGAACTTCGGATCGGCAGGAATTGCAATCCGAAGGCGGCAGTTCTGAGACTTTTTCGTCGACGTTTAGGTCTCGCTTGCTCGAAAGAATATGAGAAGAGAGGAAGTCGGACAAAGCAGCTGCCGACGATATTTTTGCGTTTCTTGAGGCCGGTTAAGGTCGTTGACGGGATGAAGACAAGGATTTGCCCATGTTTTCACAGCCCGCAACTTTCTTTTACAGTCCACTCCTGTGCGCTATCATTGACGAATCACCTGCCCGAAATAACGCTTTCGTTATTTGATCTTTCGGTGCAGTCCTCGGAATTTTTCATAAGACACGAATGTCAGATCAACCACACCCTCGACCGAAAATTTTTTCCAAGGAGCACCTCTGATGCGAGCCCGTATTGAACGTGCGCTGCATGAGGTGTGGTCGCACCGCGGCATTGCCGCCACCCTTCTTTATCCCCTTTCGCTTGTTTATCTGGCGATTGCCCGCAGCAAGGCTGCAAAAGTCAAGCCCGTCGAACTGCCTGTGCCGGTCGTCGTTGTCGGCAATATCTACGTCGGCGGAACGGGCAAGACGCCGATTACGATTGCCCTCGTCCGCGAACTCAAGGCCGCGGGCTTTACGCCGGGCATCATCAGCCGCGGTTACGGCCGAGCAAGCAGCGAAGTCCATTTGGTCGACGATGAG
>USBS01000124.1 GCA_900552915.1 uncultured Sutterella sp. | reverse complement strand
GAGCGACGGTCTCCAAAACCGTAGGTTGAGGGTTCGATTCCTTCTGCCCCTGCCATCTGACAGATGCAAGAAGCCGCGATCAATGACCGCGGCTTTCTGTCTGTTGACACTGCGAAAATGTAAGCGTGCCTGCGGGTCGATTGAGATGAGACCGAGAGGGCGCGCAACGGATATCAAAGAAATGGCTACTCAGAATGCACAGCCCCAACAGGGCACGGGCAACAAGGCTCTCGATGTGATCGTGATGACGATCGCTGTCCTGATCGCCGTCGCCGGTCTGCTGGCTTTTACCTTTCTGACGGACCAGAGTACCGGCGTGCGCATCGGCGCCCTGCTCGGCGGCCTGGTTCTTGCCGTCATCGTGGCGGCCTTCTCGAACACCGGCAAGCGCTTTATTGCGTTCTGCCGCGAGTCCTGGGAAGAACTGCGCCGTGTTGTTTGGCCGACGCGTAAGGAAACGGTCAACACGACGGGCATCGTCATGGCCTTCGTGGTTGCCGTCGCCTTCTACCTCTTCTTTGTTGACCAGCTCGTCGAATGGGGTCTGTACGACGGACTCCTGCAGCTGAGCTTCTGATCCGAACGAACCGCTTTTTGAAGCAGACACCGCGCGCACTTGGGAGCCGATAAAGCCCGATGTGCGCGCAATAGTTTGCACGGAGATTGCAATGAGTACCGAAACCGCTCAGCAAACGGGTGCACGCACGATGCGTTGGTACACGGTCCACGTCTACTCCTCGATGGAAAAGAGCGTGCAGAAGTCGATCATCGAACGCATCGGCCGCTCCGAGTACAAGGATCTCTTCGGCGAAGTGCTGCTGCCGATTGAAAAGGTTGAAGAAAACCGCAACGGCCGCAAGTTTGAAACCGAACGGCGCATGTATCCGGGCTATGTCTTCATCGAAATGGTGATGACAGAGGAAACCTGGCACCTGATCAATTCGACGCCGCGCGTGATCGAATTCCTTGGGAACAACCATCCTGTTCCGCTCTCGGATGCAGAAATCACCGCCATCAAGGAGCGTATGTCCGTCGGCACCGAAAAGGCACGTCCGAAAGTCATGTTCGAACCCGGCGAAGTTGTTCGCATCAAGGAAGGTCCGTTCCAGGACTTCAACGGCCGCGTCGAAGAAATCCTCTACGACAAGAGCCGTCTGCGTTGCTTCGTATCGATCTTCGGTCGCGAAACGAGCGTCGAGCTCGCCTTCAACGAAGTCGAAAAGGTCTAAATTTTTTCTGTCGGGCGCGTTGATTTTAAAGAAATTTGCATTTTTGAAATTTCTTTGGCATAATCGCGCCCTTCGTTTATCACTTTGACTGGGGAGCCCGTCATTGCGACGTCGCGCTTGAACCCAGGGAGTAATTATCAAATGGCAAAGAAAATCGTCGGCTTTATCAAGCTGCAGGTTCCTGCAGGCAAAGCCAATCCCTCGCCCCCAATCGGCCCGGCTCTCGGTCAGCGCGGCCTGAACATCATGGAATTCTGCAAGGCGTTCAACGCCAAGACGCAGGGTATGGAACCCGGTCTGCCGATTCCGTGCGTGATCACCGCCTATGCGGACAAGTCCTTCACGTTTGTGATGAAGACCCCGCCCGCCACGATCCTGATCAAGAAGGCCGCGAAGATCCAGAAGGGTTCCGCACGTCCGCACACGGACAAGGTCGGCAAGATCACCCGTGCTCAGGCTGAAGAAATCGCCAAGATGAAGGAGCCGGATCTGACGGCTGCCGACATGGACGCTGCTGTTCGCACGATCGCTGGTTCCGCTCGCTCGATGGGCATCACGGTGGAGGGTCTCTAAGATGGCAAAGATTTCCAAGCGCCGCAAGGAGTTCCTCGGCAAGTACGATCTCACCAAGCCCTTCGCTCTGAACGAAGCGCTTGACGCCGTCAAGGCCTGCGCCAATGCCAAGTTTGACGAATCCGTCGACGTGGCTATCCAGCTCGGCATTGATCCCCGCAAGTCCGATCAGGCTATCCGCGGTGCTGTCGTGATGCCGGAAGGCACGGGCAAGACCGTTCGCGTGGCTGTGTTCACGCAGGGTGCCAAGGTTGAAGAAGCCAAGGCTGCCGGCGCCGACATCGTCGGTTTCGACGATCTGGCTGCCGAAGTCAAGGCCGGCAAGATGGACTTCGACGTCGTGATCGCCTCCCCGGATGCGATGCGCGTTGTCGGCCAGCTCGGTCAGATCCTCGGTCCGCGCGGCCTGATGCCGAACCCGAAGGTTGGCACTGTGACCCCGAACGTTGCTCAGGCTGTCAAGAACGCCAAGGCCGGTCAGGTTCAGTTCCGTGCCGACAAGGCCGGTATCATTCACGCCCCGGTCGGTCGCGTTTCCTTTGAAACCGAACGTCTGGCTACGAACATCAAGGCGCTCGTTGAGCAGTTGAACAAGCTCAAGCCCGCCAGCCAGAAGGGCATTTACCTGCGCAAGCTCTCCGTGAGCTCCACGATGGGCATCGGCGCTCGCGTCGATCTGTCCACGCTCTAACGGATAAGCGCAAACAAAACACCAGAAGCCGAGGAGGCGACTCCTCGGTTTCGAAATGAGGTCGTGAGGCCTCAAGGGCTTTGGGTGGCCTGTTTGAATAAGACAGGCCGCTGTCAAAGACCGCCGGAGGACAAGGGCAAGTCCCGAAGCTTTAATTGTCTTGAGAGGGGTAGAGCGCTCCGAGTCAAGATGTCCGGCGCAGACGGTGAAACCTCAAAGAGAGATGTATGTTGTGTAATTTTTTTTGCACTGCACGTACTGCTCTCAGAAGGGTTTTCAACCGGTAGTTGAAGAACCGGCATGCTTTGTTGACAGACGAGGCATGCCTCTGAGTGGAGCCAGACCATGGGTCTTAATCGTCAAGACAAGGCGACTGTGATTGCAGAAATGAGCGAACTGATCGCTCAGTCCTCTGCCATCGTTATCGCCGAATACCGTGGGCTGACCGTTGAAGCAATCACCAAGCTTCGCGCCGATGCGCGCAAGCAGGGTGTGCAGTTGCGTGTGGTGAAGAACACGTTGGTTCGCCGCGCCGTCGCCGGCACGCCGTTTGAAGGGCTCTCCGACAAGTTTGTCGGTCCGCTCATCTACAGCCTGTCCGCCGATCCGGTTGCCGCCGCCAAGGTTCTTTCTACGTTCGCCAAGAAGAACGACAAGCTCGTTATCAAGGGCGGTGCGATGGCCAACTACGTCATGGACGTGGCTGCCGTCGAACAGCTCGCCTCGATGCCGAGCCGCGAAGAGCTCCTGGCCAAGTTGATGGCCACCATGAACGAGCCGATCGCCAAGTTCGTCCGCACCCTCAACGAAGTGCCTGCTCGCTTCGTTCGCACTGTGGCTGCTTACCGCGATGCCCAGGAGAAGGCTGCTGCCTAATCCGCTTTAAACAGAATCAATTTTTAAACATTACACAACGTTACGGAGTCAAAAATGGCCCTGACCAATGAAGAAATCCTCGACGCGATCGCGTCCAAGACCGTTCTCGAAATCAGCGAACTCATCAAGATGATGGAAGAAAAGTTCGGTGTTTCCGCTGCTGCCGCTGCTGTCGCGGTTGCTCCGGCTGCTGGCGGCGCTGCTGCCCCGGCTGCTGAAGAAAAGACCGAATTCGACGTCGTTCTGGCTGACGTCGGCTCCAACAAGATCGCCGTCATTAAGGCCGTTCGCGAAATCACCGGCCTCGGCCTGAAGGAAGCCAAGGACCTCGTCGAAGGCGCTCCCAAGGCTGTTAAGGAAGGCGCTGCCAAGGCTGAAGCTGAAGACCTCAAGAAGAAGCTCGAAGCTGCCGGCGCCAAGGTCGAACTCAAGTAATTCTGAGTTTCAGACTTTCAGCATCGCAAAGCCGCCGAAACGGCGGCTTTGCCGACTGCATCCAAGCCCGTTTGCCATGCGGGAAACAGGGCTTGGGATTTTGAAGTGGGTCTGCTACAATGGCAGACCCAGCTCAAAGTCAAAGCCAGTGATCGAAACATTAATCAGTCACCGTGACGGCAACCAGCCGCACGGGCGCACGTATTCGTGCAGCCCGGGCGGCTTTTGGCGTCTTTAAAAAACGGCGTTGATTTTTCGTACTCCTTTGACCCCATAGCATATTTCCTCCCATCGCCTTGAACGGAGTCTTCATGTCGTACTCGTTCACTGAAAAGAAGCGTATTCGGAAGAGTTTTGCCACACGTCCGAGCGTCCTTGAAGTGCCCTCCTTGCTGGAAATGCAGCTTCGCAGCTACGAAGAATTCCTGCAGGCCGATGTCAAGCCCGAAAGCCGCAAAAACGTCGGGCTGCAGTCGGCATTCACTTCCATTTTCCCCATCACAAGCCACAACGGCTATGCTCGTCTGAAGTTCTTGAGCTACAGACTCGAGCAGCCGGAATTCGATGTGGCCGAGTGCCAGCTGCGCGGCTTGACGTATGCCTCCGCTCTGCGCGCCCGCATTCAGCTTGAAATCTACGATCGTGACGCGGCAAAGCCCGGCACGGTCAAGGAAATTCGTGAAAACGAAGTCTACATGGGCGAAATTCCGCTCATGACCGAAAAGGCTTCCTTCATCGTCAACGGTTCCGAGCGCGTGATCGTGAGTCAGCTTCACCGCTCGCCCGGCATCTTCTTCGAACACGATAAGGGCAAGACCCACAGCTCGGGTAAGCTCCTGTTCAGCGCCCGCGTGATTCCCTACCGCGGCTCCTGGCTGGACTTCGAATTCGACCCGAAGGACATCGTGTACTTCCGTGTCGACCGCCGTCGCAAGATGCCCGCGACGATTCTGCTGAAGGCCATCGGTCTGACGCCCGAAGAAATCCTCGAGCGTTTCTATGACTTCGACACCTTCCGTCTGACCCAGCGCGGCGCAAGCCTGCAGTTCAGCCCGCAGCGCCTGCAGGGTGAAACGGCTCAGTTCGAAATCAAGGACAAGGACGGCAACGTGGTTGTCCCGAAGGACAAGCGCGTGACGGCTCGTCACGTCCGTCTGATGGA
>USBS01000123.1 GCA_900552915.1 uncultured Sutterella sp. | reverse complement strand
TCAAAGCGTAGCGGAGCGCATCAAGCACTTCGGCGACTTCACGATTCCGCTCACCGACGACGAGGTGCACAGCCAGACATTGCGATGCCTGCACTGCGGCACGCCCTACTGCTCGGCAAGCTGTCCGCTGCACAACCGTCCCGTCGACTTCAATCGCCTCGTGCGCGACGGCAAGTGGCGCGCGGCTTGGGAGTGCCTCAATTCGACGAGCAGCTTTCCGGAATTCACAAGCCGCGTGTGCCCCGCGATCTGCGAGGCGGGCTGCACGCAGTACTACCTTGAGGACGCCGCCGTCGGCATCAAGACGATCGAGCGCGCGATCATCGACCGCGCCTGGCTCTCGGGCTGGGTGAAGCCCCTGAAGCCCGCCGTGAAGACAGGCAAGCGCGTCGCGGTGGTGGGCTCGGGCCCCTCGGGTTTGGCGTGCGCGCAGCAGCTTGTGCGTGCCGGCCACAAGGTGACCGTGTACGAAAAGAATTCTCAGCCGGGCGGACTGCTTCGCTACGGCATCCCGGACTTCAAGCTGCCGAAGAACCTGATCGATCGACGCATCGAACAGATGAAGGCCGAAGGCGTGACGTTCAAGCTCAACACGAGCGTCGGCGCCAAGAGTTTTATGCCGGGCGTGCACAACGAAGCGCTTCGTGTCGTGAGCGCTTCCGAACTCAAGCGCCGCTACGACGCAGTGGTTCTGGCGTGCGGCTCGGAAGTGCCGCGCAACTTGCTCGTGCCCGGCCGCGAAGGCGACGGCGCGCATTTTGCGCTGGAGCTCTTGATCGGACAGAACAAGGCTGTTTCGGGAGAACTCGAAAGCGCTCCCGTTTCGTGCGCTGGGTGCGACGTGGCCGTCATCGGCGGCGGCGACACCGGCAGCGACTGCGTGGGCATCGCGCGGCGCCAGGGCGCGGGCAAAATCTATCAGATCGACATCGGTCCTCAGCCTCCCGAAAAGGAGGATAAGGAAGCCGTCTGGCCCGATTGGCCGCGCAAGCTCACCACCTCGACCTCGCACGAGGAAGGGTGCGAGCGGATGTGGCTTACGGCCACCAAGGAAATCCTTCGGGACGACGAAGGGGCCGTGCGCGGCATCCGCTGCGTGAAGGTCTTCTATGAGCCGGGCAACCGCTATCCGACGGAAGTGGAGGGAAGCGACTTTGAAATCCCCGTAAGCCGCGTTTTCATCGCCATGGGCTTTTTCAATCCCTCGCATCAGGTCGTGAAGGCTTTCGGCGTGGAAACCGACGTGCGCTGCAACGTCAAGGCGAACACGGAGGCCGGAGATCATCCCTTTGCGACATCGGTCGAAGGCGTCTTTGCCTGCGGCGACGCCCGCAGCGGCTAGTCTCTGGTGGTGCGCGCGATGAGCGAAGGCCGACGCTGCGCCCGCTGGGTGGATCTTTATCTGATGGGTGAAACGGATCTGCCGGCGTTCAGGCCGTGAGCGGAATGGAGTGAAGAAGGACTGCCGTGTGTCAAACCGCGGCAGTCCGAAGACTCAGTGCGCAACGAGGGGCGACACGAAAGCGTCCCAGAACACGAGACACCACACCGCGCAGCAGAAAATGAGCGCAAAGAGCACCGCGCAGCTGCCCGCATCTTTGGCGTATTTGCTCATCGGATGGATTTCGGGGCCGATGCGATCGATCGCAGCTTCGACAGCCGAGTTAAGCAGCTCGGTAACCAACAGGAATACAAGCGCAAAGACAGCAAAAAGCTTCAGCGTAAAAGCGGCCGGAATGAAGAAAAGCGCAATGAAGCCCACAGCCGAGAGAATGGTCTCTTGTCGGAATGCTTCTTCGGTTTTGAAGGCTTTGATGAAGCCGTCTCTGGAGTAACTCGTGGCGTTGATGAGACGTCGGATGCCTGTTTTGCCTTTTAAGTCGCGTGCGTCCTGCGGCATGGCTTGTCCTTTCAGTCAAAAATGCGTCAAAAAAAGCGGCCGGGAAAGATTCTTTCCGCGGCCGCACCGTTGTGGCTTGCCGGTTGCTTACTGAACCTTCTGAGCGAGTTCGCCCTTGTCATACTTGGCGGCCATCACGGAAAGCGCGATCGGCTTGATCTTGGCGCCCTGACCTTCGCAGCCGAACTCAAGGTAGCGGCTCTTGCAGAGTTCGTAGGCAGCCTGACGGGCCTTCTTGAGGTAGTCGCGGGGGTCGAACTTCTCGGGATTTTCGACGAGATAACGACGAACCGCAGCGGTCATCGCCAAGCGGATGTCGGTGTCGATGTTGACCTTGCGCACGCCGTGCTTGATGGCTTCCTGAATTTCGGAAACGGGCACGCCGTAGGTTTCGCGCATGCTGCCGCCGAATTCGCGGATTTCGGCCAGGTATTCCTGCGGAACCGAGCTCGAGCCGTGCATCACAAGGTGCGTGTTCGGAAGGCGTTCATGGATTTCCTTGACGCGCTGAATCGAGAGGATTTCGCCGGTGGGCTTGCGCGTGAACTTGTAGGCGCCGTGGCTCGTGCCGATGGCAATCGCCAGAGCGTCGAGCTGCGTGGCGCGCACGAAGTCGGCCGCCTGATCGGGGTCGGTGAGAAGCTGTTCGCGCGACATCGTGGCGTCGGTGCCGTGACCGTCTTCCTTGTCGCCCTTCATGGTTTCCAGAGAACCGAGACAGCCGAGTTCACCTTCGACCGAAACGCCGATGCAGTGGGCGTTTTCAACCACACGGCGGGTGACGTCGACGTTGTAGTCGTAGGAAGAAATCGTCTTGCCGTCGCTCATGAGCGAGCCGTCCATCATCACGGACGTAAAGCCCATGCGCATGGCGATCTGGCAGACAGCCGGGCTCTGGCCGTGGTCCTGGTGCATGCACACCGGCACTTCGGGCCAGGTTTCGACGGCAGCCTCAATGATGTGGCGCAGGAACGCTTCGCCGGCGTACTTACGGGCGCCGGCGCTGGCCTGCATGATCACGGGAGCGCCGACCTCGGCGGCAGCCGTCATGATGGCTTGCACCTGTTCGATGTTGTTGACGTTGAAGGCGGGAACGCCGTAGCCGTTTTCAGCTGCATGATCAAGCAGCTGGCGCATGCTCACTAGTGCCATGTCGTGTCTATCCTAAATTGTGGCGCGGCGCCCGAAGCGGGCGCGCGCGAAACGGGTGCCTCTGCAGCACCCATAAAACCGTTTTTGGGATTGTAGCAAGCCGTGCTCGAGATCCTTCGCAAATGTTGCAATCGGTCACGAGCTCGAAATGCCGCAAACCTGCTTGAATTTGCCCGTCTCAATTGGATGCCTTATGGGCGTGTCCGTGCGCAAGCGAATCAGCCACGCGTACCTTGGACACCCAAAGCGCAATGACCGAAAGCGAGACGCCCGCAAGGAATAAGCCCACGGCCGTACACATCCAAAAGCCCTCGGCTCTGAGCGCATGCCCGAAGAAAATCGAGCCGTCGAAGGCAAAGTAGTAGCCTCCGCCCAAGCCCACGCCCCAAAGCATCACGCCGTAGATCACCATCGGAAGCATTGTGACGCGGTATCCGCGAAGCGCAAAGTTGCTCACCGTCTGCGCGGCGTCGGTGATGTGGTAGATCATGCCGAACACGAGCAGCGTTGCGGCAAGCGACGTCACGGCCGTTTCCTTGGAGTAGAGGCCGAGCAGGAAATCCTGCCCGAAGTACATGAACGCGACCGAGCAAGCCGCAATGCAGAGCGCCACCTTTAAGCCGCGAGCCGTGATTTCACGAGCAGCCTGGGGACAGCCGGCTCCGAGCGATTGACTTACCATCACGCACACGGCAATCGCAATCGAAAGCGGAATCTGATAGAGCGTTGCGGTGATGTTGCTCACAATCTGATGCGCCGACACGTCGGTGGTTCCGAGGCGCGAAATGAAGATTGCCATAAGCGTAAAGGAACTCACCTCAAAGAAAATCGAAAGGCCGATGGGTACGCCCAGCTTGAGCTGCGCAAACACGGCCTTGATTTGAGGCAGGAAGAAGCGTTCGGCACGCATCTTGTCGTAGAAGTGATCGCGCTTGTAGATGACGATGTAGCAGATGAGCGCAAGCCAGGCATCCACAGCCAGCGAAAGCCCCGCACCGGCCCCGCCCAAAGCAGGGAATCCGAGCCAGCCGTACATGAAGATGCAGTTGAGCGGCGCCTTGAAGGCAAGCATCAGAAGGCTCACGTACATCGTGACGCGCGGACGGCTGACGGCGGCATTCAAGGCAATGAAGCTTCGCGAAACGATGGACGCGAAAATGCCCGGCGCCGAGAACATGAGAAAGAGCGAGGTCATGCGGGCGACTTCTCCCGAGACGCCGCCGAACTCTGTCCAGAAATCGGTTTGCAGCAACAGTATGCAACCGATCGCCCCCAAAATAACGGCAAGCCACAGGTTTTGCGTGAGTTCAAAACCGATGGCTTTGTAGTTGCGTGCACCGTAGTGATGACCCACGATGGGCGAAAGTCCCTGCAGGATTCCCACAAGGCCGAAGAGCACCATCACGGCGGTGGCGCCGCCCAGGGCGACCACGGCCAGATGTTCTTTGCCCAGATTGCCTGTCATCAGGGTATCGATGGTGGCTGCCCCCATGAGCGCCAGGTTGGCGACGAAGATAGGGCCGGAAAGGCGGGCGAGCGCACCGAGGCTTACGTCGGGCGCAGCGGCGTGATGCGGAATGCTGTCGGAATTGCGGTCGTCGGTCTTGACGTTTTCACTCATGAATTCAAACTCGTTGACTGACAACCCGGGCGGAGGAGGTAATGCCTGCAAGCACAAACACACCTCCGGCGTCGGAATCCCACGGACTGAACCGACGTTCGGATTGCTTTGGTGTGGATTCTACGCAGAAATACTTACCAACGCTCGTCACAAGCGCAGCGAGTTCGAGTTCTTTGTAATTGCTATCAAGTAAAAATACTATTTCACGATAATAGTAAAAATTTTGTTAGCAAAAGCTATGACACGATTGTCAGAGCAAAGCGATTTTGACACCCAACGTGCAAAGGTGGCGCGACACTAGCA
>USBS01000122.1 GCA_900552915.1 uncultured Sutterella sp. | reverse complement strand
AGATTCAAGCGCGTGAAATTCAGGACTTGAAGGGCCTTTTGAACGGCATTCTGGCCGAGCGCACCGGCAAGCCTCTCGAAGAGGTGACGCGCGACACCGACCGCGACTACTATATGAGTCCGGCCGAGGCGCTCGAATACGGCATCATCGACAAGATCTACACGCGCCGCGGCGAATAACCGCTTTCGCGACAAACAGCTATATCTCAGCCCATAGGCTTCACATTTCATGGACAAGAACAAAGATCTGCGCTGCTCCATCTGCGGCCGGCATAAAAACGACGTCGAAACGCTCATCGACACGCACCGCGGCATTCTGATCTGCGACCGCTGCATTCGCGGGCTTTCCGCCGCCGTGGGCGACACGCCCGCGTCCGCCGATCAAAGCGAGCAGACGCAGCAGGTCGTGAGCGACATTCTTTCGGCGCCGATTCCGACGCCGCAGCAGCTCTTCGATCACCTCGACGGCTACGTGATCGGCCAGACCCGCGCCAAGCGTGTGCTCTCGGTTGCCGTCTACAACCACTACAAGCGCCTAAAGCACAAGACGTCCGCCGAAGACGTCGAACTGCAGAAGTCCAACATCCTGCTCGTGGGCCCCACGGGCTCGGGCAAGACGCTTCTGGCGCAGACGCTCGCCCGTACGCTCAACGTGCCCTTTGCCATTGCCGACGCGACGACGCTTACCGAAGCGGGCTACGTGGGCGAAGACGTGGAAAACATCATCCATAAGCTCCTGATGGCGGCCGACGGCGACGTCGATCGCGCACAGTGCGGCATCGTCTATCTCGACGAAATCGACAAGATCGCCCGCAAGAGCGAAAACCCGTCGATCACACGCGACGTCTCGGGCGAAGGGGTGCAGCAGGCGTTGCTCAAATTGATCGAAGGCACCGTGTGCAATGTGCCGCCCGAAGGCGGCCGCAAGAACCCGCGCGGCAAGATGGTGCCGGTCGACACGAGCAACATCCTCTTTATCTGCGGCGGCGCTTTCGACGGGCTTGAAAAGATCGTGCGGCGGCGTTCCGTGAAAAGCGGCATCGGGTTCGGCGCTCAGGTGCACAGCGAAGCGCAGGAAACGCTCACCGAACTCTATGCGCAGGCTGAGCCTGCCGATCTCGTCAAGTACGGGCTCATTCCCGAACTCGTCGGTCGTCTGCCGGTTGTGGCAACCCTCGAAGAGCTCGACGAAAAGGCCTTCGTGTCGATTCTGACCGAACCAAAGAACGCGCTCATCAAGCAGTTTGCCGAACTCTTTGCGATGGAAGGTGTTGAGTTTGAAGTGACGCCCGAAGCGCTCTCGGCGATTGCGCATAAGGCGATGCAGCGCAAGACCGGTGCTCGAGGCCTTCGCAGCATCGTGGAAGCGGCGCTTTTGGACGCCATGTTCGAAGTGCCCGCCAAGCCCGAAGTGGGACTGGTGCGCCTTGAAGCCGTGGGCGACGCCAAGACGGGCGAAGTGAAGGCCGTGCTTGTCGAAGGCCCGCGCAAGGCAAAAAGCGAAGCCCCGGTCGACTAAATCGACCGGCAAGAGAAGCCGTCCGAGCATGGGCGCCGTCTGCAACCCCGCAGCGACCGGCGCCCGTCGGACGCCGTAAGTATCCGTAAGGGCCGGCTTTCGGGATGCACTTTTTTGCCTGATTGTTCGGCGTTTGTGCCCTTTCGATGCAAATAAGCCGCTGGGCCGCGTTCGGCGCCTTTCGCGGTCCGTAGAATCAATTCAAAGAAGGGGATGCACCGGGTTTGCCGCCAAAAAAAGTGCGGGGCGGTCGCATCTTTCAAGCCGACACATCGCAGGAGCCCTTGAAATAGGGGCTCTGCGCCTCCATATAAAAATCTGAAAAACTTTTTCCGTTTACGAGAACCGAATTTATGACTGAAAACGTTAACGCTGCACAAGTCGAGACGATGCGCGCTCCGCTGCTGCCCATCCGCGACCTGGTGGTGTTTCCTCACACGGTGCTGCCGCTCTTTATCGGCAGACCGCTTACGATCCGCTCGGTGCGCACCGCCATGAACGGCGATCGCCGCATTGCGCTGGTCACCCAGAAGGAAAGCGGCCGCGACGATCCCAAGATCGACGACCTCTACAAAACCGGCACGCTTGCGCGCGTGCTGCAGATGCTCAAGCTCCCCGACGGGACGCTGAAGGTGCTCGTCGAAGCCGACGAGCGCATCAACATTCACTCGATTTCGTCGGACGCCAAGGAAGGCTACAGCGCCGAATACACTCCGCATCCGTGCGTGGTGCAGGGCACGACCAACGAAGAGGCGAGCCGTCGTGCGGTCTTGTCGCGCTTTATCGAGTACGCGCAGGAAAGCAAGAAGCTGCCCGAGGAAGTGATTCAGCCGATTCGCGAAAGCGCAACGGCAATGGCCTTGGCCGACGGTGTGGCCAGCCAGCTGCCCGTGGACAACGCCCGCAAGCAGAAGATTCTCGATCAGACGACGCTTCAGGGTTGCTTGAACGAAATCATCGACATTCTTGACAACGAGATGGACATTCTCGCAGTCGAACGCCGCATTCACGGCCGCGTCAAGAAGCAGATGGAGAAGAATCAGCGCAACTACTATCTGAACGAGCAGATGAAGGCGATCAAAAAGGAGCTCGGAGCCGACGAAGAAGGCGTCGACGGCAACGACGACATCGCCATCTTGCGCGACAAGATCAAGGCTTGCGGCATGCCCGCCAAGACCGAGGAAAAGGCGCTCGAAGAGCTCAATAAGCTCAAGATGATGTCGCCTTCGAATGCCGAAGCCACCGTTGTGCGCGGCTACATCGAAACGCTGATTTCTCTGCCCTGGAAGGAAAAGACAGAAGTCAACAAGGACCTCAAGAAGGCCGAGGAAATTCTCAACGCCGATCACTGGGGCCTGGAAAAGGTAAAGGAACGCATCCTCGAGTACCTGGCCGTGCAGCGCCGCGTCGACAAGATGAAGTCGCCGATTCTGTGCTTGGTCGGTGCTCCGGGTGTGGGCAAGACGAGTCTGGGCGAATCCATTGCCAAAGCCACGGGCCGCAAATACGTGCGCGTTGCTTTGGGCGGCGTGCAGGACTCAAGCGACATTCGAGGCCATCGCCGCACCTACATCGGCTCGATGCCGGGCAAGATCATTCAGGCCATGGCCAAGGTGGGCGTGAAGAACCCCTTGTTCCTTTTGGACGAAATCGATAAGCTCGGCTCGGGCGTACGGGGCGACCCCTCGGCGGCTCTGCTCGAAGTGCTCGATCCGGAACAAAACCGCGAGTTCGAGGACCACTACGTCGACGTAGGTTTCGACCTCTCCGACGTGATGTTTGTGGCCACGAGCAACAGCTACGCCATCGATCCGCCGCTGCTGGATCGTATGGAAACCATCGATCTCGCGGGCTACACCGAAGACGAAAAGGTGCACATCGCGATGGAGCATCTGCTGCCCAAGCAGATGCGCCTCAACGGCCTCAAGAAAACCGAAGCCGAAGTCACGCAGGAAGCCGTAGTCGACATCATTCGCTACTACACCCGTGAAGCGGGCGTGCGCGGGCTTGAACGCTCGATCAGCAAGATCCTGCGCAAGATCGTGCGCGAGCAGTGCGAGCGCGAAGACGCCGCAGCGGAGGCCGCCAAGAACGACGAGGAGGCCAAGAGCGCCAAGCCGCGTGTTCGCAAGGTGCGCGTCACGCCCAAGAACCTGCACAACTATCTGGGCGTGCGCAAGTTCAGCTACGGCGTGGCTCCCACCGAAGCCCGCGTGGGTCAGGTGAACGGCCTTGCCTGGACGAGCGTCGGCGGCGATACGCTCGCCGTTGAGGCGGTGTGCTTCCCGGGCCGCGGCAACGTGGTTCGTACGGGCTCTTTGGGCGACGTAATGAAGGAAAGCGTGCAGGCGGCTTTGAGCGTCGTGCGTGCGCGCGCCTTAAAGCTCGGCATCGATCCTGAGGCGTTTTCCAAGACCGACTGGCACATCCACTTCCCCGAAGGGGCGGTGCCCAAGGACGGTCCGAGCGCGGGTGCGGCCATTACGACGGCGCTTGCTTCGGCCATCACCGGCATTGCCGTTCGCAGCGACATCGCCATGACCGGCGAAATCACGCTGCGCGGCGAAGTGCTCGAAATCGGCGGCCTGAAGGAAAAGCTGCTGGCGGCCGTGCGCGCCGGCATCAAGAAGGTGCTGATTCCGGAAGAAAACGTCAAGGACCTCGAAGAGGTGCCCGACAATGTCAAGCAGGCTGTCGAGATCGTTCCGGTGCGCTGGATCGACAAGGTGCTCGAAGAGGCCCTCGTGAGCAAACCTGTTCCGCTTGAACCCAAGAAGGACAAGGACGCCAAGGAGGCTGCGGCAGAGGTTGTTCCGCCGGAAGATGCTTCTGCAGAACCCGCTGCCGCAGGAGGCCGCTGCAACTGCTGATTGCCGTAGGCTTTAGGCACTCACAAACGCCCGTTGTGAAGCGATTCGCACGGGCGTTTTTTCCGCCCGACAATGCCTCAAAGCCTTCGGAGGAAATTCGAACGTGTCGCTAAACCCACAAAAATATGCGAAAGGCCAGATTTTTCGGGCTTTTCACGCGGTTTTGCTTGGTTCGCGGACCATTTTCGGCTATAGTGCTCAAGCATTTTCCAAAAGGCCGCCCTTAGGGGCACATTTTTAAGGGGAATCCCAATGAACAAGAACGAACTGATCGAACAGATCGCCATGTCTGCCGACATCACCAAGGCCAAGGCCGGCCTGGCTCTCGAAGCTTTCATCGAAGCCGTGACGACCTCGCTGCAGAAGGGTGAAGACGTTTCTCTCGTCGGCTTCGGCACCTTCACCGTTTCCGAACGCGCTGCCCGCACCGGCCGCAATCCCCAGACGGGCGCTGCGATCGAAATCGCCGCTTGCAAGCAGCCGAAGTTCCGCGCTGGCAAAAAGCTCAAGGATGCTGTACAATAAAAAGCTCGTTTGACAGCGATGGATGCTTAGCTCAGTTGGTAGAGCGGCGCCCTTACAAGGCGTAGGTCGGGAGTT
>USBS01000121.1 GCA_900552915.1 uncultured Sutterella sp. | reverse complement strand
GGCTAAACATTTAAGCGAACCCCCCGTTGGAGCAATCCTTCGGGGGTTTCGTCTATCTGCGTTCCTGAAGTTTCCTTCCGAACGCACACAGCAAAGCGGCCCGACCGGTTGTTTCCGGCGGGCCGCTTTGCGTTGAGTCTATCCGAGTGCGCTCTACTCGGTCAAGGTTTGTAGAGCTTTTTCCTTAAGAGCGTAAAGCGTTGCAAGCGCTTCACGGGGTGACAGATCGTCGACGTCGAGCGTACTCACTTCTTCTGTGAAAGCTTCGGCAGCTTTGGCTGCTGCGGATTCTTCCGCCGGAGCGCAGTTTGGGGCGTCTACCGAGAAGAGATCGAGCTGTGAGTCGGCTGCCGCCGATCGGGCTTCTATCTCAGCCATCATGGCGCGGGCTCGGCGGGTGACCGAAGCTGGAATACCGGCAAGCTCGGCTACGGCAATACCGTAGGAACGGTTCGCAGGACCTTCCTTGACGTCGTGCATGAAGACGATGCCGCGGTTAGTCTCGCGGGCTCCGACGTGGACATTTGCCACTTCGGGGATTTGAGCGGCAAGCTGCGTGAGTTCGAAATAGTGCGTCGCAAAAAGCGTGTAGCTTTTGGTATTGACGGCCAGTTCTTTTGCGATGGCTCCGGCTAGACTCAAACCGTCGAAGGTCGACGTACCGCGTCCGATTTCGTCCATCAGAACAAGAGAATTGGGCGTAGCCTGATGCAGGATCGCTGCGGCTTCCGTCATTTCAACCATAAAGGTGGAACGGCCGCGAGCAAGATCGTCGGAAGCGCCGATGCGGGTCAGAATGCGGTCGATCGGACCGATGCGCGCGCTTTTGGCCGGCACGAAGCTGCCTGCGCACGCCAACAACGCAATCAGCGCTACCGATCGCATATAAGTCGATTTGCCGCCCATGTTGGGGCCCGTGATCACCAAGAGCCGCCGGGCAGGCGTTAGCGAGCAATCGTTCGGGACATAGTGCTCGAGCGCGTGCTCGACCACCGGGTGACGAGCTGCCTGCAGTTCGATTCCGGGCACGGTACTCATGGAGGGTTTTACCCAGTCAGCTGTTTCGGCGTGCTTGGCAAAGGAGAGAAGAGCATCCGCAGCTGCTACGGCGGCTGCCGCATCCAATAGGGGCTTGACGTACGACTGCAGACGGTCCAGCAGCGCGTCCCATAATTCCTTTTCTCGTGCAAGCGATCGTTCTTTTGCCGATAAGGCTTTGTCTTCAAACTCTTTTAATTCGGGCGTGATGAATCGCTCGACGTTTTTGAGTGTCTGCCGACGGCGATAATCATCGGGGACTCGCTCGGCTGCCGCGCGGGGCACTTCGATGTAGTAGCCCGAAACACGGTTGTACTCGACGCGCAGGGAAGATAGTCCCGTTCGTTCTCGTTCGCGGGCTTCCAATTGGACGAGAAATTCGCCCGTGTTGTCGCGCATGCTGCGCAGCATATCGAGTTCTTCGTCGGCGCCTTGAGCGATCACGTCGCCTTCGCGCAGGAGGGCGGCGGGTTCGGGGGCGATCCAGCGGTGCAGTTCTTCCGAGAGAATGGCGTCAAGCGAAGCCGCTTGTGTGAGCGCTTGCAAGAGTTCCGTGCGGCAATCGCCCGATAAGGAAGCCATGTGAGAGAGTTTTTGCAGGCTGTCGCACAATGCTGCGATTTCACGCGGTCGGATGCTTTTTAAAGCGATGCGTCCGGCATTGCGCTCGATATCGGGGAGCCCGTTGACGCACGCATCAAGTTGCGTGCGCAAATCCAAATCTTTAAGCAGTTCCTCGACCGCAGCGTGACGCGCACGGACCGCAGCAAAATCGCGCAACGGATGATGCAGCCAGTGCAAAAGCGTGCGCGAGCCCATTGACGTGCGGCAATGATCGATAACGCGCAGAAGAGTGTCGCCTTCGTCGCCGCGGATGGTTTCACTGATTTCCAGATTGCGACGCGCAACACCGTCAAGTGCTACATAGGCGCTGTTTTCTTCGAGAACGGGCGCGCGCAGAAACGGCAAAGCATCGCATTGCGTTTGTTCGACGTAGCCGAGAATGGCGTTGATGCCGGCCAATATTTCGGGTTCGTTTTCTAGTCCTCGGGCAGCCAGAGCCTCTAACCCGAATTTTTCTTGAACAAGCACTGCGCCGCGCTGACTGTCAAAGTGCCAGTCGGGCAACGCTGTCAGCGGGATCGATTCGTCGCGTGCAAAACCCGAATCCTTAACCGATTCGGAAAGAAGGATTTCGCCGGGCGTGATGCGGGCGAGTTCTCCGGAAAGGTCGGCTGCGCTGCATTTACACGCACGGAAGTCGCCGTTGGAAAGCGTGAGCCACACCAAGGCTCCGCGTGCAGCACGCCCTTTGGTGGGTACCCATGCTGCCAGAGGCGAATCGTGCTTGTCGTTAAGAAGGGCTCCGTCGGTGAGCGTGCCGGGCGTGACGATGCGTACGATCTTTCGCTCGATGTTGCGACCGGGAATTGCTTCGCCCATCTGTTCGCAGACTGCTACCGAGACGCCGGCTTTTACGAGGCGCGCGAGATATTGCTCAAGCGTACTGGCCGGCACGCCGGCCATGGGAATGTTTTTGCCGTCTGCGTCGCGGCCCCTGCGTGTGAGCGTCAGGCCGAGCAGACGGTTGGCTTTGATCGCATCGTCAAAAAAGGTTTCGTAGAAGTCGCCGAGGCGGTACAGCAGCATGACGCCCGGATGCTGGTCTTTGAGCATCAGGTACTGACGCATGATCGGCGTGTGGCCGGCGTATGGGTCGACAGAGCCCGTTCCGCCGGTCTGCGGTTGTGTCGTATCGGTCATCGGACGATGCGTGAAGATTTATTTGGCGACGTGGACGTCGGAGACCTTCATGAGCAGCGGCGCGAAGATCTTGGGCGTGCCAACGCAAATGCCGCCGGTGGCGATGTAGTCTTCGCCCGCAGAAAGATCGGTCACCAAGCCGCCCGCTTCAAGAACGATGAGCGAACCGGCGGCAAGATCCCAACTCTTGAGATTGGCTTCCCAGTAGCCGTCAAGGCGTCCGCAGGCGACATAGCAAAGGTCGAGCGCAGCCGATCCGGCACGGCGAAGGCCGGCGCAGGAGCGTGCCACGCTTTCGAGCTTCGGCAGGAACGTTTCATAGTCGTCGTTGCGGCGGAAGGGGAAGCCCGTGCCGATCAGCGCTTTGCTCATGTCGGTGCGGCCGGAGACGCGGATGCGCGAATTGTTGAGGAATGCACCGCGGCTGCGTTCGGCCGTAAAGAGTTCATCCTTGATCGGATCGTAGACGGCAGCGGCCATCACGCGCCCCTTAAGGGCATAGGCAATGCTCACGGCGTAGTGCGGAAAACCGTGCAGGAAATTGGTTGTGCCGTCGAGCGGATCAACATACCATACGCCGTCGGCACCTGCATTGACGATTGTGCCGGATTCTTCCGCAATGATGCTGTCGCGCGGAAAGTACTGACGGATGATCGACGTGATGCGTTCCTGCGCGCCCGTATCCACGCGGCTCACAAAATCGAACGGAGCCTTTTCGCGTGCTTCAATAGCGGAAAGATCAAGGCTTTCGCGGTTGATGAAGTTGCCGGCTTTGCGGCAGGCCTGGATCGTGACTTCAAGTTGGGCAGACGACATGGGTAAAGGCTCGATAGAAAAAGTTACGACAAAAGGGGAGCTGAAGCGAAGATCAACTCCCGAAAACGATAGGAACGCTTGCGCAAAGGGCTTTTGCACAGGCTCAAATTAGGGTGCGCGTATTTTATCAAAGCCTTTGGGGAGGCGTGTCCGGAGTGTGTAAGAGCGCAGATTTTTCGTCCTCGGCAAGCGCACGTTCGGGCGCGCTTCGCTAAAGTGTCGCCTCAGGAAAAACTTTTTGCTTGCTGCAAAACGAATTCATGGACGAAACGCTCAATAAAACATTGCCGCCGCAAAGCGGCCGCATTTGCTTTGTGTTGGTTAGACCGAGCCATCCCGGAAATATCGGATCGGCCGCTCGGGCTATCAAAACGATGGGTTTTACCGATTTGCGCGTGGTGGCGCCCGCCGACACAGAGTACCGCAAGCATCCCGACGCCGTTGCGTTTTCAACAAGTTCGGTCGATGTACTTGCAAACTCCTGCGACTACCCGACGCTCGAAGAGGCGCTTTCCGATGTGGCGCTGCCCTTTGCCATGACAGGGTACAGCCGTCGGTTCGGTCCCAAGCTTGAAACCATGCGTGAAAGTGCCGAGCGGGCTGCCGTTTGGGCCGACGAGAACGCAGGCCCCGGCGTTGCCTTTGTATTCGGCTGCGAGCGTTCGGGACTCACGAACGAAGAAGTCGGACTGTGTCGATTTTCAACAGCTATTCCCGCCAATCCTCTGAGCCAAAGCCTGAATCTTGCTCAGGCCGTGCAGATTGCCGCCTACGAGATGCATATGGCGCTTTTGGCAAGAGCGCACGCCGCAGGTCTTTATTCCTGGCAGGAACGGTTTGAAAAGGATCCGGCGGCAAGCGCGGCTGCTATCGAAGGGCTGATGCGGCACTGGGAGCAGGCGATGATTGCCTGCGGAGCACATAAGCCCGAAGTGCCCAAAAATCTGATGCAGATGAGCCGCTCGATTTTCTCGCGTGCGCTTTTGACCCAATCCGAAGTGGATCTGCTGCGCGGAATCTGTTCGGCAATCATCTGTCCGAGACATCTGCGGGCCGGGCGCAAAAAGGGCGTTGCCGCCGCAGCCGAGGAAAATCCCGCGAACGGTTCGAAATAACCCGCAAGTGCATGAATGCGCTGCGGTACAATCAAAAGACATGCCGAGAATTCGGCGCAATCAGGACATCAATACCATCCCGAAAGGAAACCAAGCAATGTTTGAGCGCATCAAGGAAGATATGCGGACCATTCTCGAGCGAGACCCGGCCGCTCTCGGTCCCTGGCAGGTGATTTTCAGCTATCCGGGGCTGCACGCGCTGGCGTTTCACCGCGCCGCACACTGGTGCTGGATCCAAGGATGGTACGGTTTTGCCCGTTGGGTGAGCCATGTCGGCCGCTTTTTCACCGGCATTGAAATTCATCCGGCCGCACGCATCGGCCGCCGCGTCTTCATCGACCACGGCATGGGTGTGGTGATCGGTGAGACGGCCGTTGTTGGCGACGACTGCACGATCTATCACGGCGTGACGTTGGGCGGCGTCAGCCTCGGTCGCGGACAGAAGCGCCATCCGACGCTCGGCAAGGGCGTAGTGGTCGGTGCCGGCGCTCAGATTCTCGGCGGCTTTACGGTGGGTGACAACGCGCGCATCGGCAGCAACGCGGTTGTCGTACACGAAG
>USBS01000120.1 GCA_900552915.1 uncultured Sutterella sp. | reverse complement strand
GCTTGCCCAGTGCGCCATGTTCTTCATGTTCACCTTGGGCAGCGTCGTGATCATCATCACGGGTCTGGCGCTTTACGCTCAGGCTTGGGGTGCCGACAGCGGCTGGTACGCTTGGTTCGAGTGGGTGTTCGTGCTCTTCGGCGACAGCCAGGCCGTACGCACCACGCACCACGCCTTCATGTACATCTTCATCCTCTTCTCGATTGCTCACATCTACATGAGCTTCCGTGAAGACATCATGGGCGGTGCAACCACGATCAGCTCGATGACGAGCGGCTTGAGAATGTTCAAGCACGGCGGTCACTAAAGCCGAAACGGGAAAGAGTCCTTCGGGACTCTCCCGACAACCCTCACGAAGCGGGCCGCAGCTGCGGCCCGTTTCCTTTTTTGCGAATGTCTAATTCTCACGACCTACCCGACGTTCGACCATCGACTGAGGATTCGGCGGGGCTTTTCGCGCAAAATTGTCTCTAGCTTATTTCTTTGACAGGCAGCAGACATGCAGACGATTCCCGGACTTGAACTCTATGACGAAAGCGACCTGTTGGTGCTCGGCGTGGGCAACATCCTCTGGGCCGACGAAGGCTTCGGAGTGCGCGCCGTCGAGGCCTTCAACGCCAAGTACAAACTGCCCGAAAAAACGAAGATTGCCGACGGCGGAACGCTCGGCATGTATCTGCTCGAAGTGATCGGCGCGACGAAAGACCTTCTGCTCTTCGACTGCGCGGATCTCCACGAAGCTCCCGGCACCCTGAAGCTTCTCAAAGACGACGAAGTGACGTTTTGGGCGGCCACCAAGATTTCGCCGCACCAGACCGGCATGAACGAAGTGCTCGCCTTGGCCGAACTGCAGGGCAAAGCGCCCGAACGCATCGCGGTCGTCGCCGTTCAGCCGCAAGTTTTGCAGGACTACGGCGGCTCTCTGACCGCTGCCTGCGAAGCCGCGCTGCCGCAAGCCGTCGAAATGGCCCGCCAAGTTTTGGTCGATTGGGGCTACGAACCGCTCGAGCGCCCCGCAGGTGAAACGGTTGCGCCTTTGAGCGACACCTCGCTCAATAAGACCGACTACGAAGCCATGCGCCCGTCCGAAGAAGAGGCGCCCCGAGACGGCGATGTTCGCTTTTTCCCGAATTTCCGTCAATCCGAGTAAGGAGACGAGCCGATGTGCATTGCCATTCCGATGCGCGTACTGGAAGTGCGCAGCGAATCCGAAGTCGTGGTGACACGCCCCGGTCGAACCGAGCTTGCCGACGCTTCCTTTGCCGATCAGGTGCCGCAAGCGGGCGACCTCGTGCTCGTCTTTCGCGGCACGATTCTGAGAACCGTAAGCCAAGACGAAGCGCTCAAGATCGAATCGGCTCTCACATGCGTTGAAGAAGCCATGCGCACCGATCAGGCCGAAAGCGCCGACGACGCCTTTGCCGACATCATCGAAAACACCGGGAAGCTCCCGCCGCATCTGCAGGGGCTGGTCGGGCAGAAGATGGCTTGAAGTCGTCCGGAGTCGTCCCGCATCATCCGAGGCACCGAAAGGCACTGCCGAATCGGTTATCTTTCTCGTATGACTGATTTTCGGAGTCGACCATGACGCTTTACTACAAGGCAAAATTGATCGGGGCAGACGAACCGTCCGTCTGGCGCGTGCTTGCGCTGCCCAACACCGCAACCTACCACGATCTGCATCGCGCCATACAGGAAGCGTTCGACTGGCAGGACTACCATCTGTACGAATTTAGAGACGCACTTGAGGTCTACCACTCGAGAAACGAGTGGCGAGTGCAGGACCACGAATGCATGGACTGGGAAGAGGAGTTTCCTTTCTATCCGGAGAATTCGCGCACGACGCGCCTCATTGACCGCAAGCAGCTTCTGACCCACTTTTTCTACGAGTACGACTTCGGCGACTCCTGGAAGCTCGACATTACGCTGGAGCGCTTCGATCGAACCCGTCTCAAAACCGCTGCGTGCGTGGCTAAGCGCGGAGCACCGCCTCCCGAAGACTGCGGCAGCCTGTCGGGTTTTGAGCGCGTTCGCCGATTTTTTGCGCTTGAGCAAGCAGGACTTCCGCCGGACAAGGAGCTCTTGGACTACGGCGACTACCGCGAATGGCTTGGTCTCAAGGAAGACGAAACCTGGGACGAAGAAGTCGGCATCTGCAAGAAGTCGGAAGTTGACGCAACAAGAGCCGCTTGGCGCAAACAGGCTGCAGCGTATACCCGCAAACTCAAGGCAGCCGTTCTCTAATTCCGCTACAAATGCCGATCCGGATCACGGGTCGGCTTTTTGCATTTATGCACCAAATAGGTGCACCAGTTTAGCGCATCACTATTGCCTAAAGCGCACCAAGTTTGTGCTTTCGTACATCAAATCGCCGTTTCTTAAGCATTCCTCCGTTTTCCTCCTTTCGGCTTCTTTTGCCTTCTTTTTCGGAAAAATCTAATCACTTCCGATTAGATCATTTACCCACAAAACCTTATATCTTTAAGAATGAACTTCGGGTTTCCCCGAGAGTCATAAAAAACTGGCACGCATATTGCTTGTTGATAGGTTAAAGGCGCGTGCGATTTTTCGCCGCGCACCGAGTTCGATCCCTATTAAAAGGAGCCACTTATGAAGCACACTTCCCGTTTTGCCCTTGCCGCCGTTGCTGCCGCCCTTCTTGCGATGAACGCCGCCTCGGCAGCCGAGCTCACCGGAACGCTCAAGAAGATCAAGGAAACCGGCTCGATCACGCTCGGTTACCGTGAAAGTTCCGTTCCGTTTTCCTATTTAGGCGCCGACGGCAAGCCCGTGGGCTATGCCTTTGAAGTCTGCAAAAAGGTTGCCGAAGCCGCCAAGGCCGAACTCGGCATGGACAAGCTCGACGTGAAGCTTCAGGCCGTGACCTCTGCCAACCGCATCCCGCTCATCCAAAACGGTACGGTCGACATCGAATGCGGCTCGACAACCAATTCCCTCGTTCGCCAGCGCGAAGCGGCCTTCTCGACGAGCTACTTCGGCATCCAGGTTTCTGCCGCCGTGTGGAAGTCGAGCGGCATTAACACGATGAAGGACTTGAACGGCAAGACGACTGCGGTGACGTCCGGCACGACGTCCGTGGCCCTCATGAAGAAGTTTGAAAAGGAAAACGGCATTCGTGTTCGCTACATGATGACCAAGGACTTTGCCGAATCCATGCAGCTCGTTGCCAACAAGCGCGCCGATGCGTTCGTGCTCGACGACGTGCTGCTTGCCGGTCAGATCGCCAATCTGAAGAACCCGGGCGACTTCAAGATTCTCGACGCCGCTCTGTCGGTCGAGCCCTACGGCGCGATGTTCCGCAAGGACGATCCGCAGTTCAAGGCCTTGGTCGACAAGACCGTCACCGGCATGATCAAGTCGGGCGAACTCGGCAAGCTCTACAACACCTGGTTTGAAAATCCGATTCCGCCCAAGAACGTGAACCTCAACTTCAAGATGAACAACTACACGAAGGAACTCTTTGCCAATCCTTCGGATAAGGGCATCTGACAAGCACGTTTTGCCGGATCGGAATCCGTGGCGCCAGCGTGATCCGATCCGGCCTTTTTCAAGATTCATTTCCCGCGGCTTAGGGCGCGCACCCCACGCACCCGGGCACGAAAAGAGGAAAGTTAAAAATGGCTCTGAATTTCAATCTGGATTCGCTCTTTGAGCCCGCACTGCTCTCCGACGAGCCCTGGTGGTCGTACATTCTGGGCGGCGCCGGCTGGACGGTCGCACTGATGCTCTCGTCGTTCGCGCTCGCTCTCGCGCTCGGCATCATCGTCGGCACCCTGCGCACCTCGCAGAACAAATTCCTGAGCTGGATCTGTGAAGTCTGGATCGAGCTCTTCCGCAACATCCCCCTCATCGTTCAGATCTTCGTCTGGTTCTTTGTCGTTCCGGAATTCATTCCCTGGTACAAAGACTGGATGAATTCGGTCGATCCAGTCTATTCGCAGTTCCTGACCGCCTTCATCTGCATGGGCTTCTTTACCTCCTCCCGCGTGGCCGAACAGGTGCGCGCCGGCATCGCCTCGGTGCCGAAGGGACTGCCCAACGCCTCCAAGGCCCTGGGCTTTACGCAGGTTCAGACCTACTGCTACGTGATCCTGCCGCTTGCCATGCGCCTCATCGTTCCGCCGCTCACAAGCGAAGCGATGAACCTCGTTAAAAACACCGCTGTGGCTCTGACGATCGGTCTGCCGGAACTTACGATGCGCGCCAACGAAATGGGCGAAAACACGTTCCAGTTCTTTGCCGCCTACATCTGGGCCACGATCATCTACATCGTGATTGCGCTTGTTGTGAACAACGTCATGCGCGTCGTGGAAAAGAAGAGCGCCGTGCCCGGCCTCATTCTTGCCAAGTAAGAGAGGAGATGCACCATGATTGACTTTTCCTCGATTACCGGCTCCTGGGGCTACATCCTGCAGGGCGTGGCCTACACGATCGAACTCACCGTGATCACGGCCGTGGGCGGCCTTGCCTTGGGCACGATCCTCGCGTTGTGCCGACTTTCCACCAATCGGATTCTTTCGGAATTTTCGAAGCTCTACACGAACCTGATGCGCGCCGTGCCCCTCGTGCTCGTGCTCTTCTGGTTCTTCCTTTTGATGCCTGAAGTGCTCAAGGTGATCTTCGGGCTCGATCATCCCGTCATGATCGGCGCCGACATGACCGCCATCATCACATTCGTGCTCTTTGAAGCGGCCTACTTCGCCGAAATCATGCGCGCAGGCATCCAGTCCGTGAGCAAGGGTCAGATGTCGGCTTCGATGGCGCTCGGTCTGCGCTACAGCCAGACGATGCGCTACGTGATCCTGCCGCAGGCCGTGCGCAACATGCTGCCGGTGCTGCTTACCCAGACCATCATTCTTTTCCAGGACACGAGTCTTGTGTATGTCATCAGCGGCAACGACTTCATGGGCGCCGTGAGCAAGATCGCGCAGCGCGACGGTCAGCTCGTTTTGATGTACTCCTTTGCGGCCGTCTGCTACCTCTCCGTTTCCGTGTCGCTTTCGATGCTCGTGCGCCGTCTGCAGCGAAAGATTGCCGTTGCGGCCCGCTGATCGGACAGAAACCAATACCGAAGGAATTTTGAAAAATGTCGATGATTGAAATCAAAAACGTGAGCAAGTGGTACGGGGAGTTTCAGGTCCTCAAGAACTGCTCCACCACCGTTGAAAAAGGCGAAGTGGTTGTCGTCTGCGGCCCGTCGGGCTCTGGCAAATCCACGCTCATCAAAACCGTCAACGCGCTTGAACCCTTCCAGCAGGGTGAAATCCTCATCAA
>USBS01000119.1 GCA_900552915.1 uncultured Sutterella sp. | reverse complement strand
CAATGTAAACAAGATACTGAAGACCGCCTGCAAGTTGCATTGCAGAAATAGCAGCAATTACAGAAGCGATGATCAGGATCACGTCCCAAGGAATGTTACCCGGCTTCATGCCGAGGCACAGACCCAGAACCAGCACGCCGGCGCCGCCGGCATAGCCGATACCGATGCCGCCGAGGCGAACACCGATGAAAATCGCGCCCAGAAGCACGATTATCTGAAGAATAAGCATGATATCCATGACATCTCCAAAGGGTTGTTAACAACGTTTTTGTATTTATGGCTACAGATCGGCCCGCGGTAAACCACGCCCGATCTGCAGTTTTTCAATCACCTGCGGCAAACTCCGGAGACTGCCGCAGGGATGATCTCTAGTTCAATTCAGATTACTGAACGAACTTCGGTGCAATCAGGTTCTGCAGATTGAACGTGGCGTCCCATTCTTCCTGAGTGAGAAGCTTGCGTTCTTCCACAACCACCTGGTGCAGAGCCTTGCCCGTGTGATAGCACTCGTGTGCCATTTCGGAGCAAGCCTTGTAGCCGAGATGCGGCTTCAAGAGGGTGACGATACCGCAGGAGTTCATGACCATGTTGGCGGTACGTTCGGCGTTGGCGGTGATGCCGTCAACACACTTCGTGCGCAGAGCGTTGCAGGCGTTGGTGAGCACGCGCATCTGCAGGAACAGAGCGAACGTGATCACGGGTTCCATCACGTTGAGTTCGAGCTGGCCGGCGGAAGCGGCAAGCATCACCGTGGTGTCGAGGCCGATGGCGAGGAAGCTCGCCTGGTTGGTCACTTCGGGGATAACCGGATTGACCTTGCCCGGCATGATGGAGGAACCCGGCTGCAGCTGCGGCAGGTTGATTTCGGAGAGGCCGCAACGCGGACCGGAGGCGAGCAGACGGATGTCGTTGCAAACCTTGGTGAGCTTAACGGCGAGGCTCTTGATGGCGCTCGACAGAGCAACGTAAGAACCGCAGTCGCTCGTGCAGGCGATAAGGTCTTCGCTGTTCTTGAAGTCGATGCCGGTCAGTTCGGCGAGCTTGGCGGAGGCCTTGGCCGGATAATCCGGGTGAGCCGTCACGCAGGTACCGATAGCGGTAGCGCCGAGGTTGATCGTCTTGAGGTGTTCCTGAGCTTCGCGGATGACCTTGAGTTCATCGGCGATCGTGAAGCCCCAGCCGTGGAATTCCTGGCCGAGCGTCATCGGAACAGCGTCCTGCAGGTGGGTGCGGCCCATCTTCAGAACACCCTTGAATTCGTCGGCCTTCTTGTAGAAGGCGGCCACGAGGTCTTCAACAGCCTTGAGCAGCACGTTGCTGCGCAGGATGAACATCAGGTGAAGAGCCGTCGGATACGTGTCGTTCGTGGACTGACCGAAGTTAGCGTGGTCGTTGGGGGAAACGCGCTTGCTGTCGCCCTTGACCGTGCCAAGCTTTTCGCAGGCCAGGTTGCAGATCACTTCGTTGACGTTCATGTTCGTCGAAGTGCCGGCACCGCCCTGCAGCCAGTCGGTAACGAACTGATTCTGGTACTTGCCGGCGATGATTTCGTCGCAAGCCCAAACGAGAGCGTCAGCGACATCGGCCGGAATCGTGCCGAGTTCCTTGTTCGTCAGAGCAGCGGCCTTCTTCACATAGGCGTAGGCGATGAGGAAGAACGGCTCCATGTTGTTCGACATTTCCGTGATGTGGAAATTCTGCTTGCCGCGCAGCGTCTGAACGCCGTAGTAGCAATCGTCGGTAATTTCGAGCTGACCAAGGAAGTCACTTTCAAAGCGAGACATTTGTTTATTGCTCCTCAATTTAAGGTTGTCACCTGCCGGACTGTCGTGAGTTCACCCGACAAGCGAAAGTTTTCGAGCCCGGCGCGTTCCATGCTCTTTCAAGCAAGTGGTCTGAACGGCCAAGCATCTGCAACAGATTTCCGGATGCTCCCTAAAAGAAACACCCTAGTTTTCTGTGAGGTAGATAATACGCCTTAGTTTCGAAGTGGGCGCACCGTTTTTTTAGTTTTTTGACTTCCAAATCGTTCGGTTCGCTCTACAACATTTCACTTAGTTTTATACCCTCACCCGTTAGGTCCTGAATTTAGGGCATTTTTACGGGACTCAGGGCTAATCCGAGTGCATTTTCCGCATTGTGTAAAGTTAAATTTCGGAATCTGACCTGCGTCAAAAAAGGGTAACTTCGCCTTTTTTGTTACTCCGATGGTAGTAAATGACCTGCTCTTTTCGGCTCACCAAATTGCGGTTCTCAGACCTTCCGACACCATCTGTTGTGCTACGGCAACGGCCATTTTCGCGGTCTCCTTAGTCCCCTTTTCAGCTCTTTTGTAGCCTTTTTAAGAATCCTTCTCGCAGTGGGTTCGTTGTTTTTACAGCAAAAATTAGGTTCACACTGCAAGAGACACTCCTCGTTCACCACGCCGATTGTCTCAAAAGAGCGGGTTTTACTACCAAGTTGGTAACAGGTTGCTTCGGAAGAAAAGTCGCCTCTGTTGACTTCACAGCAATCCAGTGAAGTTCCGAAAGCCGCAAGAAAGGCATTAAGAAAAACTTAAATGACCTTCAACAATTCGAAATACAACCTTTTTTCGATTTGACACAAATCAAAAGAGCACTGTCCTCGCCTCCTAGACTTTGCTTCCGACACAAAACCCCACCAAGGAGAGTAACCATGATGAAACCCCTGCATGCTCTGATCCTTGCGGCGGCCTTTGCTTCGGCTTCGAGCTTGGCCTGCGCGCAGGACCTCGCAACCTTCCACGGCAAACTCGGCGGCTGCGTGGCTTGCCACGGCACCAACGAGGTCAAGCCCGCTTCCATCCCCGACGACGAAATTGCTTTAAACGGCAAGTGCATGACCTGCCACGGCGACTACAAGAAGCTTGCCAACAAGGAAAAGCACTTCGATCCGCACGCCAGCCACTTGAGCGATCGCAGCCCCATCAACTGCACGGTCTGCCATACGGGGCATGCCAAGCCGAAGCTCGTCTGCAACGACTGCCATACGTTTGATCTCAAGATGCCGTTTGCCGATGCACCTGAAAAAGCCAAGTGGGACGCCCAGATCGACGAAAAGGCCGTGGCTGCCGCTGAAAAAGCTGCACCTCGCGAAACGGTCGACGTGCTTGTGATCGGTGCCGGTTCCTCGGGCCTTAATGCCGCCATCGCTGCCAAGCGTGCCGGCGCCAAGGTCGTTCTCATTGAAAAGCATTCCTACGCAGGCGGCAACTCGATGCTCGCTGCCGGCGGCTACAACGCCACGGGCACGCCTGAACAAGCCAAGAAAGGCATTAAGGACTCGGTCGAGCTTTATGTCAAAGACACGATGAAGGGCGGCCGCGGCAAGAACGATCCCAAGCTTGTGCAGATTCTTGCCGAAGAAAGCGCTGCTGGTGTGAAGTGGCTCGAAGACATGGGCGCCGACCTCTCCGACGTCAAGCGCTCGGGCGGTGCTGCGGTTGCTCGCACGCATCGTCCGCACGGCGGCATGAGCGTGGGTCCGCACATTGTTGATGTGCTGCGTGCTCAGGCCACCAAGGAAGGTGTGGGCGCTCGCGTCAACACCCGTGCCGTGAAGCTCTTGCTTGACAAGGACTACAAGATTGCCGGCGCCATCGTGCAGGGCAAGCACTCGGGCTACTACAAGATCGCCGCCAAAGCGATTGTGCTCGCTACGGGCGGCTACGGTCAGAACAAGGAAATGATTGCCTTCTATCGTCCCACCTTCAAGGATATGACGAGCTCGAACAACATCACGAGCACGGGCGACGGCATCAAGATGGCGCTTAATATCGGCGCCTCTATGACAGACATCGACTGGGTGCAGGCTCACCCGACCGTCGGTCTTGACAGCCGCATTCTGATCAGCGAAACAGTGCGCGGCGTCGGCGCCGTCATGGTCAACATCAAGGGTGCGCGTTTCATTAACGAACTCACCACGCGCGATCGCGCTTCGGATGCCATCCTGCATCAGCCGGAAAAGCGTGCCTGGCTTGTCTTTGACAGCGATCTCTACAAGGCCGCCAAGATGGTTCAAGGCTACGATCACCTCGGCATGCTGAAAAAAGCCGATTCGCTTGCCGAGCTCGCTAAGCTCTGCGACATGGACGTGAAGACGCTTGAAAAGACCGCGGCGGACTACAACAAGTACCGCAAGGCGGGCAAGGACGAAGCGTTCGGTCGTCCCGACATGCCGCTCGGTCTTGAAAAGGCTCCGTTCTACGCAGTTGCCGTGGCTCCCGGCATCCATCACACGATGGGCGGTGTGGCCATCACGCCTGAAAGCGAAGTGCTCGACATTCAGAGCCGTCCGATCCCGGGGCTTTACGCAGCCGGTGAAGTAACGGGCGGCGTGCACGGCTTCAACCGCTTGGGCGGCAACGCCATTGCCGATACGGTGGTCTTCGGTCGCCGCAGCGGCGAGCATGCAGCAGCGTATGCTTTGAAGAAGTAACCGTCTCTTGATTTGAGACGTTTGGAACCGGAGGAGCGATCCTCCGGTTCTTCGTTTCTGCGGTTGAGTTTTCCGAACCTTTTGTCTTGAGTGTCGAGCTCCGACTCAAAGCGGCTTAATGCCGCATTCTTCAAAAAAGAGCTCGCGAAGCGCCGAGAGGTGATCCTTCTTATATATAGCGTAGATGCGACGCGGGCTATCCTGTTGGCGATCGGGGTTGACCTCTTTTCTGAGTTCGACCAAGTCCCCTCTTTGGATTTCTTCCTTGACCGACAAAAACGGCATGACCGCAAGTCCCATGCCTGTTTGCACGGCGCGCTTGATGGCGCCCATCGTGTTCATCGTCAAAACGCTAGAAACCGTAATGCCCTGCGCCAACAGCCAGCGCATAGCCGCCTCTCTTACCGTTTCTTCCTGATCCATCACCCAGGTGGCAAGACAAAAATCTTCGGTTGTGGCCTCGATCGAAATGTATTGACTCTTAGGGCTTGCGATCAGAACGAAGTCGTCGCGAAAACACGGGAAAAACGTAAGCGTTGCGTCGACGGGTGGACGACTGATGAAGCCCACATCCATCCGGTTTTCCAACACGGCTGCTTCAACAACGTCGTTATCCTCAATGATGAGCGACGGGTCGACCGCCGGATGTCGGCGCTTAAAGTCGGGCAACCGTCTCGAAAGAATGTAGATGCCGCAGGCTCGGTTGGCGCCGATCGTGATCTTGCCCGCCAGCCCCTTTTCTCTTGCAGCAAAGATCGATTCGATTTCTTCGGACTTGTTGACAACGAGCGTGGCAAGCGGCAGCAGCGCCGATGCGGCGTCTGCAGCAACCAAGCCGACCGCTTTGC
>USBS01000118.1 GCA_900552915.1 uncultured Sutterella sp. | reverse complement strand
GAAGTAGGAGCACGCTCCTACGAAACTTCGCGCGTGAGCGCGAGGTAGTTCATAACTTCCGGCACAAAGAACGAACAGTTCGTTCCAGACTATTTACCCGGTACTTTCACTCGCTTCCATCGGCACCGAAATCATGATTCTGTCGCAAGCTCAAATGGCACAAAACAGATCGGTTCGCCGCGTGCACAAACCCAACGGTTGGTATGCACGGGGAGCTTGGTGCTGGCGTTTCTAAATTCCTCATCGCTCGTGCGTTCTCGCGTGGTGCGTGTTTACTGACCGCGCTTTCTGACGAACGCAAATTGTTCGCGGCTTACCGCCGTCCGATTCTCCGAACCACTCATAAACAGTTGCCGCCATCGTGCGTGCTTTGATGTCTTTGCCCGGAATCGAACCGTTGTGCATTGCATCATTGACGCCCGAAAAGTATCTGCGCGGCGGCCGAAGAAGGAAAACACACCATGATGACCGAAATCGAATTCGAAGCCGTAACCAAAGAAGGCTTCAACCGCATCGCCCTTGTCTGCGAATGTTTGAGCGACTTGGAAACGCCTTTGTCCGTCTATCTGAAGCTCGCGGGGCGCGACGAAGATACGTTTTTGCTTGAAAGCGCCGAAGGAGGCAAAAGCTTTTCGCGCTATAGCTTTGTCGGACTAAAGGCTCACACGAAGATCGTAAGCCGCATCACCGAAGACGGCTACTTAACGCAAGTTTTTACCGAAGGTAAAGAGGTAGAGCGCGACACGGTCTCCAATCCCATCGATTTTGTGCAGAACTTTGCCAAGCGTTTCCGCGTGCCTTCTCCGAAGGGACTGCCGAGGCTCACCGGCGGCTTGGTCGGCTATTTCGGCTACGACACCGTGCGCATGATCAAGACGGGCAAGCTCGGCAAGAAGAAGTCGGGCGGAATCGACGTGCCCGACATTTGTCTGTTTCTTTGCGAAGAACTCGTCGTGATCGACAGCTTCAAGGGTAGGCTCTACATCGTTATCAACGCCGATCCTTCAATGCCCGGTGCTTACGCAGCCGCTTGCCGGCGCATACGGCAGCTCAAAGAAGCACTGTCTCGTCCGGTTGAGGCACCTTACTGCGCGGGCGGCATCGTGAATGAAAACGAACGCCCGTTTGCCAAAGCGGATTACCTGAAGGCTGTAGCCAAAGCTAAGGAATACATCTTTGCGGGCGACTGCATGCAGGTGCAGATCGGGCAGCGCATCGAACGCTCTTTTACCGAAAATCCGATTTCGCTTTACAGGTCGCTTAGAAGCCTTAATCCGGCGCCCTACATGTATTACTACAACTTCGGCGACCACTATGTTGTGGGTGCATCGCCCGAGATTTTGGTGCGAAGCGAAAACCGCGACGGCAAACGGATGGTGGTGATTCGTCCGATTGCGGGAACTCGACCTCGCGGAGGCGACACGCAGCGAGATAAAGCGCTTGCCGATGAATTGTTAAACGATCCTAAGGAACGCGCCGAACATCTGATGCTCATCGATTTGGCGCGAAACGACATCGGTCGCATTGCCAAGCCCGGTACCGTCAAAGTGACCGAGTCCTACGCGATCGAACGCTATTCGCAGGTTCAGCATCTGGTGAGCAACGTCGAAGGCGAACTCTCGGACGGCATGGACAATCTCGATATTTTGAAAGCGACGTTCCCGGCCGGGACGCTGACGGGCGCTCCGAAGGTACGTGCTATGGAAATCATCGACGAATTGGAGCCCGTGCCGCGCGGAATCTACGGAGGCGCTGTCGGATATCTCTCTTTTGCGGGCGACATGGATCTGGCAATTGCCATTCGTACGGCTGTCATCAAGGACAAACGGCTGTATGCGCAAGCGGCGGCAGGCATTGTGGCCGACAGTATTCCCGAGATGGAGCACAACGAAACGGCGCTTTAAGGAGAGATACGATGCTGCTGATGATCGATAACTACGACAGCTTCACGTACAACCTCGTGCAGTATTTTCAAGAGTTAGGCGAGACGGTAAAAGTGGTGCGAAACGACGAAGCAACGGTTGACGAACTTCTCAAGCTCAATCCGGATCGCGTGTGCATTTCTCCCGGACCTTGCGCTCCTGCTCAAGCCGGTATTTCCGAGGAGGCGATACTGAGATTTTCCGAGCACGTGCCTGTGTTGGGTGTTTGTTTGGGACATCAGGCGATAGGGGAGGTGTTCGGAGGCCGTGTGGTGCACGCAAAAAACATCATGCACGGCAAAACGGACGGCATTACCAACGACGGCAAAGGACTTTTTGTCGGACTGCCCGAAAGGCTTACCGTTGCGCGCTACCACTCGCTGGTGGTGGAAAAGGCCTTTTTGCCCGAGTGTCTGACGGTGACGGCTACGAGTCCCGACGGAGAGATTCAAGGCCTGCGGCATAAAACGCTTCCGGTTGAGTCTGTGCAGTTTCATCCGGAGTCAATTGCAAGCGAATGCGGGCATGAGATGCTGGCAAATTTCCTCGGAATGTAATGCAAAAGAAACGGCGTACGCTGCGGATAATATGGTTAAGTGAACAATTTTCTTTATGTCGGTAAAATTGTTCAGTCAACTGAACGAATCGTCATTTCTGAGGAAAATTGTTCACTCCTATGATCGTCCGCGAACATTACTTGGCAAAAATTAGGCCGTTTTTTGAAAGCAACCTCATCAAGATCATCACCGGCATCCGCCGTTGCGGCAAGTCGGTTTTGATGGAGCAAATCGAGTCGGAATTGCGTTCTCAGGGCAAACGGACGCTCAAACTCAACTTCGAAAAGCGAGAAGTGTCGGCTCGCATCCTGACGGTTGACAACCTCGTTTCAGAGGTCAAATCTCACCTCGGCGACGACAAACTCTATGTGTTTCTCGACGAAGTTCAGATGGTCGATAACTGGCACGTTGCCTGTCGTTCGCTACGGTTGGAAAACGTTTCCTTGTTCATCACGGGCAGCAACTCCAAGCTCCTCTCTCGAGAGTTCACAAAGGAGCTCTCGGGACGATATGTGGCTTTTCGCATTCGGCCGTTTGTCTACAAGGAACTGATGGAGTACGCTGGGCAGCTCGGCCGCACCTATAGCGTCAACGACTATCTGGTTTATGGCGGCTTCCCGCAGGTAGTGGAGTTTGACTCCAAAGAAGCGGTTTTGACCTACTTGAATGATCTTGACGACACGATCGTCGTCAACGATATCCTGAATCGCTACAACATTCAGAAAGCGACTGTTTTCCGTCGGCTCGTAAATCTTCTGTTGCTCTCGAATGCCCGCATTTTCAGTGCCAATGCGGTGCATCGAGCACTCAAAGGTCAACAGATCGACTGTTCAATCAATACGATTCTCAAGTATGTCGGGTATCTGGAAGAGGCCTATGTTGTTTCTTCACTGAAGTTGTTCTCGACCAAGGCCAAGCGAGAACTCAAGTATTCCCAGAAGATTTACAACGCCGACGTTGGCCTTAACAGCATTCGTCAGCCCGCCGGTCGTTGGGACATCACACACAACCTGGAAAATGTCGTCTACAACGAACTGCTTTATCGCGGCTACGAGCTATCCGTGTTTCGCAAAGATCCTCTAGAAATCGACTTTCTAGCGGAGAAGCCCGGTCGCCAATATCTGATTCAAGTGGCCTACAGCGTGGCTGAAGATAAAACATACGAGCGCGAGTTTGCGCTTCTCAATAAGCTCGATCAGTCACGCGCCAAGATTCTCATCACCAACGACGATATTGACTACTCGACGAGCACCGTGCGCCACATCAAGCTCAAAGACTTCCTGCTAATGGACGATTTCGCTTGAGGTCTGGAGAATTCTACGGATATGCCCAATTGTGTTTGCGAATAACGATTTATCTGCTCGCATCTGGCCTGAACACCGGCAGGCGTTTGACTTCGCCCTCGGTACGGTTGCAGGCCGCAATCATCTGATACTGATGGGACCGGAAGGCGTTGGGAAAACGACGCTTATTCGGTTGGTTGCGGCACAACTGAATTGGCCGTGTGTCTACATCGACTTGGAGCAGACGCCAAGTCGGGATGCGTTTCTCTCGAGGCTTTTGCAGGAGATGATGCGTCTTTGGCCTACCGAGCGAGTCAATCAATTCGTTGAAGCTTTTGGGGTCTCTCGGAGGACAAGGCTGAACATCGAAACCGGAGCGTTTGAGTGGATTGATGAGCAAACGGACGAGACGCTCACGCTCCTTGAGCGTATTTTTGGCATGATCGAATCGTTAAGCGAAGAGACGCGATGTCTTGTGATTTTCGATGAGTTTCAGAAAATCGTTTCGCTTGAAGACAAGATTGAGGCAAAAATGCGCGCCATCATTCAATTGCAGCGAAACATCAACTACGTTTTTATCGGCAGCGATGAAAAGCAGATGATCGACATTTTCCTGAACGTCAGAAATCCGTTTTATCGAATCGGTGCATTTTTGTACTTGCAACCGGTCGAGAGTAGCCGGTAGATCCTTTACGATTTCAGCAACCAAACGGGCCGCAATCACCACGACTGCAGCCCGTTCGAAGCAATTGACCGATCAACGGCTTAGCCGCGGCGATCGCCGTAGAGTTCGTTGATCTCGGCGGCGAAGCGCTCGCGGATGCGTGCGCGCTTGAGCTTTAAGGTCGGCGTGAGTAGACCGCTTTCGATCGTCCAAGGTTCGGAGAGCAGCCGCACGTTGCGCGGAATACCGTAGTTCGGGAAGTCGCGCGTGAGCGCCTTGATGCGGCGAAGAGCGGCGTTGCGCACTTCCTTATCCATCAAGATGCCTTCGGCCTTGGGATCTTTGCCGAGTTCCTTAGCGAACACTTCGAACTGTTCGGGATTGACCACCGCCAGGCAGGCAATGTACGGACGGTCTTCGCCCACGGCCATCACCTGATCGAAAAGGTTGTCGGTTTCGATTGCCTGTTCAAGGTCTCCCGGCGGAATCTTTTCGCCGGTGCTCGTCACGATGATTTCCTTGATGCGCCCCTTGATGCGGATGTGACCGCTCTTATAAATGTCGGCTTGATCGCCAGTCTTGAGCCATCCGTCCTCGGTGAGGATGGCCTTGGTGTCTTCCGGACGCATCCAGTAGCCCACCATCACGTTGGGGCCGCGAACCATCAGTTCGTCGTTGGGACCGAGCTTGGTTTCAAGGTTTGAGAGCGGAATGCCGACGGTCTGCGGATGGTTGCTGCCGAGCTTGTTGACGCACACCACGGGCGAAGCTTCGGTCATGCCGTATCCCTGCAGAATGCGTACGCCCAGAGCAAGGAAAGTCTTGGCGACCTGCTGATTAAAGGCAGCGCCGCCCGAAATGAAGACATAAGGGCGACCGCCGAAAATGTTGCGGATGCCTGCGCCCACTTTCTTGTCGAGGAATCCGGCCACGAGCGGATCGAAAATCGCGGAGAATCCGGCCGGGCACGGCAGACCGTTT
>USBS01000117.1 GCA_900552915.1 uncultured Sutterella sp. | reverse complement strand
TCAGCTACAAAAAGTTGAGACTGTTGGAACCTCGAACCACCTACTTAACAGAATTCAGAAAGGAGGCGGCGCTTCCTCCCGCGGCTGAAGCCGCAGGTTTCCGCGCTGATTTTCTATGAAGAAGACCACGCAGCTACTCAGGGCCGGTTCCGTTGCGCTTGCCGCAGCCGTCTTGCTTGCCGGGTGCGGCTCGCCCACCGTTACGCATCAGCCCCGAGCTGACTATCGCGAATTCACGGACGCCACCTGGCGGCCCGAAGTCTCCATCCGTCCGCCCTTCAGAAGCGCGGAAGTCCCGATCGACACCGTTTCCGTTCTTGAAGAGGGCGTCTACGCCTTCTACGACACCCACCGCAGCTTCTTTAAGCTGCAACCCTCCGGACTCGACACTTGGACCGTCACCGAAACGGCTGAAGCGGCCGGACAGCGCTGCTTTACTTGGGGCCAGGGGGCCGTGCGCATCATCCGAAACGCCAAAGTGCTTGCCAACGAAGGCCCGATGAGCGCTTCGCGCCTGCCCGACGGCCGTGTGCTTCTGCAAAACACCGGCGAAGCGGTCTTTAACCTTGCCGTCGAGCTGCGCGCCTACGATATCTCGGGCAAACCCATTCGCCAGTTCATGCGAAACGGCAACAACCAACCCGATGCGTTGGCGTGGTTCGTGCCGGGTGAAGCCAAATTCCCGTCCGGATCGGTTGCCTACCTAGCCACCTACTGGCTCGGCGACGACGAAATCGTGCAGCCGTCGCGCTCGGCCTTTACCGGGGCGGGAAGTCTTGAGAATCTGCTAGCCCGCTACACAACCAAGAAGACACCCTACTGTCTTTCCTACGTCAGCCATCAGGAAGCGGTTCCCTACGGTCTTTCCTTTGAGCGCCGCGTCGTCAAGCGCGGTCAACGGCGTGCCGCATCACGCGAAGGGCACTTCGTGCTCAACCCCGTTCACCGCAAGAATATGTTCTGCGAAAAGCTCCCCGAGGGAGAGCAAAAGGGCGGTACTTGGCGTATCTCGCGCATTCAGGGCACGCGCGTGCTTGAGCTTTTTGAAAACGCCGACGTGCCGAGTTCCGATATGGGCATTCAGCCGATCAACAACGACGCCGTCGACGTAGGCTTTGCCGAGGTGGTCAGAACCGGCAAAGGCAAGGCGAAGCTTCAAGTCGTTCCCGTGCGCATCATCCGCAACAATCAGCCCGCCACGGACTTCCGCCTGAAGTTCAACGCAACGGCCGCACAAGCGATAGCCGAGGTCTTGCCCGCTGCAGAGGCCGCGCGTCAAGCACACAAGGAACAAAACGCCTTGCGCTAAGTCTGTACAAACGATTTTTGAGCGGGCGGCCGATTGAGCCGCTCGTTTTTTAGCCATTTGGGAGATTTCCATGACAGCTCAAATTTTGGACGGCAAGGCACTGGCTGCCGAAATCCGTGCCGAAGTCAAGGCACAGGTTGAAGTTCTGGCGCAAAAAGGCGTGCATACGGCGCTTGCCGTCGTACTCGTGGGCGACGACCCGGCAAGCCAGGTCTACGTACGCAACAAGATCAAAGCCTGCGGCGAGGCCGGCATTCAGTCGCTTGAATTCCGCATGCCAGCAGAAACAACACAGGAAGCATTGCTGGCCAAAATCGCCGAACTCAATGCCGACGACAATGTCGACGGCATTCTCGTGCAGTTGCCTTTGCCGCGTCAGATCAACGCCGAGGCGGTGATTGCAGCTATCGATCCCGCCAAAGACGTCGACGGCTTTCACACCGCCAACGCCGGAGCGCTTGTCACCGGCAAGGAAGGTTTCGTTCCCTGCACCCCCTTCGGCGTGATGCGCCTTATCGAAAAGTCCGGCGTCGATCCCGCCGGCAAAGCCGCCGTCATCGTCGGCCGCAGCAATATCGTGGGCAAACCCATGGCTTTGCTTTTGCTCGCCGCCAACGCCACCGTCACGGTTGCGCATAGCAAGACGCCCGATCTCGGCGCCGTCACGCGCACGGCCGACATTCTTGTTGCAGCCGTGGGCCGCGCCAAACTCATCAAAGCCGACATGGTCAAACCCGGCGCCGTTGTGATCGACGTAGGCATGAATCGCGATGAAAACGGCAAAATGTGCGGCGACGTGGACTTTGCATCCGTCAAAGACGTCGCAGGCCATGTCACGCCCGTGCCGGGCGGCGTGGGTCCCATGACGATTGCCATGCTGCTTCAGAACACCGTCATTGCCGCGCGCAAGCGCCGCGGCATGACCGCTTGATTTTTCTACGAAAGTTTCGACAAATGACCAATCCGCTGATCGAACAGGGCGAGCTGCTTGACTGGCCCTCCATCAAAACCGAACACATCACCCCGGCTCTGGACGAACTGCTTGAAAAAGCCGGCAAGGCTGTTGCACTGGCCACGGCGCCCGAAACGCCCGCCACGTGGGAAGCCGTCGTCGACCCGCTTGAAAAGTCTCTGGAAAAGCTCGGTCGTGCCTGGTCGGCCGTGGGGCATCTCACCGGCGTCCTGGACAGCGCCGAGCTGCGCGAAGCCTACAACGCCAACCTGCCGCGCATGACGCAGTTTTACATCGAGCTTTCGCAAAACGAAGCGCTCTTTGCAAAATACAAGGCCATTGAAGCGTCCGAATCGTTTGCCCGCCTCAATGCGGGGCAGCAGCGCGTTCTGAAGCGCGAAATCCGCGACTTCCGGCTTTCGGGCGCGGAGCTTGCTCCGGAACCCAAGGCACGATTGAATGAAATCGGGCAGCAGGATGCGGCGCTGAGCCAAAAGTTCAGCGAAAACCTTTTGGACGCCACCAACGCCTTTGCGCTTGTGGTCGACGACATAAAGGAATTGGACGGCATTCCGTCCGACGTGATCGACATGTATGCCGAAAACGCCAAAGCGGCCGGCCTTGAAGGCAAATGGCGCATCACGCTGCAGATGCCGAGCTATCTGCCCGCCATGCAGTACGCCAACAACGCTGCTTTGCGCGAAAAACTGCATAAAGCCTACTCGACGCGCGCGTCCGAATTCGGTCCGGCCGAAAAGGACAACACGCCGATTATCCGCACGTTGCTTAAGGATCGCCGAGAAGAAGCGCGCCTTCTGGGCTACCGCAACTACGCCGAAGTGTCGCTCGTGCCCAAGATGGCCGAAAGCCCTGCGGCAGTCGAAGCATTCTTGACGGAACTCGCCTCCAAGGCAAGAGCCAAGGGCGAAGCCGACTGGGCGGAAGTAAAGGCCTACGCCAAAGATAAGCTCGGACTGGCGACGGTCGAACCCTGGGATGCGGCCTGGGTGTCCGAGTCGCTCCGACGCGCCAAATACGCCTACAGCGACCATGAAGTCAAGCGCTACTTCACGCTGCCGGCTGTTTTCAACGGCCTCTATCGTTTGGTGGAAAAACTCTTTAACGTGCGCATCACCGAAGACAGCGCCCCCGTGTGGCAGGAAGACGTCAAACTTTGGCGCATTTCGGACGCTCAGGGCAATCTGATTGCGCGTTTTTACACGGATCTTTACGCCCGCTCCAGCAAACGCGGCGGCGCCTGGATGGACAGCGACACGACTTACTGCATCGAACCCGACGGCACGGTGCGCACGCCCGTGGCGTATCTCGTGTGCAACTTCTCGCGTCCGGTGGGCGGAAAGCCCGCCCTGTTGACGCACGACGACGTGACGACGCTTTTTCACGAGTTCGGGCACGGCCTGCACCACATGCTCTCGCGCGTGCCGCAGGCGCAGCTTTCCGGCATCAACGGCGTCGAGTGGGATGCCGTGGAAATGCCGAGCCAGTTCATGGAAAACTGGACGTGGAATTACGAGACCTTAAAAACGCTTTCCTCGCACGTCGACACGGCCGAACCCCTGCCCAAGGAACTTTTCGACAAGATGCTGGCCGCCAAGAACTTCCAAAGCGGCATGTTCTGCCTGCGTCAGCTCGAGTTTGCGCTTTTCGACCTGCGCATTCACGACGACAACGAAACAGATCACGCCGACGACTTCGAGGCGGTGCTCGATGCCGTTCGGAAGGAAATTGCGGTGGTTCCCGCCGCCCCCTACTCGCGCTTTGCGCAGAGCTTCGGGCACATCTTTGCGGGCGGCTACAGCGCGGGCTACTACAGCTACAAATGGGCCGAAGTGCTCTCGGCGGACGCCTTCAGCGCGTTTGAGGAAGAAGGGCTCTTTAATCCCGCAACCGGCAAGCGTTGGGTCGATGAGGTTTTGAGCCGCGGTTCCTCGCGCGACGCGATCGAAAACTTCCGCGCCTTCCGCGGCCGCGATCCCTCGATCGAACCGCTGCTGCGCCACAGCGGCATCCTCTAGGAGATCGCCGGTCTCTACCGGTACGGGCGGTCTTACGACCGCCCGTTTTCTCAGGCCTGCGGTGCGTCGGTGCCGAAGACATCCCGCCAGAGCTTCAGTACGGCGTTTCGCTCGGCTTCAACGCTTGCCGGATCGACGCGGCATCGAACGTCCTGGCCGCGCGCAAGCCGGATTTCGCGCTGAATATTGCGGTAGTGGCGGTAGGCTTTGACGGCCGTAGCGGCTGTTTCGGCGTCCAGCAGCCCCAGTCGCGAAGCCATTTCTGTGAGATGAATCGTGCCGAAATTGTTGACGAGTTCCGGATGCACCGAACTCTTGGCCAGCACCAGATACTGCACGATGAATTCCAAATCGACCATGCCGCCCCGATCGTGCTTGACGTCGAAAAGCCCGGTCGAATTGGGGTGTCCCTCGAGCATTTTGCCGCGCATGTCGATTACGTCCTGCGCGGTTTTAGCCGCGTCGCGCGGCAGCGTCAAAATGTAGCGGCGCTCCTCTTCGAACTGCGCGCCCACTTCCGGGTCGCCCGCACAAAAACGAGCGCGCGTCAGCGCCTGATGCTCCCAGGGCCAAGCACCGTGGCCGTCAAGGTTGCGCTGATAACGACGGAACATTTCCATGTTGGAGGCAATGAGTCCGTCCTGGCCGTTGGGGCGCAGACGCATGTCGACTTCAAAGAGGATGCCAGAACTCGTCTGCAGCGTGAGCCAACTCAACATGCGCTTAACGAGCTTGCCGTAGTTGCTCTCGGACTCGGGAGCATCGTCGTCGTAGAGGAAAATCAGATCGAGGTCGGAGGCGTAGCCCAGCTCTTTGCCGCCTAACTTGCCGTAGCCGATCACCGCAAACTTCGGATACTCACGGTGGCGCGTAGCTATCGAATCCCAGGCTAGCTCAATGACAACCGCAAGCACGGCGTCGGCAAGCGCCGACAAGTGATCGGCCAGACGCTCCACCGTCAGTCGACCTTCAAGGTCGGCGATAAGCAGCTGAAACAGAGCCCCGTGGTGCGCATCCCGCAGCAAGTTGAGCTGGCGCTCGCGATCTCCGTCGGCCGCCCGCATCTGAGCCCGCAGCTCTTCGTCTTCAATGAGCTGTCCCGCATTTTCCATTGCCAGAATCAT
>USBS01000116.1 GCA_900552915.1 uncultured Sutterella sp. | reverse complement strand
AGCGTTTGGAACACGGTTTCGGCGCGTGTGGCACCGCCCGTTTTGAGAACGGCTGCAGCCATCGGCAGCGTTTCGGCCGTGTCGTCTTCGGGGCTCACACCCACAAACATGCCGTCGATTTCGGGTACGTCGAGCAACGCTGAAACGGTGACTTCAAGTATCGTGCGCCCGTTGATCGGCAGATACTGCTTCGGACGGTCTGCCTGCATGCGCGAGCCGCAGCCCGCGGCAGGGATAACCGCAAAGATGCGGCGGGAGTTAAAGGTCATCGGAAAACTCGCTGGATAAGGTTTTCGGATTGTACCGCGCCAATGAAAAAGTCCCGCCGGCCGAAGCTGACGGGACTTGCAATCGAAGCTAACTAGATAGCGAATCGATTAGAAGATGTGGCGCAGGCCGACAATAACCTGAGTCGACTTGTCTTCGACATACTGCTTAGAGTCGCCTTCAAGTTCAACCTGGCGATAACCGACGCCGGAATAGATGATCGTGCGCTTGGAAAGATCGTATTCATGCGTGAGCATCAAGTTGAGGTTGGTTGCCTCTTCGTTGTCGGTGACATCATTGAGCTCCAATTTGCCATAGTAGCCGGCAACGAACAAACGACCGCAAGGCAGCGGAATCTTGGCGCCGAGATGGAGGTTATAACCATCGGCATCAGTGACAACGCCGGAAATGGCTGTCCCGAAATCAAGCTCATTGCCCCAACCGCTGGTATATGCAGTGCGGGCCCCCTTGACGTACTGGCCGTAGGCGGACAGACGCAGCACGCCGAAGTCATAGCTGCCGCCAACGCTGATCGCGCGGTTGTCGCCGACATCCTTGGAAGGATCGGTGGCATCATGCTTGTACATCGTCGAGCTGTAAATCACAACGGCGTTGACCGGACCGTTGACATAGGAAAGACCGGCAGCAGCGAAACGGTTGTTCGTGCGTTCGTTGGCGCGGGAGTCATCGTCACCTTTGGTGGTGTCGTTAGCAAACGAGTACTGCAGATAACCCGTGAAGCCCGCAGCCGTCGGGGTCTGGTACGTCACCATGTTGTCGAGACGGGAGCCGTTGCCGTCGTAGTTGCCGATGTTGAAGATGCCGTCCCAGCCGCCCGGGAGCGTATCGGCCAAGGTGCCGAATACGTCGAGAGAGCCTGCGCCGGAAAGGATCGTACCGGCGCGACCGGCGCTGAGCGTACCGTACGGGGTGTGCAGCTTCACCTGGGCTTCACGACCGAACATGCGGCCGCCCTGACCGAGGGTGCCGGAGTCGGAAGAAAAGCCGTTTTCAAGGACGAAGCTCACGGCGTAGCCGTTGCCCAGATCTTCCGTGCCCTTGAAGCCGAAGCGGGAACCGCAGTTGTAGCCGTTGATCATTTCAAACTTATTGACCGTCGGGGCGTCCAGGGTATTGATGTTGGTGTAGCCCAGGCCCGTGTCGACGATGCCGTAGAGCGTGAAATCGGCAGCGCCGGCGGTTGCGGCAGCCACAGCGGCGGCAACAGCGATAGCAATCTTCTTCATGATGAGGGGTCTCCCTTACTGCTTGTTTTTAGATATGGAAAGCTTCTGCCTTTAAGGGCAGTTCGCCGATCTTAGTAAGAGGCCTTGTTTTCGATCAAGCGGCTTTCAAGCAAATTTCACGGCGTTTTGCGAAGTGTTGCAGAGACCCCACACAAATAAGCACTATGTCTCAGGACGTTTTCAGAGTTCGACAGATCGCAAAAGCCTCCTGCGGGCGACAACCCCGACAGGAGGCAAAAGCGGATGCGACCGATCTTCGACGCAACGGTTGTTAATGCTCTTTAGCGGCGATCTGGATTGAACTTGCTGTCGTATTCAAGAAGGAATCGGGCGAGCTCGGGATTGTTGAAGTCCGCCATAAGCGGCTTGCCACCGTCAAGCAAGCGGATTGCCTCCATTTCTTCCTGGGTCAGCTCAAAGTCTTCGATGGAAAGATTTTCGAGCTGCCGCTCGCGGCGCACCGACTTCGGAATCGTGATGATCTCTTCGTGCATGAGAAAGCGCAGCGCAACCTGTGCAACCGACTTTCCGTGTTTGGCGGCGATTTCGGAAAGCGTCGGGTTCGTAAAGATTCCGTGCTGACCTTCGGCCAGAGGTGCCCAGGCCATCAGACGCGTGCCGTAAGGCTGCATGAGTTCGCGCATTTTCTGCTGCTGCGAAAAGACGTGCGTCTCGAGCTGCACGACGGCGGGCTTGATCTCCATGTTTTCGGCCAGGTCGATGAAGCGGGCGTCGTAGAAGTTGCTTAAACCGATGGCGCGGACTTTGCCTGTAGCGAGCGCCTTTTGCATCGCGCGATACGTGCCGTAGTAGTCGCTGAACGGCTGATGGATGAGGAGCAAATCGATGTAGTCGCTCTGAAGATTTGCACGCGACGCGTCGATGCTTGCGGCCGCCTTTTCTTCGCCCGCGTTGGAAATCCACACCTTCGTTACGACAAAGATGTCTTCACGAGGAAGGCCTGATGCGTTAACAGCGCGCCCTAAGCCCTCTTCGTTGTAGTAGGCCTGGGCGGTGTCGATCATGCGGTAGCCGGTTTCCAAAGCGTTAAGCACGGCCGCTTCGCACGCCTCGGGCACAATCTGGTAGACGCCGAAGCCTTCAAGCGGCATATCTACGCCGGTGTTGAGCTTGATGGTTTTCATGCAAGGAATGCATGAATAGTTACACGACAAGAACAGGTCGGATGGGTACAGTCGGTTTTTGCAACCGAATACGGGTTTACCCTTGACGACCCCTCGACCGTGTTCCTGTACCGGTTCCGAAATCCTTGCTCTTTACTCTTCTCATTTTGAGATCCGTCTCCTCTCGGCTGAGAACAGCACCAACGCTATTTCAATCCATATCCGAACGATTCGAAACCATTTTCTCCAAACATAGGCATGCAGGTTCCGCTTGCTGCAATTGTTTCGATTTAATTTTTTAACATATTGTATATAAGCTTTTATTTTCTGACCACTCAGAAAATATCCCCTTTGTTTTCAGAGATCTGACAGCATAAAACCAAGAATCGCTTGAGTTGACATGGCCATACCCGCAGATCGAGTGTCGTCAAAAAACAATTTCTAAGAAATGTTATTTTATAGCTTACATGCAAGCTTTTATTTTTTGGAATTTTCGCCCACCGATTAAGTCGGTTTTCTCCATTTTTTGGCCGCATAACTCAGTTTCAACTTAGTCTTGTCACTAGCTAAAACAAAAGGCGCTCATTGTTTTTTCAGTGTATTGACCGTCAATATGACGTTCTATAGATTGATGGAATGTTGAATCCAATCGGCCCATATCCATGAAGGAACACATCCAACTCAAGCACGCGCTCTACGATCAGGTCGGCAAGATCGGACGGGCACTCGGTCAACAGACTCGTCTGGAGATCGTCGAGATCCTTGCGCAGGCCCCCCGCCATGTCGAAACCATTGCCGGCATTCTCAAAACCGACATGCGAAGTGTGAGTCAGCATTTGAAGATTCTGGTGGAAAGCGGTCTGCTCAACGTCGAGCGTCGCGGACGCTTTCGCTGGTACAGCATTGCGCATCCGAAAGTGTTGGAATTAGCCGTACTGCTTCGTCAGACGGCACAGACGCTCACGGGGAATTCGCTGCCGCCTCCGGCAGGGACGCCGCTTGATGTCGAAAGCGCGCTCGAGATGGCTCGTGCCGGGAAATTGACCCTCATAGATGTTCGCCCGAGCGAAGAGTATGAAGCGGGGCACCTCCCCTACTCTATCAATATCCCGATTGAGCGCATTCCCGACCTGCTGCCGACGCTCGATAAAACCATACCCGCTGCCGCCTACTGCCGCAGCTCCTATTGCTTTCTTGCCAAAGAGGCACAGAGCCTTTTTGCCGAACACGGCATTCGGCTTCTGGTGATTAGAGCTGGCGTACAGGACTGGCTCGCCAACTCGCCCGAAGTCTTCACCGCTTAACGAATTCACCTTTTTTCGGAGTTTTTCTCATGCATTTTGTCAAGACCATGGCACCGGGTTGGTTTGCCTCTGTAATGGGCACCTCGGTGGCAAGCCTTGCCGCATGGCTGATGTTTGCTGGCACCTCTTTTGAGTGGCTGGCCGATTTTCTACACGTCATAGCAGCCGCTCTTATGCTTATCCTCGGCATTGCCGCGGTGCTTCGCATTCTTCTTTATCCCAAGCTTGTCTTTGAGACCATTTCGCATCCGGTCGAAGGCAGCTTCTACGCCACCTTCCCCATCGCGCTCTTGGTGATGGCAGGCCAATGGAGTATGCGGGGAATCGATCCCATGTGGGTCGGTCTGCTTTGGTGGGTCGGTGCCGCGGGCACCTTTGCCGCAAGCTATTTGATTCTCTTTCGACTCTTTACGCTCGACAAACTGAAGCTCAACATGGTCACACCTGCGCACTTCATCCCGGCCGTGGGTTTGGTTGTGATTCCGGTTGCCGGTGCCGGTCTTGCGGCTCAGGCTCAAGGCATCATGCGCGAGGTGTACTTCGGCGTCAATATGCTCGGTATGGGGGCGGGTGTCTTCATGTACCTCGCCCTCGTAGCGATCACAATGGCGCGACACTTTCTGGCGCCCGCCATCGAAGGCAAATTGACCCCGACGCTGTGGGTTCATCTGGCGCCTCTGGGCGTAATTCCGTTGAGCCTATTGTCTTTACTTCACGCTGCAGGCAACGAAGCGGCGCTTACCTACGGCATGCTCGTTGCAATGGGCTTTATGGGAGCGTCTTTGTGGTGGCTTGTGTTGTGCGCAGCCATGACAATTCGCAACGCCGTACAGGGCAAGCTTCCGTTTGCTCTTTCTTGGTGGGCCTTCGTCTTTCCGGTCGGAGCGGTGACAGTTCTCTCGATTCGACTCTCTTCTCTTGCGCACCTCGAACTATTGCCTATCGTCGCCAGAGGCCTGATGATTCTGTTGATTGCCATTTGGCTTGCCGCTGCCGTCGGCACGATCAAAGGTCTTGTCAAAGGCACAATTCTTCCGCCCAAGCAGCCCCAATGACAAGAAGGTTCTAGCGCTTGAGGAATTTTTGCTTTCCCGCGCAGCACTTTAAGCCGCAACTGCGGGCATCACACCCGCCGCCGCAGCCGGAACAACACCCCGCGCCGCCGCGCTTAATCTGCCGCACAATCACCCAGACGCAAAACGCAAGGATCAGGGTTAGAAGAAGCCAGCTGACTGCATTCATCTTAGACAAATCCCAGTGCGAGTCCGGCCAGATGCACGATCAGGGCAACGAGCCAGGCGAATGCACACTGAAAAAGAGCAATGCCTGTTGCCCAAAGCCCTCCGAGCTCGCGCTTGATGGTGGCCACGGAGGCCATGCACGGCGTGTACAGAAGGCAGAACACCAAAAGCGTGACGGCTGAAAGGCCCGAGAGCGCCGCCGTGATGGCTTCGGTTGAACCAAACATCACTGAGAGACTG
>USBS01000115.1 GCA_900552915.1 uncultured Sutterella sp. | reverse complement strand
CCGTCGATGCCGCCGAGGTCGACGAAGGCACCGTAGTCGGTGATGTTCTTGACGACGCCCTTGACGATGGCACCTTCCTTGAGGGTGGCAAGCAGCTTGGCGCGTTCTTCGCCCATGCTGGCTTCCACGACAGCGCGGCGGGAAACCACCACGTTGTTGCGCTTGCGGTCGAGCTTGATCACCTTGAATTCGAGGGTCTTGCCTTCGAACGGGGTGGTGTCCTTGACCGGACGGGTGTCAACGAGAGAGCCGGGCAGGAAGGCGCGGATGCCGTTGGTCATAACGGTGAGGCCGCCCTTGACCTTGCCGGTGATGGTGCCGGTGACGAGTTCGCCGGATTCGAGAGCCTGTTCGAGGTTCATCCAGGCAGCCAGGCGCTTGGCCTTGTCGCGGGAGAGAACCGTTTCACCGAAGCCGTTTTCGGCCGATTCGATTGCCACGGAAACGAAGTCGCCGGGCTGAACGGTCACTTCGCCGAGATCGTCCTTGAATTCGTCGATGGGCACATAGGCTTCGGACTTCAGGCCGGCGTTCACAACCACGAAGTTGTGTTCGACGCGCAGCACTTCGGCGGTGATGACTTCACCCTGACGCATTTCCTGCTTAGCGAGGCTTTCCTCAAAAAGCTGGGCAAAAGATTCGGTATTGGTAGTGTTGGACATGAAATTAAAAAGAAACGTTGAAATCTCACCGACCCGGGGTACCGGCTTTAAGCCGTCAGTCGGTGGTGTTTAAGGTATCTAAGAACGCAAAGCCCCGTCTCTGCGTTCCGGAAAAATCGATTTCTTGCTCGGTCTCGGCTTTACGCGCACAACTCCCGGTACCACCGATAGACAAGTTCGAGCGTCTGCTCGGCATCCATATCGGAGTTATCGAGAACGCGGGCGCCCTCTGCAGGCACGCAGGGCGCGGCTTTGCGCTCCCTGTCGCGGCGGTCGCGTTCGGCCAGATCGCGAGTAAGGTCGCTTAGATTAGCAGAAATTCCTTTCGCAATCAACTGACTAAAGCGTCTTTTAGCGCGCGCTTCGGGCGTAGCCGTCAGAAAGACCTTCAAGACCGCGTCCGGGAAGATGACGCTGGCCATGTCGCGGCCGTCGGCTACAAGGCCCGGCGCCTGCCGCGCATTGCGCTGCAGGTCGGTCAATGCCCGACGAACGGCCGGCAGCGCAGCCACGCGGCTTGCAGTCAGGCCCACTGCCTCAGCACGGATGGCGGAAGTGACGTCCTCGTCCTGCAGAAAGATCTTTCCTTCCTTAAAAACGGGCTTCATCGCACGGGCAATCGCTTCGCACGCCGCTTCATCGTCGGGATCGGCACCGGCCTTGAGAACCGACAGAGCAGTGAGTCGATACAAAGCGCCGCTGTCGAGATAATGAAAGCCCAGCTTTGCGGCCAGAGCCGCTGCGACAGTGCCTTTGCCGCTCGAGCTCGGTCCGTCGATGGCAATCACCGGAATCGAATTCGCATCAGTCACTTTCAGTCAACCTTTTGTTTGTTGCGCAAGATTCGGAATTCTAAAGAGCCGGCGAGAAGTCGGCTTCTGGAAAAGTTGAGCTTACTTGACCTGCGTCAGGCGCGTGAACTCTTCAAAAAACGTCGGGTAGGTCTTGGCGGTGCATCCCGGGTCGTTTACGGTCACCGTCACACCCGCGCAGGCCGCAAGCGCCAAACTCATCGCCATACGGTGGTCGTCGTAGGTATCGACGCGTGCCCCCTTAAGGTTTCCCGAAGCAGGCTTTTGCACCGAAATCCGGTCGGCTCCTTCCTCTACGATTGCACCGAACTTGCGCATTTCGCGCGCCATCGCCGCCAAGCGGTCGGTTTCCTTGACGCGCCAGCTTGCAATGCCCGCAAGCTTGACAGGGCCTTCTGTCATAAGCGCCATCGGCACAAACGTCATGGCCGCATCGGGAATGGCCGTGCAATCGAGCTCTATGCCCTTCAAAGGCACATCGGCTTTACGCGAAACCGTGATCGAATCGGTCGTCTTGACAACCTCGGCGCCCATCATGCGCAAGGCATCGGCAAATACGATGTCGCCCTGAATAGAGCCTTCGCCCACGCCGGTGACCGTGACGGGACCGCCCGTGAGCGCCCCGAGCGCAAGGAAATAGCTCGCGCCGGAGGCATCGGCCTCCACCCGATAGCTCGATTGCGCCCGATACACGGCCTGCGGCACCCAAAAACCCGTAGACGTTTCCTGCACGCAAACGCCGAAATCGGCCATCATGCGCACGGTCATTTCGACATAGGGGCGACTGATGAGCTCGCCTTCGATATCGATGAACAGTCCCTCGTCTCCCGCTACGGTCGGAGCAAGCATCAAAAGCGCCGTCAGGTATTGGCTTGAGACGCTGCCGCGCACGCTCACCCGATCGGCAGTCCGTACGGCCGGCGAAAAACGCAGCGGCAAGAAGCCTTCGTTTGCTTCACACTCAATGGCGGCGCCCATGCTGCGAAGCGCTTTGAGCAGATCCGCAATGGGACGCTCGCGCATGCGGGCCACGCCGTCGAGGCGATAGCGGCCGCCGGCAAAGGCAAGAAGCGCCGTCAGCGTTCTAGCTGCCGTGCCGGCGTTGCCGATGAACAAATCGGCATCCTTGACGGGCACACTGCCCGCACACCCCGTCACGCGTACCTCGGTGCCGCTTATGAAAGCAACTCCGATGCCGAGCTTTTGCAGCGACTCAAGCATGCGTTCGGTGTCGTCGGCGCGCAGCAATCCCTTAAGCGTCGTCTCGCCTTCGGCCATTGCGGCAAGAAAAAGAGCGCGGTTGGATATCGACTTACTTCCGGGAAGCGGTACGACGCCCGAGGCTCGTGCAACGGGCCTCAACGTAAGCGACTGAAGTTTGCGTTCGGTTATCTGCGGCATGTGTCGTCCTCAGCTTCGCTTCTTGGGCAGATTGGGAGCAATACGGCGGCGCGCCTGTGCGGCGCGCGCAAAAAGCGAGCGCACCACATCCTGTTCGTCGTTTTCGATGGCCGTGCGCAATAGCTTCAGATCCTGCTCGAAATAGTCGAGCGCCTCAAGGACAGCCTCCTTGTTGGCACGGAAAATGTCGACCCACATTTCGGGGCTTGACGCCGCAATTCGGGTGAAGTCGCGGAATCCCGCGCCCGCAAGCGAAAGCTTGCGCTCGGCGCTGCCGGTGTTGAGAATCGAGTCGACCATCGCGTAGGAAAGCAGATGCGGCAGATGCGACACCGACGCAAACACGGCGTCGTGCTCGGCGGGCGTCATGCGCAGCAGTTCGCAGCCGATCGCCTTCCAAGCTTGCTCCCAAAACTGCACGGCGTGCTCGTGCATGCCCTCGGCGGGCGTAGAAATCGCCTTGGCACCCGCAAAAAGATCGCTTCGGGCATAGTCGACGCCCGGCATTTCTCCGCCGGCAATCGGATGTACGGGCGCGTAATTTGCGAATTTCCCTTTAAGCGCTCTGCGTGCACCCTCAATCACGGCGCCGCGTACGGAGCCCACATCGGTCACAAGCGTCTCTTCTCCCAGGAAAGGCTCACACTGAGCCATCACCTTTTCGATTGCAAGAACCGGCACGGCAACCATCACGCAGTCCGCGCCCTGCACGCATGCCTCAAGCGTCGCGCACGCTTCGTCGGCAATCCCCATCTGCAGGGCCTTGCGCGTGCTCTCAGGCGACAAATCGAATGCCGCCACCGTGTCGACGACGCCCTTTTGCTTCATGGCCCAGGCGGCCGAGGCACCGATCAAACCGGTGCCGATCAATGCCAAACGCATTGTGCTGATTCCTTTTTGTGCTCGCTTGCGGCGTTCAATTCTGCGAAAGCGCTTCCTTAAATGCCATCATGAAAATATCGTTTTCGGCGGGCGATCCGACCGAAATACGGATGTACTCGGGCAGTCCGTAGCTCTTCAAAGGCCGCAGAATCACTCCCTTCTTGAGCATGGCCGTATTAACGGCAGCGGCGCTGGGGCCGACGTGCACCATGATGAAGTTTGCCTGACTCGGCAGATGCTTCAGGCCGAGCGCATCAAAGTACGCGGCCAAGCGTGCCCGCTCTCGCTCATTCGTTTCAACCACCGTGCGCAGGAACTCCTGATCGGCCAAAGCCGCCACAGCCGCCGCCTGCGCCGCCGCATTCATGTTGAAAGGCGGGCGAATTCGGTTCATCATCGCAATGAGTTCGGCGTCGGCCACACCGAACCCCGCTCGCAGTCCCGCCAAACCGTAGGCCTTGGAGAACGTACGCGTCACCATCAGATTCGGGAAGCGCTTTACCCACTCGAAGCTATCCGTGCGCAGCGCCGGATCCATGAAGTCCGTATAGGCTTCGTCAAGCACCACGACGCATTTGTCGGGCACGCGTTCGATGAACTTCAACAGCGCCGCCGGCTCAAGCGGCAATCCCGTCGGATTGTTGGGGTTGGTGATATAGACAAGACGCGTGTCGACATTGATCGCCTCAAGCATCCCGTCAAGGTCGACCTGAAAATCCTTGGTTGGCACTTCCACGCATTCGGCGCCGCACTCGCGCGCGCTCAATTCATAGACCGAAAACGAGTACTGCGAATAGACGCAGCGATCCCCTTCGGCAAGCACCGTGCGGGCAATCAGGCCCAAGAGCTCATCCGAACCGTTTCCGACAATCACCTGATCGGCTGAAACGCCCGCAAAATTTGCGGCCGCTTCGCGCACCGTCCGAGCGGCGCCGTCCGGATAACGCGTACCGTCGGCGAGCGCCTCCAAAGCCGCTTGCTTGGCCGCCGGCGACATGCCGAGCGGATTTTCGTTGCTGGCGAGCTTGACGATGCGTGCGGGATCCAGCCCGTATTCGCGCGCCGTTTCCTCAATCGGTTTGCCGGCCACATAGGGGCTGATCGTTTCAAGCGATTTTCTAGCGATAAAACCCTGCATTCCTGTCTCCCTTATTTGCCTTTTTCTCTAGTACGCGGCCGTATAGGAGCCGAGAATCTTCAGATAAAGCGCGATCTGCTCGAGCTCGGATATTGCCTTGGCAATCGGTTCGTCTTCAATGTGCCCGTCGATGTCGACATAGAAGTTGTAGTCCCAGGCACCGTTGCGAGCAGGTCTGCTTTCCAGGCGCACCATCGAAACCTTGTACTTGGCAAAGGGCGCAAGCGCATCGAGAAGCGCTCCCGCGCGGTTGGGCACGGAAAAGATGAGGCTCGTCTTATGGAGCACGTTTTTTGCCTTTCCGCTCGCTTCCTTTCCCATCACCAAAAAGCGCGTGCAGTTGCGGGGATCGTCCTCGACGGCGTGCGCGGCAATGTGAAGCTTGTAGAGCGCTGCGGCGCGTTCCGCGGCCAATGCCGCAACTTTGGGTTCGGCAGCGGCCTCCTTGGCAGCCTGCGCGTTGGAACTTGAAGGCACCAGACGCGCCTGCGGCAGATGCGTCATCAGCCACTGACGGCACTGCGCCAGCGCTTGCGGGTGTGCGTGGACTTCCTCAATATCCTCGCGCTTGCCCGAAAGATTCATCAGATTGTGGTGCACGGCCACATTGACTTCGCCGATGACCTTCAAAGGCGTCGTCAACAGAAGGTCTGCGGTGCGCGTCACAATGC
>USBS01000114.1 GCA_900552915.1 uncultured Sutterella sp. | reverse complement strand
TGATGTGCGGAATCACCTGCACGGTCTTGCCGAGGTATTCGCCGCGGCGTTCCTTTTCGAGAACGCTCTTGTAGATCTGGCCGGTCGTGAAGTTGTTGAAGCGGCTCATCTTCGAGCTGATGAAGCGCTCGTAGTGACCGAGGTCCAAGTCGGTTTCCGCGCCGTCTTCCGTCACGAACACTTCGCCGTGCTGAAACGGGCTCATCGTACCCGGGTCAACGTTGATGTACGGATCAAGCTTGATCATCGTCACCTTGAGCCCGCGGGACTCAAGGATTGCGGCCAAAGAAGCGGCGGCGATGCCTTTGCCCAAACTGGAGACAACGCCGCCGGTGACGAATACGTATTTAGTCATTTTCTCTAATCAAAAAGAAGAGCGCCGTTTTGAGTCCGGCGCGGGATCCTTGAATTGAAATATTATAAAGAAGCACAAGGCCTCTTTGGCGGTTTTACCTAGACAATGCGCAAAACCGCCGAAAAACCGTTCGATCAGACGATCATGAGCATGGCAGCAGCCGTCGGGAACACCGCAAGCGACGAATCCAGACGATCGTAAAAGCCCCCGTGCCCGGGCAAAAGCCGTCCGGAATCCTTAACGCCCGCCTGGCGCTTCAAGCTCGACTCGAAAAGGTCGCCCGCAACCGAAACGGCCACAAGCACCAGAAGCATCAGAAGCCCCGAGGCAAAACCGGCCTTGTCGATGAGAATGCTCGTCAGAACCATGTCGTGCGGCAGCCACTGGTACGCCGCCAACGCCACGACAAAAACGCTCACGAGACCTCCGGCAACACCTTCCCAAGTTTTTTTAGGACTGATGGCTGGCGCCATGCGGTTTTTGCCGAAAAGACGTCCTGCAAAATAAGCGCAAGCGTCGGCAAGCCACACGATCATGAAGACGCTGATCAGAAGCGGCCAGCTGCCCAGTCGCAGGAACTGCCAGACGGCCAGCCATGTCGCCGCTGTGATCGCGAAGGCAAGAATCGTCGCAGCAGAGCGCGACACACCGAAGCCGCGATTGCGGGCGTTGTAGCAAACGGCCGTAACAGCAAGCCACACGCAGGCAACGGCAAGCTGCAGCGCAAGATAAACTCCTCCGAACACGTTTGCGTCGGGCGCCGCAAGCGCGAGCGCCGCTCCGGCAACGGCAAAGGCCGCACCCAACAGGTAGGATGCTGCGCCCGAAAGCTTGGTGAGCTTGAGCCATTCGGCCAACGTAATGCCGTAGCCGATCGCAAGCACGGCGTTCAGAACATGGTCGCCGGCATAGGCCGCAGCCACAAGAATCAACAGCAAAACGACCGCTGTTATGACTCGCGTTAAAAGCATGGGAAAACCTGCAAAAGAAACTGCCGATTGGTTAACTATCGCACAAAGCGCAGCGGCAAGGCAAAGCCTTTGACGACCCGCAACAGCTTTTTGACGGCGACTTAGGCTCCGTTTTGAATCTGCTCGCTCGTTTTTCCGAAGCGCCGCTCGCGTCCGGCAAACCAGGCAAGCGCTTCGTCGAGATCGGTTTCGGAAAATTCAGGCCAGAGCTTTTCGGTAAACCAAAGTTCCGCGTAGGCGGCCTGCCAGAGGATGAAGTTGGAGATTCTCTGCTCACCGCCGGTGCGGATCATCAAATCGACCGGCCCCGACCAGGGCATGCAAAGAAACCGATTGATATTTTCAACCGTAAGTTCAAGCCCTTCTTGGGCGGCAAGCCGCGCCGCACGCGCGATATCCCAACGACCGCCGTAGTTGATGCAGACATTGAAATGCATGCCGGTCTGCGAACTCGTCATCGCCTCGGCCTCGTCAATGGCCGTCACCAACTCGGGCGAAAAAGCACTGCGATCGCCCACGACGTGCAGACGAATGCCGGCTTCGGCAAGAGGCGCCGCTTCCTGCTTTAATCCGGCCACGAAAAACTGCAGCAGCGCATTGACCTCATCCTGCGGTCGGTTCCAGTTTTCGCTTGAAAAGGCAAAAACCGAAAGATGCTTGATGCCGCGGCTGCGGGCGGCCTTTACGACGGTGCGCACCGACTCGATGCCGCGGCGATGGCCTTCGATGCGGGGCAGAAAACGGTTCTTCGCCCAGCGGCCGTTGCCGTCCATGATGATTGCAAGGTGGTTGGGATGCGACATTGGCAGTCCGAATCAGAAAAAACGAACGAAAAAAGCGCCCGCAACGCTCGGCTTGGCCGACCGCGCCCGGACGCTTTGCGGTTAGAACATCTTAGTTCCGCCGTCCTAGCGGAAACTTAGACGGTCATCACCTCTTTTTCCTTGTTGGAGACGATCTGATCGACTTCGGCGATGTACTTATCGGTCATCTTCTGGATTTCCTTTTCGCTGCGCGTCTGTTCGTCTTCGCTCACTTCCTTGGCCTTTTCGAGCTTCTTGACGTGTTCGTTGGCGTCGCGGCGCAAATTGCGGATGGCAACCTTGGCGTCTTCGCCGTCACCGCGCACCACCTTGCAGATTTCGCGGCGGCGTTCCTCAGTGAGCGGCGGAACCGGCACGCGGACCATGTCGCCGAAGGCGGCGGGATTAAGGCCCAGGTCGGCCGTCAGAATCGCCTTTTCGATGATCGGAATCATCTTGCGATCCCACGGCTGCACGGTAATCGTGCGGGCGTCGGCCACACCCAGGTTTGCAACCTGAGACAACGGCGTCGGGGAACCGTAGTAGTCGACCATCACGTGCTCAAGGATGCCCGTGGAAGCACGGCCCGTGCGCAGCTTGGAGAGGTCTTCGCGCAGACTTTCGATCGTGCGCTTCATTTTGTATTCACACTGCTGTTGAATTTCGGCAATAGTGGTCATTTGGTTCTTAGCTGATTGATGTCAGTGAAAAAAGATTGAATTTTTTGATTTTGCCACGGAGATTACAGGTGCACAAGCGTACCCTCGTCTTCACCGAGCACCACGCGGCGCATCGCACCGGGCTTGGTAATCGAGAAAACCTTGATGGGCAGGCCCTGATCGCGGCACAGCGCAAAGGCCGTAGCGTCCATCACCTTGAGGTTGCGGCGCATGGCTTCATCGAACGTGATGTCCTTGTAGAGTTCCGCGTTCGGATTTTTCATCGGATCTTCGGAGTAGATGCCGTCGACCTTGGTGGCCTTGAGAACGATCTGAGCCCCGATTTCGGCGCCGCGCAAAGCGGCCGTCGTATCCGTCGTAAAGAACGGGTTGCCCGTGCCGGCGGCAAAAATCACCACGCGTCCCTTTTCGAGATAGCGCAGAGCACGCCCGCGGATGTACGGCTCGGCAACCTGCGAAAGCGTCAGAGCGCTCTGCACGCGGGCTTCGATGCCGGCGTTTCGCAGCGCGTCCTGCAGGGCCATGGCGTTCATGACGGTGGCGAGCATGCCCATGTAGTCGCCTGTAGCACGATCCATGCCGGTGGCGCCCAAAGCAACGCCGCGGAAGATGTTGCCGCCGCCCACCACGACGCCGAGTTCGACGCCGAGTTCAAGCATGCTCTTGATTTCCTGAACGATGCCGGCCAGTGTGGCACGGTTGATGCCGAACTGATCAGACCCCATCAGGGCTTCGCCGGAAAGCTTCAAAAGGACGCGCTTGTACTTGGGGGTGGGATTTTCCATGGGCACATACGGCGATTTTTAACCGCCGCCTCCGTCAAATTGTGTTGTCACGAGATCGGCTGAAACGCGTTTTTCAGGCGCAAAAACAACCGGGCAAAAGCGCGATCTGGGCACTTTTACCTAAATTGTGTGGATGATACAGCATTACGCGGACTTTGGAGCGACGGCAACGCCGTCGTGCGAGGGACTTTTCAAACGAAAAGCACAAAAAAGGCCCGGAAGTTTCCGAGCCGTTTTTGTGCCTTAAAGCATAAGCAGCAAAGACCGATTAGGCCTTGGCGGCGGCAGCCTGCTGAGCAGCGACTTCAGCAGCGAAGTCTTCGTTGCGCTTTTCAAGGCCTTCGCCGACCACATAGAGGCCGAAGGAAGCAACGGAGGCGCCCTTGCTCTTGAGGAGCTGAGCGATCGTCACCTTGTCGTCCTTAACGAACGGCTGGTTCAGAAGCGTGACTTCCTTGAGGAACTTGTTCACGGTGCCTTCGGCGATGCGTTCGAGCATGGCTTCGGGCTTGCCGGCTTCGCGAGCCTTTTCGATGGCAACGCGGCGTTCGGTTTCGATCAGTTCGGCCGGGATGCCGGACTGGTCGAGAGCCTTCGGCTTGGCGGCAGCAATGTGCATGGCGATGTCGTGAGCGACTTCGTCGTCGCCGCCGACCACATCGACGACAGCGGCGATCTTGGAGCCACCGTGCACGTACTTGTGCAGAGCGCCCTGAGCTTCAAAGCGCTGGAAGCGGCGGAAGGTCATGTTTTCGCCGATCTTGCCCACGAGAGCCGTGCGGACTTCTTCGAGGGTCTTGCCGTCGATCGTAAGAGCCGACAGGGCGGCGATGTCGGCCGGGTTCTGTTCGGCAACGAGGCGAACAGCATCCTGAGCCATCTTCTGGAATTCTTCGTTCTTGGCAACGAAGTCGGTTTCGGAGTTGACTTCAAGGATGGCGCCGACCTTGCGGTCTTCGCTCACATAAACCGTCACAACACCTTCAGCCGTCACGCGGGCAGCGGCCTTGCTGGCCTTGTTGCCGAGCTTGACGCGCAGGATCTCTTCCGCCTTGGCGGCGTCGCCGTCAGCTTCCGTGAGGGCCTTCTTGCATTCCATCATCGGGGCGTCGGTCTTTTCGCGAAGCGCCTTAACCATTGCGGCAGTAATAGCGGCCATTGTTTTTAGCTCCTAATGTCTTAAAAAATTGTCCGAGACGAATCACACTCGAACAGATTGAAATTCTGTGCAGCAGGATTTTACGTAAATCCCTGAAAAATATCAGAAAAAAGGGCGCAGGCATTTTATATCGTGCCGCGCCCTTTCTTCAGCCGTCTGCCCGTAACCGTGCCGACGGATGCGTCTTGTCGGACGCCAAAGATCGAGATCCTAAAAATTAGGCTTCGGTCTTTTCTTCAACTTCAACGAACTCTTCCTGAGCTTCTTCTTCACCGGTGGCCGAATCGGCACGGCCGGCGAGGATGGCGTCAGCGATCACGGAAGCATAGATGGCAACAGCCTTGCCGGAGTCGTCGTTGCCGGGGATGACGTAGTCAACGCCTTCCGGGCTGTGGTTGGTATCCACAACGGCCACAACCGGAATGCCGAGCTTGTTGGCTTCCTGGATGGCAATCTTGTGGTAGCCGACGTCGATCACGAAGAGGGCGTCGGGCAGACCGGCCATTTCCTTGATGCCGCCGATGGACTTGTTGAGCTTTTCAACTTCACGGGTGAAGTCGAGAGCTTCCTTCTTGCTCATCTTCTCAAGGCCGCCGGCTTCCTGCGTGGCTTCCATGTCCTTGAGGTGACGGATCGTCTGCTTCACGGTCTTGAAGTTCGTGAGCGTGCCGCCGAGCCAGCGCTGATCAACGTAGCAGCAGCCAGCGCGCTGGGCCTGCTCGATGATGGTGTCGCGGCCGCCGCGCTTGGTGTCCACGAAGAGGATCTTGCCGCCGCGAGCGGAAAGTTCACGAACGAACTTTTCGGCTTCAGCGAGCTTTTCAACCGTCTTTTCGAGGTTGATGATGTGAA
>USBS01000113.1 GCA_900552915.1 uncultured Sutterella sp. | reverse complement strand
TATCACTAATGCGGAATTTTCTTTGCATGCTTTGGGATACAACGGATCGTGGTAGTTTATTTTCGAAGGCAAGCACTCGCTTGAGCGCTGGACTAATTTGGCTGTCTGCTTCAACGCGGTGAAGCGGCCTGAGGAGGCTGCCGATTCGGATGACGCACCGAGCCGATGATCCCAGCGTTCTGTGGAGCATGATTGCTACCGCAACTAACGGATCAGCAGAGGTCTGTCTCTTTTCGCCAGTCGAACTTTTCGAGTTTGTGCTTTTTCGAAGCGAAGGTGCGCGACTGAAAACGTCTGTCCGAACACAGCGCTTTCGTGACGAGGTTGCGGGATCTGGGTAATTTCACTTCCACCACGGTCTTCTTTTTGTTCTTTTTCACGGCTATTCCTTAGTGTTGTTGCGACCAAGGATACACACGCTTGCGACAAACGCCGACGCAAGTCGGCAGGTGCCGTTGGATAGCGTATTGTTCATCAAATTGAACGAGAAGACGGTTGATTTGTTCAACAAATTGAACAAAAAACACGTAAAATTGTTCAATAAATTGAACGGATCTGGTGTTTATGATCTCAAAAGCGCTTCTTAAGCAGGTTTTGTTGGAAAACCGTGTTCTTGTCGAGCAAAAAAAGATTTTTCCGCGGGAAATTCAACTTGGAGAATTTCCGCGTTGTGTTCTGGTCGGCGTTCGCCGCAGCGGCAAGTCGTATCTGTTGTTCCAACGTATGCAGAGAATGCTTGCTGCCGGCAAGAGTTGGCAGGACATGCTCTACGTTAATTTCGAAGACGAACGGTTGTTGGGCTTTGATGTCGGCGACTTCAATCGCATCCTCGAAGTGCACGCAGAGATGACCGGAAGCGAAAGTCGTCCGGCACTGTTTTTGGACGAAATCCAGCTTATCGACGGTTGGGAAAAATTTGTCCGGCGAATGGCTGACGCCCAGGCTGAAATCTACGTTACCGGATCCAATGCCAAGATGTTGAGTGTCGATGTGGCGGCTTCTTTGGGCGGGCGATTTATAACCGTCAACGTTTTTCCGTTGAGTTTTTCGGAGTATCTGAGCGCCAAAGGCATTGATGCGCATTGCGATCGGTCGGCGACTACAACCGGAAAAGCAATGATTCAGCGGGTGTTTGAGGAGTTTTTTACATTTGGCGGCTTTCCTGAAAGTCTCGATTTAGCCAACAAAACCGAATGTCTCAATACGCTGTTTCAGAAGATCTATCTGGGTGACATTGTCGTTCGTAACAAAGTCAGCAGCGTTTTTTCGCTGCGGATGCTGATCAAGAAAATTGCCGACAGCATAGGCCAGCCGATTTCCTACAGCAGACTTGCGGGTATTGTGAATGCGAACGGAGTGAAACTGGCTAAAAACACTTGCATAACGTACGTACGCAACATTTGCGATTCTTGTGTGCTATTGCAAGTGCAAAACATTGTGGGTGCAGTACAGGAACGGGAAACTTCGCCCAAATACTACTTTGTCGATAACGGCCTGATCCGCTTGCTCAAATTCGACGTGACGGCAGATTTGCTGGAACACGTGGTTGCACTGCATCTGCTTCGAACTTACGGATTGAACGAGCGCGTTTTCTTTTATACGCGCCAAGCCGAAGTGGACTTTTTTGTGCCCGATGAAGGTCTGGCCGTTCAGGCTTGTGTAGCACTAGGAAACGATCCGGATACCGTTGCAAGAGAAACGGGTGCCTTCGACAAACTTGCCAAGGAGTTCACTGTACACAGGCGCGTGATCGTCACGCTCGAGGAAGAACGTACGATCGAATCCGATAAAGGCTCGATCGAAGTTGTCCCGGCCTGGAAATGGCTGCTTCAGACGACCGCGTCAAACCGACAAGTCTCGTAGTTGCTAGCAATGGGCTAGTGCAGTCCGTTTTCGATAATCCACTTCTGTAGCTTTTCAGCGGCGTCGAGTGCATCAAGGCACCCCATGTTGTACGCGCGCTTGATGGCCTCGGGGTCGTGCGACAACCGTCCGAGCGGAATCGGCGACTTCGGTCGAATGACAAAGACAGTGCCTGCGGACAGTTGGTCTTGAAGGTAAGCCTGTGTTTCTTCGTAGACGCGAGGACTGTTTTCGAAGGTTGAGCAAAAGGCCGGATACTTGCGGTAGAAAAGCCGTACGAGTGCGGCGTCTCTGTCTTTGACCCGGTGGTTTTCCGGGTGCGTGAGCACGACGACGTTGCGTGTAAAGCCCATTGCCTGAAAGGCTTTCAGCGGTACGCGATCCGAGCAACCGCCGTCGAGTAACAGCTTGCCGTGGTATTCGACGGGACGAGAGACGTAAGGAAGCGAGGCCGAAGCGATCAAGGGAGCGATGTCGCTTGCGCAGCGATGCATGCGGATGTACTCGGCTTTGCCGGTTTCAAGGTTGGTGCTGACCGCCCAAAAGGCCATGCGGGAGGCCATGAAGGCTTCTTCGTCGAACGGTTCGTAAACGGAAGGAATTTCGCGGTAGCAGAAGTCGTTGTCAACGATGTTCCCGGTACGAAACCAGGTGCGCAGGCTGAAAAAGCGAGGATCTTTGCAAAAGCGCGTGTAGATGCGGTAGCTGCGTTCTTTTTGGCCGGAGACAAAGGAAACGCCGTGAATGGCGCCGGCAGATACGCCGATCACGCCGTCAAAAGGCAGCCGCAGGTCGTGCAGAACGTCGAGGACGCCGGCGGCATAAATACCGCGAACGCCGCCGCCTTCTATGACAAGACCGAGTTTGTTGGCAAGTTGAGTGCTCATATTTTTGTTGTTTTGCTCCAAGAGCAGAAGCTTAATCCTGCAGAAGTCCGTCCACAACAGGCCGATACGGACTCGGCCGACCGCAAGTCCGACCGAACCGAACACGAAAAAGGCCGCGGAGCATTCACTCGGCGGCCCACGGCTTCAGAAAAAAGATCGAAGAATTACTTCTTCTGATGGCACATCATGCAGTTGTTGTGCATCGGATCGGCCTTCTTTTGGCCCTTCACCCAGTGATCCTGAGGCATAGCCATCGGGGTGCCGGCAACCTTGGCGGCGCCGATCTTGGACTGATCGCCGTGGCACATGATGCAGGGATTGGCCGAGTCGGTGATCTTGTAGGCGTCGATCGGATGCGGAATCTTGGAGGGGACGCCGCCGGCGGCCTGTGCGGTAGCACAGATCATCATTGCAGCAGCGGCAACGGCGCAGGAAATCGTGAACTTGCTCATGGAGTTCTCCTTTTTATTGGGGTATACAAGCACAAATGAAACCAAGTCATGCGCCCGAAGGGGGTCGGACGCGATCGACCCGAATTTTTAATGCAATTTTAAGAAACGCGCAATAGTTCGCTCGAACTAGGCCGACGATTCGCCTGCAAATGCGTAAGCAACTTTTTCAGATGCGTTTTTTCTGACAACTTTCCACACAGATTTCCCGCACGCCTCTAAAATTGCTGCCCTTCCGGAAAAGAAAAATGACAATTACTCTCAATGAACTCGCGGTAGGTCAGAGCGCAACCGTCGAATCCGTCGGCGGCAGCGGCGCTCTGCGGCAACACTTCCTTGACATGGGCCTGATTCCTCAGGCTACGGTTACGCTTATCAAGCGGGCGCCGATGGGAGATCCGATCGAAGTGCGCATTCGCAGCTACGAACTGACGCTGCGCGTGGCCGAAGCTCGTGAAATCGTCATACGCGATGTGCGTGAAGGCGTGCCCGCTCAGGAAAGTATTCCGGCGCCGATCGAAATCGACCATCCGGGGTATTCGGAAGGCGGAGCGACGAGAGGACTCAATCGACGTGCGCAGCCCGTGATGACCGAAGAGACGGTGCGCATTGCGCTTGCGGGCAATCAAAACTGCGGCAAGACGACGCTTTTTAATAAGCTAACGGGGTCGAATCAGCACGTCGGCAACTTTCCGGGCGTTACGGTCGATCGCAAGGACGGCCGCATCGTGGGGCATGAAGAAGCGTTGGTGACCGACCTGCCGGGCATCTATTCGCTTTCGCCCTACACAAACGAAGAAATCGTCTCGCGCGAATTCATCCTGCGTGAAAATCCCCACGTCATCATCAACATCGTCGACGCGACCAACATCGAGCGCAACATGTATCTGACGCTGCAGCTCATGGAGCTCGGGCGCCCGATGGTGCTTGCGCTCAATATGATGGACGAGGTGGCGGCCAACGGCGGCTCGATTCGCGTCAACGAAATGGAAGCGCTTCGGGGCATCCCCGTGGTGCCGATTTCGGCAAGCCGCGGCGAAGGTATTGAAGAGCTCGTCGAGCATGCTTTGCATGCGGCGCGCTACGCCGAAGCGCCGGCCGTACATGATTTTTGCGCCGACAACGACAACGGGGGCGCTGTTCACCGCTGCCTGCACGGCCTGATGTACTTAATTGAGGACCATGCCAAAAAAGCGGGAATTCCCGTTCGATTTGCCGCAAGCAAGATTGCCGAAGGCGACAAGCTCATCACCGATCAGCTCGATTTGGATGTCAATGAAAAGCGCACGATCGAGCATATTTTGAAGCAGCTCGAAGCCGAGCGAGGGCTGGATCGAGCTAGTGCAATTGCGGACATGCGCTTTGCCTTTATCGACGGCGTGTGCGCCAGAACAGTCGTCAAGCCCCACGTAAGCCGCGAGCACGAACGCAGCCTTAAGATCGACCGAATCCTCACGGGTAAGTACACGGCCATTCCCGCGTTCATTGCGATCATGGCGCTTGTGTTCTGGCTCACGTTCAACGTGATCGGGGCCTGGCTGACCGAGGGCTTGGAGTGGCTCATCGGCATGGCAACCGAGTCCGTTGACGGTTTGCTTTCGGCTTGGAACGTCAACGAAGCGATTCATTCGCTCATCATCGACGGCATTTTCAACGGTGTGGGCACCGTCGTAAGTTTTGTGCCTGTCATCGTCGTGCTCTTTTTCTTTTTGTCATTCCTGGAAGACAGCGGCTACATGGCGCGCGTGGCGTTTTTCATGGACATGTTCCTGCGCCGCATCGGTCTTTCGGGCCGCAGCATCGTGCCGATGCTGATCGGCTTCGGCTGCACGGTGCCCGCTGTGATGGCAAGCCGTACGCTTCCGTCCGAACGGGACCGGAAGATGACGATTCTTCTGACGCCCTTTATGAGCTGCTCGGCAAAGCTCCCCATCTATGCGTTCTTTGTGGCAGCGTTTTTCCCGGGCGACGGGGCATTGGTGATGATTGGGCTTTATCTCCTGGGCATCGTCATGGCCGTATGCTTGGGGCTTTTGCTGCGCCGTACGATGTTTAAGGGCGAAGCGATGCCCTTTGTGATGGAGCTGCCCAACTACCGTATGCCGGGTGCCGGCAATGTCGCGCGTCTGCTGTGGGACAAGGCTAAGGACTTCCTGCAAAACTTAATCCGTGAACACGATATGCCGCCGAAGCCTGTCCTTGAAATAGATATGGCAGAGTTCCGTACCATGCAAAAGCTGATGATAAAGGCGCAGGATAAGGCGAAAGAAATCCGGCATTTGCAGGATACGGTACTTCCGAAGCTGAAACAACAGCTTGCCGATACAAAAGGGATTTTCAAGGGTAAGGAGCGCAAGGCGCTCACAGAGCAGATACAGCGGACAGAAAAGGAAATCGCTGAAAAGCTGGATAAACTGCCCGATGTTCTGAAAGAGGACGGTTATCCCGATGTGCAGGCGTACATGGCAACCTACCGTAAGGCGGAGGCTGTTGTGGAG
>USBS01000112.1 GCA_900552915.1 uncultured Sutterella sp. | reverse complement strand
TTGGCTGCCGGAGCGTTGATCGCGAAGTAGTCGGCTGGAACGAGCACGCAGGCGGCCACGAGAGCCATCACGGCCACGAAGCCTTCGGTGAGCATTGCACCGTAGCCCACAAAGAGCACGTCCTTTTCATTGCCGATCATCTTTGGAGTCGTACCGGTGCCGATCGTGGCATGGAAGCCCGACAAAGCGCCGCAGGCAATCGTAATGAAGATGAACGGAATCACCGGGCCGCCCACGATCGGGCCGCCGCCGTGGATGAATTCGGTAATCGCGGGCATCTTGAATTCGGGCATCACGAAGAAGATGCCGAGCGCCAGGGCAAGAATCGTGCCGACCTTAAGGAACGTCGACAGATAGTCGCGCGGCAGAAGAAGCAGCCACACCGGAAGCACCGAGGCGAAGAACCCGTAGACCGGGATCAGGATCGACATCGTCTTGCGGTCGATGTCGAGGAATCCGAAGTATTCGGGGTGAGCCGCAACCCACGGCCCCGACAGAATGCACAGGAACAGCAGAACAACGCCCAAAAGCGTGGCGCCCAGCACGTCTCCCTTGCGCCAGATCTGCAGATACAGGCCCATGATGATGGCGATCGGAATCGTCGCCACGACCGTATAGGTCGACCACAGCGAATCGTGCATGGCGTTGACGCAGGCAATCGAAAGACCGGCCAACGTCAGAATAAGAATTGCCAGAACGGCCCAGGACGCGACAAAGCCCGTGGTGGGGTCGATTTCGCGTGTGGCGATGTAGGCAAGCGAACGGCCCTTGTGGCGCACCGAGCAGAACAGCACGACCATGTCGTGAACGCCGCCCGCAAGCACGCAGCCGATCAGAATCCAAAGCAAACCGGGCAGATACCCGAACTGTGCGGCCAACACGGGGCCGAGCAGCGGACCCGCAGCCGCAATAGCGGCAAAGTGGTGTCCGAAGAGCACGAACTTATCGGTCTTGACATAGTCCTGACCGTCGGCATATTTGACCGCGGGGGTCACGCGATTGGCGTCTACATTGAGCACCTTCGCGGCAATGAACAGACCGTAGAAGCGATAACCGATCGCAAACACGCAAAGCGCTGCGAAGATGATCGTTACGGCATTAACTCCGTCGAGCGACGACATGAGAGCTCCTTTCTTTGAGAAATACTCATTTTTTTATGAGCGGCTTGGGGACGGCCGCAAAAAATCCTGCTCGGTCCCTGTCCGGCAAGATTTTGAAACAGTTTAGGCAGACGACCAATGAAATTTAAACGCCTTTATCGGTACTTACCCTAATAAATAATAAAAAAGAAGGGCGACCGTAAAAAATCGCCCCTCTTTTTGTCGGCGTTTTGTCAGTAACGCAGGCCGGACATCGAAGTCAGTCACTTAGACGAGCTCGAATTCGATCATGCCGATGCCGTTGCAGCCGGCACGCACGATATCGCCCTTCTTAAGCGTCGAGACCCCCGAAGGACTGCCCGTGAAGACGAGATCACCGGGCTTCAACTCCCAATAGGTCGAGATTTCAGCGAGAACTTCCGCTACCGACCAAATCATGTCCTTCGTGGAGCCCTTCTGCTTGCACTCGTTGTTGACGTAAAGCCACAGTTCCGAGTCTTTCGGATCAATCACGTTTTCCTTGCGCACAAGGTGCGACACGGGACCCGAAAAGTCAAAGCTCTTGGCGGTTGTCCAGGGGCGGCCCTTGGCCTTGGCTTCGGCCTGCAGATCGCGCCGCGTGAGATCCACACCCACGGCCCAGCCGAAGATGCACGCTTGAGCCTCCTCAACCGTCAAATCCTTGCCGCCCTTATTGACGGCGACGACGAGTTCGACTTCGTGCTGCAGATTTTCGGTGTGCTGCGGGTACGGAACCTGAGCAGTCTTGCCGGAGTCGATCGGAAAGATCGCGTCGGCAGGCTTTGAAAAGAAGCACGGCGTCGTCTTTCCCGTGCCGCCCATTTCCTTGTCGTGATCGGCATAGTTGCGGCCGACGCAATAGACGCGATTGACCGGGAAATACACATTCTTTTCGCCCGAAACGGGCACAACGGCCTGAGGTGCGGGAGCAAATACAAACATGGAAGTTCTCTCCGGAAATTTCTATAAGCAAAAAACATCCCGCCCGAAAACCATCTCTCGAACGGGACGCTTGAAGTAAGAATTAGGATTTGGCGTCGGGAGCGTTCTCGGCAGGTTTTTCGTCCGCCTTCGCTTCGGGCTTGACATCCTGCTCTTCGGGGAAGTCGTCGGCTTCATGCACCAACTCTTCCTCGTGCAGCTCCTCTTCGTGCGCTTCGTCGTTCTCGGACTGGGCCTCTTGATCGGCATACTCGCCCGGCAGAACCGGATTGGGCTTATCGTTGAGGAAAAGCCAGAGCTGGTAAACGTAACCGCTTAGCGCATAAAGGCAGAAGATCGTGAAGATCGCAAGCGACGGATTGCTCGAAATCAGAATGAACACAACGGCGCCGCCCACCATGACGATAAACGGTGCGTTTTTAAGCGAAACGCCGGACTTGCCGGAGTAAAACGGCGCATTGCAGACCATCGTGAGGCCCGCATAGAGCGTGAGCACGAAGGCAAACCAGGGCAAGCTCGCGTCCAGGAATCCCGGCAGTTTGTTTTCCACGGAAAGCCACACGAAACCGGCCAGAAGCGCAGCGGCAGCCGGGCTCGGCAGTCCCTGGAAGAAGCGCTTGTCCACCACGCCGATGTTGCAGTTAAACCGCGCCAGGCGCACGCCCGCGCACAAGCAATAGATGAAGGCGGCAGCCCACCCCAAGCCTCCGAGGGTGAAGAGGCAGAACTTGTACATCACCAGCGCCGGCGCCACACCGAAGGCGGTCATGTCGGCAATCGAGTCGAACTGTTCGCCGAATTCGCTTTGCGTGTGCGTGAGACGCGCCACACGACCGTCCATGCCGTCAAAGAGCATGCTCAGCATGATCATCAGGGCGGCAAAGCCGAAATTCGATTCCATTGCCTGCACGATCGAGATGAAGGCGCAGAAAAGCGATGCAGTGGTAAAAAGGTTGGGCAGGACGAAAAGACCGCGCTCGCGGACCTTCACGACCTTCTTGCGGCCGACTTCAATAATGCGCTGACGCACCGGACGGCGGTGATGGATTCTTTCTACCATTTGAGTTAGTCCAAATTGTCTTGTTGATGGGCGCAGTTAGCAAGAAGCCCGCAGCCGAAACGAAATGGATTTCGATTGGTACGGGCTCATTGCATTAAAACAACCTCCGCAAAGCGGCCTTATTCGGCCTTGGCTTCGGTCTTTTCTTCGGCTGCGGGTGCGGCTTCGACAGGCTTTTCTTCAGCTGCGGGCTCAGCTTCCTGCACCGGCTGCGCGACCGGTTCGCCCAGGCGTGCGATCACCGTTTCGACGCCGGTCGTCTTTTCGCCGATCGACACGAGCACCTGTGCGCTCATCGGCAGATAAACGTCCACGCGTGAGCCGAAGCGGATGAAGCCGTAGCGTTCACCTTTTTTGACCTCGTCGCCCACCATGCGGTAGCAGAGGATGCGGCGGGCCACGAGACCGGCGATCTGCACGAAGCAGACGCGTTGACCGTCTTCGGTCACGACCGTCACGGCGTTGCGTTCATTCTGTTCGCTTGCCTTATCGAGCGCAGCGTTGAGATACTTGCCGTGGAAGTATTCGATCTTTTCGATGCGGCCGGCCACAGGCGCTTTCTGACTGTGAACGTTGAAGATGTTCATAAAGATCGAAACAAGTTTCGTCTGTTCACCCGTGTAGGGGCAAACCGCTTCTTCGACCTTGACCACACGACCGTCGACAGGAGCCACGACCGCTTTTTCTTCGTCGGTCATTTCGCGTGCGGGATCGCGGAAAAACTGCGCCACGAGAATGAACAGCAGCCAGAAAATCGCGGCAACGAAACCGCCCGCAAAAATCTGCACGAGCAGCGCGAGCACGAACGTGATGCCCATGAAAGCCCAGCCTTCACGAGCAAAGAACGGATGCGGGTAAATGCGTTCCAAGGTAAAACTCCGTTATTTTGCAGGTTGTTCTTGCGCCTTACATGCGGCGTTCAAGGTGATGACGAATGGTCTCGAGCGCTTCGATGAGCACCGTGTCCTCGGCATGGTTCTTCTTAACGTACTCGATCGACCAGCACGTCTTCTCCCAAGCGCGGCGATTGGCCTCAAGCTCTCCGCGCAGCACATGTGCGGCGTGCTCCAGATCGGCAGGCTTGATGTCCAGGAAGTTGACGTCGGTTTCGTCTTGTCGCATAGTCATCGGAATTTAGCTCCCACAGATAAAAACGGCGTGAAGATCTGTGCCGACTCAAGCCGAAAACACGCCTGAGATCGCACTCGCCTCACATTTGTATTGATTATAAACGGCGCAATTAATCCGTCTCGTCGTCAATGATCTTGTCGGCAAAGCCGAGAAAGCCCGGCACAACCACGTCGTCGTTGCCGGTGGCTTCGCCCTCGGGCTTTGTCACCGAAATCACCTTGATTTCAAACTTGAGCGCCCAGCCGGCAAGCGGGTGATTGGCGTCCAGGACGGCTTTGCCTTCGGCAACGTCGGTTACGCGCCAGCGGCGTCCGTCGGGCGTTTCGCCCGGCACAGCCGAAAAAACCAACCCCGGCACGATGAGCTCCGGATCGCCCAATTGCTCGACAGGCACCAGACGGATCGCATCGACATCGAACTCGCCGAATGCTTCTTCGGTTTCAAGCTGCACGGTGATCGTGTCGCCCGCCTTCTTGCCTTCGAGCGCCTGCTCGAGCCTGGAAAAAATGTCGCCGTGCCCGTGCAAATACGTCACGCCCTCGGGCTCAGTTTCTTCCAGAAGATGTTTTTGCAGGTCGTACATTCGCACATGAATGCCGACGACGCAGTCCTTTTCAATAACCATTGAATTCTTTCCTTGAAAGTGCCGTCAACCGGTCGTCAGATGCCTCGGCGATCCGCATAGGGATCGGGGCCGTAGCGGTTGTCATGCTCGTCGCCCGTCAAGCACCCGAGCACAAACCAGAAAATCAAGCCCAGTCCGGGAATCAGAATGATCGGCAGCACCCACAGTCCGCTGCGGCCGACATCGTGGAGGCGCCGAACGGCGATGGTAACGGCGATGACGGCAAGCCAGATCTGGAAAACTCCCACGGCCGTCGTCACAAAATCCCATGTGATCTCGGTCATCGTCGTCATGTAGAGCGTTGCGTAGAGCCAGCCCACAAACCAACTCAAAACGGAGCACAGCAGAGCCGAGATCCAGAACACGCGCCGCGGAACGCGACCCGAAAAACGTATGCTCAGAGCTTCACCGATGACTGACACTTATCCGTTCCTTGGCAGACGAAGCGGGACACGCGCCTTGGTTTACGCTGTCCCGCCCTGTAACGGCGTCCTGCGGACGCCCGAATGATTGCAAATCCCGATCAGCGGGTCTGTTCGCCGATCAGATTGATGATGCGCGGCGCCACGCCCGTCGTATCGGCACGTCCGTCTTCGCCCGTTACCGTCACGCGGGTCTTTTCCCCGTCGATAGACAAACGAATGCGGTAGGGCACCGGATCGACAGCCTTGGTCTTGGAGAAGAGATTCGTAAAGAAACCCTGCTCGCTCTTTTTCTGCTGTTCGTAGTCCGGATCAAGATAGTTGATCATAAAGAGGCCCTGGCTGCGGTCGCGGTCGGTCACTTCGAAACCGGCGCGATCGAGTGCCACGCCAACGCGGCGCCAGGCGCGGTCAAACGGCTCGTCGATGATGACAGCGGCGGG
>USBS01000111.1 GCA_900552915.1 uncultured Sutterella sp. | reverse complement strand
CCGCCCACCTGCTGGAAGTAGGTGAACTGCGTCACTTCCATGCCGTTCATCCAGATTTCCCAGCCGAGACCCCAGGCGCCTAGCGTCGGGTTTTCCCAGTTGTCTTCCACAAAACGGATGTCGTTGACGGAGGTGTCGATGCCGAGCGCACGGAGGCTTCCCAGATAAAGGTCGACGATGTTGACCGGAGAGGGCTTGAGCACGACTTGGTACTGGTGATGCTGGTGCAGTCGGTTGGGATTTTCACCGTAGCGGGCGTCCTTCGGACGACGCGAGGGCTGCACGTAGGCGGCACGCCAAGGTTCGGGACCGAGAGCGCGCAAGAACGTGGCGGTGTGGGAGGTACCGGCGCCGACTTCGATATCGATCGGCTGCAGCAGCGCGCAGCCTTGATTGTTCCAATACTCCTGCAGGCGCAGGATCACTTCCTGAAAGGTAATCATGGTTCTTATGAGTGTGGACGCTCGTGCTTCAAAAGAAGCGCGTGCGCGCTTGGACAAAGTAATTGGGGGATTTTAGTCCATTGGAACAAGGGATGCGATTGACGTTCGATTCGAGACCGCGACCGTCCATGAGACGAACAACCCTCGAAGCAATGTCCACAGCCTTGAAACGACAGGATAAAATCGGCAAGAAGCGATTCAATCCAAAATAACGCATGCAGACGAACCTTTTGGTTATTACCGATGCCGTCGGGATCGTCGCTTTTTCCCTCGCGGGCCCAAGGCAAGAAAATCGATCCTGTCGGCGTTTTCGTCGTGAGCTTTGTAACGGCTTTCGGCGGCGGCATTTTGCGCGACCTCATCATCGACAATCGGCCGATGTACTGGATTGCTCATCCGGAATACGTTTGGGCAACGCTTCTGATGAGCCTGTGCGCTCCGAGACTCATCCGAGACTTTCAGGCAAAGCTCCTGCACACAATCTTTGTCTGGTCGGATGCGATCGGGCTGGGCTTTTTCACAGCCGGCGGCACGTCGCTTTCGCTTGCCGCTGGACTTCCTTCTATTGCCGCCGTTCTCATGGGCGTCTGTACGGGCGTTTTCGGCGGCTTACTTCGGGACGTTTTCCTTAACCGCATCCCGATGGTGATGTCGGATCAGCAGCCTTACGCCGCTGCGGCCTTTGCGGGCGGCTGGCTGTTCATCGGTCTTGATGCGGCAGGAGCGTCCGAACCGACAGCGCTTCTTACCTCCACCGCCTTTATCGTCGCAGTGCGCATGCTCTGCTGGTACAAGGGATGGAGACTCGTGCGCTACAAGGATGACCTGCACAATACTGCGCCGAAGAAAAAATCCAACGCATCGCCAACCGACAGATCACATCCGTCTTAGTTGGTCGCTGTACGTTTCCGAGCGGCGTTTCGACTTTGCCATCCGGCCGCTGCCAACAGCACCAACACAAGCGCAATCACCGGCCAGTGGCCGAAGCGAACAAACGGCGTTGCCTCCCCCGTCATCGTCGTCATCGTCAGATCCAAATTCTGAGCGCCTTTACCTGCCATTCTCTGAATCTGCCCGTCCGGACCAATGAGTGCGGAGTGCGCATTTTGAACCGCCTGCAGAAACGGCCTTGCCGTTTCGCGGGCACGCATGGCGCTCATCGCCGTGAACTGCGGCAAAACCGCGTCGGTAAACCAACCCAGATTTGCAGTGTTGAGTACAAAACCGGGATTGCCTTTGCTCCAAGCGGCTCGAAGCTCTTCGCCAAACATGTTCTCGTAGCAGATGCTGCCTGCGGCCGCGACGTCAGCGACCGCAAACGGCGTACCCCCGACGGGACCTGGCGTTTGGTCGGCCATCGGGATGCCGAGCGCATCGACAAACCAGCGAAAGCCCAAGGGCACATATTCGCCGAATGGCACCAGATGGTGCTTGCGGTAGGCAAGCTGCGCAGGGCGCGCGTCATCGGCCGCGAGCCACAGCACGTTGTAGTAGCGAGCCGGCGCTTCGCGGTAGAAGGAATTGAAAGCAACGGCGGCCCCCGTTGCCTTGGCCGTATCCAGAGCCGCCAGAGCAGGTCCGTCGAATCCGTCGCGCAGCGGCTGCGCAATCGTGCTTTCCGGCCAGACAATCAGGTCAAGTCGAGAACCCAAGGCCGCACGACGGCTCATTGCAACAACGCGGTCAATGCGCTCGGATGCCGCTATCGGGTCATAGGCCATCGTCACCGGCAAATCGGCCTGCACCACGCGTACCTCGAGTTTTGAGCCGCGCTCGCCGAACGAAACATCGTTTAAAGCTAGCGTGCCGAGCACCAATGCACCTACGGCAATCGCATCAAGCGTCTTCACCCACGGCTTTTTGTCTTCCTGCGGGAAAAGCAGCTCAACGGCAAAGCCCACCGTCAGCACTACAACGAGTCCCACACCGTAAACACCCGCAATCGGAGCCCAGGCACCGAAAAAGTCCGACGCATAGGCGTAGCCCACCGATAGCCAGCCGAAACCGAAGGGTTCAACGCCGCGAATGAGCTCGAACGCAGTCCACAAGGCAGGCAGCAGCACGATGAGCTTCAGACGGCGGGAAAGCGGCAGTGCTCGGGCAATGCCCGTCACGGCACCGCTAAAGAGCCCGAGAACGCCACCGAGAATCAGAACACCTGCGATGGATAAAAAAGCGTTGAGCTGGCCGTGATCGTGCAGCGAGCCGTAGCACCAACGCAGACCGATCGCAAAGTACGCAAGTCCCCAAAGCCACCCGATGAGAAACCCCTGCTTTTTGGTGCCGGGTTGAACGGCAAGCAAAAACAAAACGGCAAGCGAAACGAGCAGAAACCAGTTGGCGGCCGGCACGGAAAAAGCCACACTACCGAGGGCTCCTGCAGCAGTCGCCGCAAGTAACTGCAGCCAAAAAGCAAGCTTGCCCGACTTAAAGCACGAGAGAATATTGAGTGTCATTGATGACTTTCGGTGCTCTGTTCTTCGCTCTGCTCAGCTGGCGCCGCAGAAACCAGACGTTCGACCAAGAAAAGATGCGCCTGGCGTTCGTCGGCGGTGAGCACCTTGAAGCGGAAGCCGTCGATTTCGACGCTCTCGCCTCTGTGCGGCACGTGTTCAAGTCGATCGGTCACCATGCCGCCCACTGTTTCGCAGTAGTCGTCCTCGAGATTGACCGAGAAGAATTCGTTGAACTGATCGAGATACGTCTCGGCCTTGACGCGCCAGCGCTCATTGTCAACCGCCGTGATGTTGTCTTTGCCAAGATTGATGTTGTCGAATTCGTCGGCAATTTCGCCCACGATCTGCTCGATCACATCTTCAATCGTAATGAGCCCCGACACCGACCCGAATTCGTCGATCACAAGCGCCATGTGGTTGCGCGTGATGCGAAAGTCGCGCAGCACAACGTTTAAGGGCTGCGTTTCGGGGATAAAGCGCGCCGGGCGCAGGTGCGCGCGCACATCGTAGTTGGGGTCCACGAATAGACGAAGCAAATCCTTGGCGTGCAGCACGCCTTTGACTTCATCCAGATCGCCTTCAATCACGGGAAAGCGCGAGTGGCCGCGGCTGATGACTTTCGGTAGCCACACCTCTCGCGGCTCTTCCAGATCCACGGCTTCGATCTGCGCACGCGGCACCATTAGGTCCGAGGCGCAAAGATGTCCGACCTTAAGCGCCCCCTCCATCATGGTCAGAGCATCGGCATCGATGATCTTTTGACCATGCGCGCGCTTTAAGGCGTTGGAAATATCCTCGGCCGTGGTCGGTTCTTTTTTGAAAAGAGAACGCAGCTTATCGAAAAAACTGTGCTCTTCTGTTTTGTCGGTGTCTTCAGTTTGTGGTTGATCTTGCATACAAGCCGGCGGCAATTGGTTTTGCGCCGGTTAAGGAGCTGTCAGATTTTTTGAGGATAGCAAAAAGAGCGCCTTCGCGAAAGTAGCAACGCTCCTTATCGACTCAAAAAGCAAAATTCCCGAAACCGGAACGGCGCCGACAGGCACTCTTCCGCTTTCGGGAACCGAATGTTCAGCCGAGTCGGATGCTCATGCGGCATCCGACCGAGGCTTACGATGCATCAAGTCCGGCGATTAGAACTTGTGCGTCAGACCGCAATTGACCTGAACCCAGGACGGATCGCGGTCTTCGAAAGTTTCGTTACCTTCCAAGCTATCCTGAATATAGCCGGCACCCACGTAGAGGGTCGTGCGCTTGGAGAGATAATGTTCGTAACCGGCACCCACCATGAAGCGCTTGAGGTCCGTAGCTGCCTTATCTCCATCACCCTCAACTACCGGGGTAGCATCCGAAGAGGCGTCGAGATAACCGAGCGTGGTCTTGATCATGCCGTTGCCAACAGGAATATCGACACCGGCCATCACGGACCAACCGTTGGCGTCACCAAAGCCCCCTACACTAACTTTCTCTTCAGTGTCGTTAAAGTTGGCCATGTAGCTCCAACCACCGTCGACCGAGCTGCCACCGACGCCACGGGCGTTGTCAAACCAATGCACGCCAAGGTAGGACTTGGCAAAGCCGCAGTCGTAGTTCACAGCTGCCGTGATCGTGATCTGATCGTCTTCCGTGTCCTGATAATTATCCGCGACACCAAAAGTAGCCTTGTTGAGCACATCGACTGCGCCATAGAGGCTCAGACCGCCGTTGTTGTAGGTAACGGCAGCGGCGTAGTAGCGATCGCGGGAGGATTCGTTTTCAACAGTACCGTCTTCCTGGTCACCCATGCCGTACAGCAGCCAAACTTCAGCGCCGGCAAAATTCGGGGTCTTGTAGTAGACCATGTTGTCCATGCGGGTCGGACGGTAGGCCTGCATGTAGCTCTGGCAGCCAACGTCGCCCCAGCCCGTACCGAAGGAAGAGAAGTAGCCGCCGATACCGGTCGAACCGGAGTCGTTGGCGAGCGTGCTCAGACGGCCCATACCGAACTTACCGAAAGAACCTTCGATGAAGAGGCTCGATTCACGGTTGAAGAGGCCATCGGAGCTCATGGCACCGGTATCCGTGCTGATGCCGCTTTCGAGAACAAAACCGACCGTCAGACCGTTGCCGAGTTCTTCCACGCCCTTCATGCCGAAGCGGCTGCCGGAGCGCTGGCCGGAAGCCATTTCAAAGCTGTTTTCGGTTTCGGAACCAGCCTTATCCCAATCGGTACTGTTGTAAGCAAAGCCAGTATCCACAACGCCGTAGAGCGTCACGGAAGCTGCGGAAGCGCTGCACATTGCGGTAGCGGCAGCCAGGGCAACCAGAGTCTTTTTCATGATCGTTTTTCCTAGAAGGATAAAAAAATGGGGGAAGTTGCGCGGCAAAAATCCTCTCAACAGAACGGTTCTGCCGATCTGCGCCCGCACAACACCTCGCACCGCACCTCGCAAACCGCTTGATGCGAGCGAAAAAATTGGCGCCTCTTGCGAGGACTTGTGCGGGAGGATACGGATTGTTTATTTCAATTCAAGTACGAAACGATGACAAAACGATGTACACAATCTTCAGCAGATTTTGTAACCCATTGATATTACTTTTAAATTGCAACAACTCCTGCAACATCAATCGTCTAGCGAAGAATTCCGACTCGGGAAAGTCTGAGTCAAAAATACAACACTTTTTTCGTTTGGCGAAAACCACGCCAAGTCACACCCGCATTGAGTTTGCACCGTTTTTCCACCCGCACAAACTATTCGAGCGCCTCGGGATTTCTCCCTCAGCGCTCGTTTTGCAACTGTCGACTTTTTCAGATCGAAGTTAAGGGGCGAACTATAAATTCCAGTGCCCCTGACTGAGGGTAAAAAAATAATGG
>USBS01000110.1 GCA_900552915.1 uncultured Sutterella sp. | reverse complement strand
GAGCTGCATACCGTGGTGGGTGCGGGCAAGACTGAAGGTTCCATGGATGCGGGCAATATGTTGAAACCCGCTCTGGCGCGCGGCGAACTGCATGTGATCGGTGCAACGACTCTGGACGAATACCGCAAGTACGTCGAAAAGGACGCGGCGCTTGAGCGTCGTTTCCAGAAGGTGCTGGTCGACGAGCCGAGTGTTGAGGATACGATCGCCATTTTGCGCGGTCTGCAGGAAAAGTACGAGGCGCACCACGGCGTGGAAATTACCGACCCCGCCATTGTGGCCGCAGCGGAACTTTCGCACCGCTACATCACCGACCGCTTCCTGCCCGACAAGGCAATCGACTTGATTGACGAGGCCGCCAGCCGCGTGAAGATGGAAATCGATTCCAAGCCCGAAGCGCTCGATAAGCTCGAACGCCGCTTGATCCAGTTGAAGATCGAGCGCGAAGCGATGAAGAAGGAAACCGACGACGCAAGCCGTCAGCGTTTGGAAGCGATCGAAAAGGAAATCGAGGAGCTCTCGCGCAAGTATTCCGATCTGGAAGAGATCTGGAAGGCCGAAAAGAGTCAGGCATTGGGCGAAAAGGACGTGCGCGACGAGATCGATCGCGTGCGCCGCGAGATGGACGCCTGCCGCCGCGAGGCGCGCTACGAGCGCTTGGCGGAGCTTCAGTACGCCGTGCTTCCGAAACTTGAGGAAAAGCTCAAGAAAGCCGAAAGCACCGAAAAGAAGACGCTTGAGACGCAGCCCAAGCTTTTGCGCACCAGCGTGGGCGCAGAAGAAATCGCTGAAGTGGTGAGCCGCGCCACGGGCATTCCCGTGAGCAAGATGATGCAGGGCGAACGCCAGAAGCTTTTGAAGATGGGCGAAGCGCTGAGTAAGCGCGTGGTCGGCCAACAGGAAGCCGTGCAGTGCGTCACCGATACGATTCTTCGCAGTCGTGCGGGTCTGTCGGATCCCAATCGTCCCTACGGATCGTTCCTTTTCCTCGGCCCGACGGGCGTGGGCAAGACGGAATTGACCAAGGCGCTCGCGAACTTCCTCTTTGACAGCGACGACGCGATGATCCGCATCGACATGAGCGAATTCATGGAAAAGCACTCCGTGGCTCGTCTGATCGGTGCGCCTCCGGGATATGTCGGCTATGAAGAGGGCGGTTACCTTACGGAAGCCGTCCGTCGCAAGCCCTACAGCGTGATTCTGCTCGACGAGGTGGAAAAAGCACACCCCGACGTGTTCAACGTGCTGCTGCAGGTTCTCGACGACGGCCGCATGACCGACGGTCAGGGCCGTACGGTGGACTTCAAGAACACGGTGATCGTGATGACCTCGAACCTCGGCTCGGGCGAAATCCAGCAGCTGCAGGCAACCGCGCGTCCCGACGAAATCAAGGACGCTGTGATGGAGCAGGTGAAGGCCCACTTCCGTCCGGAATTCATCAACCGTATCGACGAAATCGTGGTCTTCAACGCTTTGAACGACGAAGCGATCAAGGAAATCGCCAAGATTCAGGTCGCCAAACTGGCCCAGCGCATCGCCGAGCAGGAGATCGTTTTCGAGACGACGCCCGCGGCCTTGGATGCGATCGCAAAGGCGGGCTTCGATCCGGTCTACGGCGCTCGTCCTTTGAAGCGTGCGGTGCAGGATAAGCTTGAAAACCCGGTGGCGCGTCTGCTTCTCGAGGGGCGTGCCGCTCCCAAGGATAAGGTCGTGTGCGACTTTGTCGACGGCAGCTTCAACTTCCGCGTCGAAAAAGCGTAAGCAGGAAAAAGCCGGATCCGCGAGGATCCGGCCTCTCAAGATGAGGCCTCGACGGCTTCGGCAGCATCCCGAAGTCTTCGAGGCTTTTTGTTTAGTTGAGCGTGGGGGCGTAGTTCGAAACGTTTCCGATGTCGGGCAGCTCCACATGCACCACCAGTCCGTCGGGGGTGGCGTAAAGAGGCGAGCCGCAGTCTTCGCACCACTCAAGAGAAAAGGTTTGTTCGTGCTCGACGATGTCGTGCAGCGATTTGCTCTCGAGAATGTCGTGCGCGGTGGCGGCAAACGAATCCAGCTCCTCGGGCATGAGGGGCCAAGCGATGCCGGCGATGACGTGATCGGGTTCGTTTTTGGGCGTCAGTCCGATGCGCAGTTCGCTCATCTTGTCGGCTTCGCGTGCGTTGGGCACGAAAAGCCCCATGGTCGCCACAAGCTTATCCGGAGTAAAACCCATGCTCGCCGCAAAGTCCACAAGTGCCTTGAGGCCCCAGGCGCGCATCGTCGTCTCGGATTCGCGCCAGCTCTGATAAAAGCCTCCGACGGGCTGCACTTCAAAAACCGAGCCGATCATCGTGAACTCGAGAATGTCGTGCACTTCAAGACAGAAGTTCATCATGGCGCGGGCCATGGAAACGAGCGTGTCGTCGTTGGGGCGGAACAGGTCCTCGGTTTTGTCGGCGGCAACAGTGCATAAGATGTAGCGACTGTCGGCAAAGTCGGGCGGCGGAGCTTCGCGCACCAGAGAGCCGATGCCGTAGACCTCACCGTGCTCGAGGCGGCGCATGCCGTCGACGAGCCCGCGCACTTCGCGGAATGCTTCGGGCAGGTGATCGGCCGAAATCATATGCGAACCCATGACCACACGCGCCTTGGGCGAAGCAAAGCATCTGCGCACGCAGTCGGCGATGTCCTCAAGCACATCCTGATCCAGAATGCCGTAGTAGTTGCGGTAGCGGCTCCAGGCCATAATCGGAATGAGCAGCATCAGGGCGCTGCCGCGTTCGTCAACGATGGCTTCCGAGCAGTCTTCGGCAACGGCAAGGAGCTTTTCGTAGCCGTAGCCGCCGGGTTCTTCCTGCTTGAAATGCGCGAGCGCCGCTTCGATGTCGCCGTCTTCGCCCTGATCGAGCACGGCGTTGCACAGTTCCCTTAAGCGCGCTTCATGAGGCTGCGCCTGTAGCTGCGACGTGCACTGGGCAAGAACGCTCATCTCGCGGATGATTTCATTGCGGACATTGTCGAGACGGATTTCAGGCATTTCGGTAATTGGCTAAAGAAAGAACGTGCGCGTATGCGCGGAAAGGTCAGGGAGTCTAGCGCAACGTGCACTAAAAACAAAAAATCGCTGCTGTTTTAGAGTGCGAAAAACTCTCTCAATGCCTGATTTTGAGCGTGTTTTTCGAAGGCAACATGGTAGAATCCGCAGGATTTTCCCTAGGCCGGTCTGCGAGGCTTGGTGAGGCGGTTCGAATCCTTAAGCCTGCGGCTTGAAGGCCGCGTCACGAGTCCTTGAAAAATCCCTGAGCCGGCCTGTTCCCAAGACCCAAGAAGAACGCAGATTTTTCTCAATGGACAATATCCGCAATTTTTCAATCATTGCCCACATCGATCACGGCAAATCGACGCTCGCCGACCGTCTGATTCAGCGCTGCGGGGGCCTAAGCGACCGCGAAATGAGCGAGCAGGTCCTCGACAGCATGGATCTTGAGCGCGAGCGCGGCATCACCATCAAGGCTCAGACCGCAAGCCTCAAGTACAAGGCCAAGGACGGCAAGGTCTATGAGCTCAATCTCATCGATACGCCTGGGCACGTCGACTTTTCCTACGAAGTAAGCCGCTCGCTTTCGGCCTGCGAAGGAGCTCTGCTTGTGGTGGATGCCACGCAGGGCGTCGAGGCGCAGACGGTTGCCAACTGTTATACCGCAATCGACCTGGGCGTCGAAGTGCTGCCGGTTTTGAACAAGATGGACCTGGCGAGCGCCGATCCCGACTCCGCAAAGGAGGAAATCGAGGACGTGATCGGCATCGACGCGACCGACGCCGTGGAGTGTTCCGCCAAGACGGGCATGGGCATCGACGATATTCTCGAGCGCATCGTGCGCGACGTGCCGCCTCCGAAGGGCGACGAGAAAGCGCCGCTGCAGGCGCTCATCATCGACAGCTGGTTCGACAACTATGTCGGCATCGTGACGCTCGTGCGTGTTGTCAACGGCGTGATTCGTCCCAAGGACAAAGTAACGCTGATGGCTTCGGGCGCTACGCATCTTGTAGAGCAAGTGGGCGTCTTTACGCCCAAGGCTCAGGTGCGCGACTGCCTCAAGCCCGGCGAAGTGGGCTTTGTAGTGTCCGGCATCAAGGAACTCAAGGAAGCTCGCGTGGGCGACACGTTTACGCTTGCATCCAACCCTGCCGCCGAACCGCTTCCGGGCTTTAAGGAAGTCAAGCCGCAGGTCTTTGCGGGCTTGTATCCTGTCGAATCCAATCAGTATGACGCGCTTCGCGAAGCACTCATGAAGCTGCAGCTCAACGACGCGGCTCTGCAGTTTGAGCCCGAGGTCTCGCAGGCGTTGGGCTTCGGGTTCCGAGCGGGCTTTTTGGGGCTGCTGCACATGGACATCGTGCAGGAGCGACTCGAGCGCGAATACGACATGGATCTCATCACGACCGCGCCGAGCGTGGTCTACGAAGTGTTGATGACCAACGGCGAAGTCGTGCGCGTGGAAAACCCGAGCAAGCTGCCGCCCGTGGACAAGATTGCAGAAATTCGCGAACCGATCGATACGGTGACGATCTTTGTGCCCAACGAATACGTGGGCGCCGTAATGAAGCTTTGCCAGGAAAAGCGCGGCGTGCAGATCAACCTTGCCTACCACGGGCGACAGGTGCATCTCACCTACGAGCTGCCGCTTGCCGAGATCGTGCTCGACTTCTTCGACCGGATGAAGTCGATCACCCGCGGCTACGCTTCGATGGACTACGAATTCAAGGAGTATCGCGCAAGCGACGTCGTCAAGGTCGACATGCTCATCAACGGCGATCGAGTCGATGCCCTCTCGACAATCATTCACCGCACGAATGCGCAGTCGCGCGGCCGCGAGATTGTCACGCGTCTTCGCAGCCTCATTCCGCGCCAGATGTACGACGTGGCGATTCAGGCCGCGATCGGCGCCAACATCATTGCGCGTGAAAACGTCAAGGCGCTGCGCAAAAACGTGCTTGCCAAATGCTACGGCGGCGACATCACCCGCAAGAAGAAGCTGCTGGAAAAACAGAAGGAAGGCAAAAAGAGGATGCGCCAGCTCGGCTCGGTGGAGGTTCCGCAGGAAGCCTTCATGGCAGTGCTCAAGCTCGACGAATAATATTTTTCTTTCCATACAAAACAGGCAGGAGATATGCTCTCCTGCCTGTTTTATGTGCTGTTTGTTTTTCTAGCGGACTGCGGTCTGCAAAACCTTCTTGCGCTTCATGATGCAGATGTTGATGATAAAGCGTGCAATCTGGTCGAGCGCGATGCACAGCCAGATAAAGAATACGTCCCATTTCAAAACATAGGTCACCAGCAGAGCCAGCGGGATGCGGATCAGCCAGATGCCTACAAAGGAAACGATCATAGGGGTGTTTTTATAGCCGGAGGCAAGCAGCGTTTTGCTCAGGATGCCCGACAGGTTCTGCGGGATTTGGATGAAGCCCATGATGAACACATAGACAATACCAATCTTTTGAATATCGGCGTTGTTGGTCATCATCGACATAAAGATACCCGGCATCAAAATCAGCGAAAGGGAGGTAAAGATGCTGATGACCGTACACAGCCAGACGTCCTCCTTAAAGTAGCTGCGGAACAGGTTGGCATCTCGCATTCCGATGGCTTTTGCAGACAAGGTGGTTGCCGCCACACCAAAGCCGAATGTCGCCATGCCGGAAATCGACTCCGCCTGCAATCCAATCTGGTAAGCGGAAAAGCTGACCTCGCCGTAGGTCAGGATTGCACGGCTCATAATGATGGCAGAAAACTGCCAGAAAAAGTTTTCGATTGCAGCCGGAATACCGGTGGAATAAACGTC
>USBS01000109.1 GCA_900552915.1 uncultured Sutterella sp. | reverse complement strand
CGTCCATATTTGATTTGATGTGGGTGAGGCCTCAAAAAAATCAACTTTGAGGTCATTTAAATGCGCCTGCCGAAGCAATCGTTCGACCCACTTCCCGGGAGCATGGTCAGCAAAGAAACCGAAGAGGCCGCTTCGGCTCGTCAGGGTCGGATCCGTCTCCATCGAATCGGAAACAGGGTACAGAACGGCATCGCGCAGCGGCAGGTCGCTACCCAGAGCAAAGCCGGATTCAATCCAGGAAGCGTCGTAACGGAAAACCATCGACTCAGTCGAAGCGGAACTGTCGCTTAAGACCAGCTGGCCGATTGGAACCGCCTCGCCGTTTCGAAGCCAAGAAATCGGAATGACCTCAGGCATATATCACTTTCCCGACTTACGAATTCGTTTCGGGAGCGCTTCCGTTTCAAGCGCCATCGCCAGAGGATCGCTGCGGCCGATTTCGGAAAAGGGAGTACCGAGATCAAGCGCCATCAAAACGGAGGCATAACTCGCAATCGCCACTCCGCCATTGCCGTTTTCTATTTTGCATAACGTCGACAATGACACACCTGCACGTTCCGCAAGAACATTCTGGGGGAGGCGACGCTTCAAACGGGCCACTTTCACATTGTGACCAAGCGCTACCAAAGACTCTTCAACTGCAAACGAGGGTCGCATACTGGTTGGATCTAAATATTTATCTGGTCTAATTATTCTGATTATGTTAATTATCTCATAACAGAGTCAGATCGGCAAAATCCTCTAAAGCGTTGTTTTATCATTCTGATTTTATGGATAAATGAATATGAAAATGCAGGATTCTACGATTTATACGGGTTTATTCCGCTTATTTAACGTGTTAGATAATTTTCAGCTGTGCGAAAAAATACTTTTTCCCTATGAACTTAGTGGCCAACAGACCGGTTGATTCCTGCAAAGTGGCCTAATCCCCTGCGAAGACGGTCAAAAAGTTGTAGGTACGCAAGTTGATAGCAGTTCACTATCGAAAAACCATGAGATCAATATGGTTAAATAGCCGACTTTTTCTGTTGGTTATTTGCAAAAATTTTGGAGAATCGCTTCCCAACGGTAAGCGCGTTTATTTGCCCTCAAAATTTTTATTTCGACCGAAGATGCAATCGGCCGTCTGAAAATTCGATGGCGTTCCTATGCCCAGATTCGTGCATAAGCAAGACTAAAGACGCACGTGGCAGAATCCACAGCACCTTCAACCACATGAAAGTCACAATCATGCTTCGCAGAACTCTGCTTCTCGGTGCTGCCGCCATGCTCGCGGGCTGTGCCGTCACCGGACAATCCGCCGGCTCGCTTAACCCGAACTACGTCAAAGGCTCAGTCAAGAGCATCGTTATGCTCCCGGTCTTAAACGCTTCCGTTGCCGCTGTATACCAACCGGCGCTTCAGTCCGAGCTCGCTCTCTCGCTACAGCAGAAGAATCTGCAGCTTCGTTTCATGGCAACCAATGAGGCACTCACTCGCTTGATGACGGGCGATGCAGCAGGTGAATCCCGCAGCCTGGTTGCAGCTGTCTACGGCAAAACACCCGTCAACGCCGACGACCTAAAGAAAGTTCACAACGTGCTCGGCGTCGATGCGGCCGTCATCTGCGGCTTTGAAAAGTCGGGAAACGACATCGACATGCCCGTCTACATTCTTGACCTGAAATCCGGCCAGACGATCTGGAGCGGCGTCACAAAGGGCTGGCAGCCCGCTTCGGCCGTAAAGGGCAAGTTTGCTGCAAGTCTCGGCAAGGCCATGGAAGAGGGGTTGGTCGACTTGCATAAGAAACTGCCGGCTCTCTAATAGAAGTGCCAGCCCTTTACGAATAAGTATTTTTTAATTTATAAAATTAGATAGTACTTAATCCTTGCCATACCGGGAAAAGGCCGATTCCGCCTCAGGAATCGGCTTTTGTGCGTTACACTCGGCCTCACGATCATCAACATTTATACAGCAATGTCTTTCCTCAAAAACCTGGACCAGGAAAAGGCCGCGCAGGCTCTTTTTGTACTGTTTCTTGCCGCAGCGCTTTGGGAACAATTTGCGCCTCAGGTCGAACCCGGCATGACCGAATACAACCAGGCCAAGTTGGTTATGAAGGCCGATCCGTCGCCTGAAGAAGCCAAGAAAGCGTGCGGCTTGTTTGCAACGGCCGTTCGAGCCGGCAATAAGGATGCTGCGTTCGGCTTGTCCGATTGCATCGAATCAAGCTTCAAGGGCACGCAGCTTGAACGAGACTCGCTGCGCTATGCTGTTCTGACGATTGCGATGGATGCCAGACACGAAACGCGCAGCGCTCGCAATGAACGCGACGCGCTCGGTCTAACCGATGAACAAAAGAAAGCTGCGCTCAAGATTGATGTGATGAAGATTCTCTCGGGCAATATTTCGTCCTTGGACTTCACTAGCAATCTCGCACAAGAAGCCAAAGGCACAAAGTAGACATAACCGGCGAAAAGAGGCGGAGTGCAAAAATTGCGTTCCGCCGTCTTTTTTGATGCTTTTCTCAACATAACTGCTATTATGTTGAGTTGAAAATTCGGTTTTTTCGGCGTTTGCGGCCGTTGCAAACGCCGTTTTTGTTATTGATCCACCGGACTCATCGCTGCGGCTATGTGCGCTCGCACACCGGCCTGCATTGCAGATTCATCCGGACTGAATTTATCCGAATGGTTGTTCGGCGCATTTTTTACGCCTTCAGCATCGCTGCCGAGGAACATGAACACCGACGGAACTTTTTGCGTATAAAAGGAAAAGTCCTCACTCGCTCCCGGATTCCAATCGGAAATCTTGGCCTTGACGCCGAAGTCAACCAGTTCCTTGACCGTGCGTTCGGCTAATTGCGGATCGTTTCTCGTCACCGGATAGATTTCGATTAGCTTGGTTTTCGCAACAGCGCCAGCAGCTTCCGCGGTTCCTTCGGCCACCTGAGGAATCCGTTCAAGCAACTTGCTGCGAATTTCCGGATGATTGGCTCGAATCGTCCCGAGCATCGAAGCCTTGCCCGCCATGACATTGCCCGTTTCGCCAGCCTGCAATTTGCCGACCGTAATAACGCCCATGCCTTGTGTCAAATTGACATTTCGCGAGACGATCTGCTGCAGTGCCACAACAGTTTGAGCAGCAGCAAGCGTGGCATCCGTTCCGGTCCAAGGCATGGCGCCGTGCGCCTGCTTGCCTTCGATATCGATTTGGAACGCATCGGCCGAATTCAGTGCCGTGCCTTTGGCAACGAGCATCGTGCCGGCCGGTGCTCGAGCCATGACATGGATGCCGTACATTTGTTCGATGTCGAACTTTTCCATCAGACCGCCTTCGACGAGAGCTTTGGCGCCCGAAAGCACAGGCTTATCGGCCGTGAACGGATTTGTAATCGAATCCCCCTCTTCTGCAGGCTGAAAGACCAAAACCACCTTACGAGGAACTTCGGCTTTGTGCACTGCCAGAATTTTGGCGGCCGACAAAAGCATTGCCATATGCATATCGTGCCCGCACATGTGCGAAACGTCCGCTGATTTTCCCCACATCACGCCTTTGGCTTTACTGGCAAAGCTCAGGCCCGTGTTTTCTTTAATCGGCAGCGCATCGATGTCTGCACGCAGACCGATTGCGTGCTTCTTGTTCGGATTGATCACGCCGATGACAGCGGTCGGCGAGTTCTTAAATCCGACAAGAACCTCATCGACTCCGTACTCTTTGAGCTTCTGTGCAATGTAGGCCTGCGTCAGCTTTTCCTGATTGCCCAATTCCGGCGTTGCATGAAGATGACGCCGCATTTCGATCGTAGTGGCGTTTTCCGCCGCCACCGCTGAGTCAAGCCACGCCGGCGCCGCCAACACCTCTGCGCTAAGAACTGTCAACGCCACTGCCGACAGGAACCAGAGCCCACGTACTTTTTGCATCAGAACCTCTTACTAGATAGACATATGCCAGACATTGTAGACGTTCGGTGTTATGGCTCTGTGCTTGGTCACCACTCACCGCTGACCGTCAACTATTCGCTTGTTTATTCGAAAGGCAATTTCACTTTTGCGGCCAGTTCTTTAAGCGACAAACCCATGAACGATGCCTCGTAGTTTTTGTATTTTGGGTTGAGCGTCATGAATGCGAGAGCCTTCTCTTTGAGAGCCTCCAAATTGATTTTGTCGGGATTGCGCTTTACTTCGGCAAACACGATCTTCTTGTCCAAATCGTCGGCCGCGATCAAATCAATCTCGTTATCGCCTTTCTTATCCCACCAGGGCGCCACGTCCGTAAACAAACCGCAGGAGGCAAAGTGACGGCGATAAAAACGCTCGAGACAGCGCCCCGACCACGTCGGAAACTCCTTCAGGCAGGCTTGATACACACGCTCATTCCAACCTGTTTCCATGTAGCGTTGGCGCGGTTCCACGAACCGGAACCAGAAATTGACGAGCTCATCCGTCAACTCAAAACGAATGCGTTGGCGCTGTGAGCCATTGTTACCCAGCGGTTCCACTCGCTCGATCAGGCGGTAGACAAGCTCGAGTCGCTGCAGGTATCCCGAAATGTCCGTTTTGAACTTCGACTGCAACTCCGAACGAGCCGTGACGCCTCCGGCGATAAGTCGCAGAATATCGAAATAAACGGACAAATTTCCTTTAAATTCAGCGATAAGAGCCGCAGAGGCATCCGAAAAAGTCCTATCTGACGACTCAAACAATCGAGCAATCATTTCTTCTGTTTTTGTCGCCAGTTTCTGCTCAAGCATGACCTGCATGTGATTTGCTACGCCCCCCGTAAGCGCATAGAGCGTAAGCAGCTCTTCCCCCGTGTAATCGGGACTGAAGTCGCTGAAAATACGCTTGACCATGGCCGGCACAAATGGCTGCAGCCAGAGCATCGTGTTCTGACGGGCAAAGAGCGGTGTTTGTCCGTCTTCGAAAATTTGCCGCATCGCACTCGTAACCGACCCGCTCGTGACAAGCAGCAACTGCATTTTGTTTTGATTGAGATCCCAAAGCTTTTGCAACGATTCGAAGAAGGTCGACTCCACTGTTTGGAAATTCTGGAACTCATCAAGAACAAGCGTGACCGGCTGCGTCTTCGCGCGCTTGAAGACAAAATCCAAAGCTTGCTCAAACGAGTGCAACTGCGGCGGAGCATCCAGATTGAACGCCTCGGCGACGGCTTGAGCAAACTCCTGAAGGTTTTGTTCCGCGCTTTTTGTCTGCGCCACAAAAACGTAGACAAACGGCATGCCCTCCCGTGGCAATGTCTCGGAAATCAGGCGCGTTTTGCCGACGCGGCGACGACCGGTGACCACGGTAAAACACGAAGCCCCCTTCAGTACGGCCTCTTGACAGCGTCTGAGAATCTCTGCTTCTCTTTGTCTTCCGTAGAACTTCACAATTGCCTCTTACGTTTCCTAATACTTCATTAGCTAATGGTTAATTAGGAAATATATTACCACCACTGTCACAACAGCTCAGTGGTTACTTACTTGTCTGAAGACAAACGATTCTGAGTCAACTGCAAGATGCCGACAGTTGCCGGTCTCAGGCTAGATGGTACGGGCTTTGAGCGAGGAACGCCAAGCCTACCATCTTGTCTTAGGAAAAGTCTTTCCGCCACGAATCACGTTTTGCCAACTGTTGGTAGTAAGCTATCCGCTGCAAAAGTTAAACAACGTTGCAGTGATCAAGGCCGATGCCCACCGGGCAGAATAGATCGCACGCTAGCAAAGGCTTCCTCCCAAGTAGGCTCGCATGACACTACGCTTGAGAACACTATGGGTTAGACTGCATCCATCCGCACCGGTTAGCACGATTAATTCGATTAATGGCGGGTTCTACAAATAGCCCTTTTGCCGAGCA
>USBS01000108.1 GCA_900552915.1 uncultured Sutterella sp. | reverse complement strand
CTGATCGGCAGAGCCTGCAGGTTCGTCGGCATGCGCGGTCTGCTGCTGATTAGTCTGGCGATGTATCTGCCGCTCGATTCCGCTGTCCGCTGGGTGTCGGACGCCGGTTATCTGCGGCACAAACGGGACTCTATATTTCCTGTTCTGTGAAATTATCAATTTGATCTAAGTCAAACATTTCACAATCTTAAGAAATTCCCTGCCGAATTTTGCATGTCTGGTATGCACTGTATTGGTGCGTTCTCAAGATGAAGCTGTGATTTTTTGCAAACTGCGCAGAACCGGTCCGCACGACGATACAATACGCGCCGTTCCCGTTTTTCTACACACAGCATATTCATGACGGTCATCAACTCCGCAGCCAATGAAAACATCAAGCGCTGGCGCAAAATCGCCGAGCATCCGAGAGGAGCCCGAAAGATCGGTTCGACTCTGGCCGAGGGCATTCATCTGGCCGAAGTGATCTGTGAAAAGCGCCCCGAAACGCGCGCCGTCATCGTGAGGGAAAACAACGTTCATGCCGAGGCTGTCGAATTGGCCGAACGCGTAGCCGATATCACCGGCGCCAGACTTCTTGTTGTGTCCGACAAACTCTACGACGCCGTATGTCCCGTCGAAAACGGTACGGGCATCATGGTTGAAGTTGCGTGCGCCTTTGCCGAGCGCCCGATGCAGCCGATTGCCGAAGATGCGCTGTATCTGGACGGAGTGCAGGACGCGGGCAACATGGGTACGCTCATTCGTACGGCTCTGGCTGCGGGGGTCCGTCACATTGCTGCAAGTTCCGGTTCGGCCGGTTTTTGGGCTCCCAAGGTCCTGCGTGCCGGCATGGGTGCGCACTTCAGCGCCAAGCTTTACGACAATGTTTCGGCTGAAGAAATCCACACGCTTTTTGCCGGTCGCGTGCTTGCAGCCGATGCACGAGGCGGATTGGATCTCTTCAGAACGCCCGGCTGGGAAAAGGGGCCCGTCGTGTGGATGATGGGCGCCGAAGGCCCGGGCTTGTCGATGCGGGCTCTTAATGTTGCCGACGAGCGCTACCTCATTCCGATTGAAGAGGCATGTGAGTCGTTAAACGTCGGAGCCGCAGCGGCTGTCTGTTTGTTTGAGCAGCGCCGCCGCAGACTGCTTGCCGGCGACTGACAAATTTCCAAAACACAAACGAAAACGGCGCTTTCCCAACTTGAGAAAGCGCCGTTTTGCGCAGACGTAGGTCCGCTTCGGAACTTACGGCAGAATGCCCGAGATAAGCACCACGAGAATCAGCACCGGGCAGCCCACGGTGAGAATGCCGCGGAAGACCGACATCAGAGATTCGGAAGTGTTCGATCCCATGCGGATTTCTTCCTTCATCATGCCCCAGCGCTTGACGCCCACGAGAGCACAGATCACAAGCCCTCCGATCGGAAGCGACAGGTTGCTTGTGAAGTAGTCGAACAAATCGAAGAAGGTGCGGTTGAACATGGGTTTGTAGTCCGCAAGCGGCCCGAAGGAGAGCGTGCAGAGCGAACCCACGATGAGCAAAGCCACGCAGCTCACAACGGAGGCCGTCACGCGGCGCATCTTGAGTTCGTCGACCAGGAATGCCACGACGAGCTCAAGCAGCGACACCGAGCTTGTGATGGCTGCCACTGCCAGGCAGGCGTAAAACGCAAAGGCAAAGAGCTGGCCGAAGGGCAGCTGCGCAAACACGACGGGCATCGTCATGAACGTGAGGCCCGGGCCCGCAGACGGATCAAGATTGAACGCAAACACGGCCGGCATGATCATGAGGCCGCCGAGAATCGAAGCGGCCGTCGCCAAAAACGTAATCCAGGCGCAACCGTTGATGAGGTTCGAGTCCTGCGAGAGATAGGAGCCGTAGGTGAGCATGCAGCCGCAGCCGATGCAAAGTGAAAAGAACGTAAAGCCCATGGCCGAGAGCAGACTCTGCCAGCTGAAGGCGTCCGGATTCCAGCTAAAGAGATAGGCAAGCCCTTCGGAAGCACCCGGCAGCGTCACGCCGCGAATGATCACGACGAAGACGAGTACGAGCAGCAGGGGCATGAGCACCTTTGAAATCTTTTCGATGCCGCGGCTGATTTCGTAGGCAACAACCCAGCCTGTCAGAAAAAGAAAGAGAGCCTGAAAACCCATGCTCTTGACGGGGCTCGACACAAGACCGCCGAATAAGGCACCTAGTTCTTCCTGATTGGAAACGAGCCCGCGGCCCATCATCGAGTCGAGCAGGTACGAGAGCGTCCAGCCGCCGATGGTGGAATAAAAGCAGAGCACCATAAAGCCCGTGAGAACACCCAAATAGCCCCAAACGGTCCAGTTCTTGCCGGCGATCGCGCGATAGGCCGTGACGATGCAGCCCTTGCCGGTGCGCCCGAGGCCCACTTCGGCAATCAGCAGCACCAGACCGATCGTGAAGGAGAGAATGATGTAGGGGAACATGAAGACGCTGCCGCCGTTGGTGCCCGCAAGATACGGAAACTTCCAGATGGCTCCGAGGCCGATTGCGGCGCCCGCACTTGCGAGAATAAAGCCGAGGCGGCTCGTCCAAGTTGATCTGTTGTCAGACATGTAGTTGTCCCAGAAATATTCTTTTAAAAAGGAAAGTCCGCGACCGCAATCGGTCCGCGGGCTTGCCGATGCACCTTTATAGCATTTTCGAAGGAAATAGCTCTAGGCAAAACGCCGCAAGATGCATGTTTCCGCAACGAGAAAGCCGCAGCACGTTCGGTATTCGCGCTGCGGCCTCATGCGGATGCCGACTCAAAAATTACACGCCCGTTGCGATCACCACGAGTACGAGAATCGGGGCGAGGAATCGCAGCGAGAATTTGATGAAGGCGTTGGCGGCAGGCCCGTAGTTCTTAACGAGATTGACCTGCACGTAGGTGGAGTTCCAGGCCTTCCAGCCCGCAAGAATTGCAATCGAAAGGCCGCCCAGCGGCATCATGATGTTCGAGCAGAACCAGTCGAGGAAGTCGAAGAAGATGCGGCCGAAGATGGTCATATCCGACCAAACGCCAAACGACAGGGCTGAGACAATGCCCAAAAGCCCCAGACCGACGTAGCACAGTACCGAAGCCGTCAGGCGCTTCATGTTCCATTCGTTCTGCAGGTAGGCAATGCAGACTTCAAGCAGCGACACGGAGCTCGTCAAAGCCGCCACCAGCAGACACACGTTAAAGAGGATCATGAAGAACCAGCCGAACGGAATTTGCGAGAAGATGAACGGAATCGTTACGAACACCAGACCCGGTCCAGCGTTGGGATCCTGCCCCATGGCAAAAACCGCGGGCATGATCATGAGACCGGCAAGAAGCGCCGTTTGAATGGCAAGGTACGCAATCCACAGCGACGAATTGGGAATGTCGGTGGAGGGCTTGAGATAGGCGCCGTAGGTCACCATGATGCCGCAGCCAAGAGACAGGCTGAAGAAGGTAAAGCCCATGGCATTTAAAACGCCCATCCAGGTGAGCTTGTCGAAGCTGAAGTCAAAGAGGAACGTCACGCCTTCCATGGCGCCCGGCAGCGACAGCGAACGCACCATGATGACAATCATCAGAATGAAGAGCGTCGGCAGTAGATATTTCGAGAGGCGTTCGATGCCGTTCACAACGCCGGCGGCCACGACGCCGCAGGTGAGCGTCAGAAACGACATGTGCCAGAGGGAATTGGCAATGCCGTCGCTTACGAGATTGCCGAAGGTAGCCTGCAGCGCCTTCGGGTCGCTCGTCACTGCGTTTCCGATGATGCTGTCGACGAGGTACTTCACGCACCAGCCGCCCACAACCGAGTAGTAGGAAAGAATGACGAAGGAGGTGAGCACCGCGATGCCGCCCATGACGGTGAAGGCGGGGCCTCCGAGTTTCTTAAGCGCGTTGAAGGCCGAGCCGCGGCCGGCGCGTCCCACGACGAGTTCGGCAATCAAAAGCGTGATGCCGATCGTAAACGTAAAGAGGATGTAGGGGATGATGAAGCCCGAGCCGCCGTTGATGCCGGCCCAGAACGGGAACTTCCAGATTGATCCCAAGCCGATTGCCGAGCCTGCGCCCGCGAGAATAAATCCGATGCGGGAGCCCCAGGTTGTTGCAGTGGTCGCCATGTTGGTTTGATTTTTTGTTGTAAGTAAAAGGAGGGAAGAAGCGCCGCAGCCCCGCGTTTTACGATAGATGCAAGGGTGAGGCAAAAGCAGATGAGCCGAAAGAAAAAAGCTGCCTGCAACCGTAAAGGACGTCTGCGGCAGCGCGATTGTCTCAATTGGCCTAAGAAAATCTCCCTAAGATCGGCATCTTACCGCATTTGACAAAAGCTTAAAACCCGTAAAGTTGCTTAGAACTTTGTCGGCAAGCACTTGTTTTTCAATTTGAAAAGGAGATACAGTCGCAAAAGCGTTGTGCATTCATGCATACCAAGGCACACAACGCGCCTTCGGACGTCTCCTGTTACCGCAGAGGCGGTCGGCGAACGGTTTCCAACCGGCTCATCAATGCGCGCCAATCTGCGCATGCCGCCCGTAAAGATCAGGTTTGCCAGCGACCTTCTCGAGTCGCAAAGCGCATTCGAAGGCCAAGGACGCCTTGGATGCGAATTCAACAGGGAAACCGTTATTCCTATGCAGACCACAGAAGAGAGCGGCGCAGCTCCCATGATGACGGGGGCGCAGATTCTCATCGAAGCGCTTCATGCCGAAGGGGTGGAATATGTGTTCGGCTACCCCGGCGGGGCGGTGCTACCGATCTACGATGAGATCTACAAGCAGAAGTACTTCAAGCATGTGCTGGTGCGTCACGAGCAGGCTGCGGTGCACGCCGCCGATGCCTATTCGCGATGCACGGACAAAATCGGCGTTGCGCTCGTAACGTCGGGCCCGGGCGCCACCAATGCCGTCACGGGCATTGCCACGGCCTATGCCGACAGCATTCCGATGGTCGTCTTCAGCGGACAGGTCGGAACAAGCCTCATCGGCACCGATGCCTTCCAGGAGTGCGACACGGTGGGCATTACGCGTCCTTGCGTCAAGCACAACTACTTGGTTAAGGATGTGCGCGAACTTGCCGAAACCATCAAGAAGGCCTTCTACATTGCCCGCACGGGCCGTCCCGGTCCGGTGCTCGTGGATCTACCCAAGGACGTGCAGTGCGGCCTTTGCCCGTTCGAATATCCGAAGACCTGCGACATCGTAAGCTATCGCCCGGTGACGCGCGGTCACAGCGGCCAGATCAAAAAGGCGATGCAGGTGCTGCTCTCTGCCAAGCGTCCGCTTTTGTACGTCGGCGGCGGCGCGACCTCGACAAAGGCAAGCGAACTCGTCAACCGCTTTGCGCAGTTGACCGGCTATCCGGTCATTGCCACTCTGATGGGACTCGGCGCTTTCAACGGCTGCGACGAAAAGTTCCTCGGCATGGTCGGCATGCACGGCACTTATGAAGCCAATATGGCCATGCAGCACTGCGACGTGCTCTTTGCCGTGGGTGCTCGCTTCGACGACCGCGTGATCGGATGCCCGGCCGACTTTGAAGCCAACCCGCACACGATTGTTCAGATCGACATCGATCCGAGTTCCATTTCCAAGAACGTCACCACAGACATTCCGATCGTGGGCGACGTTTATGAAGTCTTAAAGGAGATGGTGCACACGCTCGAGACGAGCACCGAACGCCTTTCGGAACCGGACCTTGCGGCCTGGAACGAGCGCATCAAGGGTTGGCGCGCCATGCAGTGCCTCAAGTATCACGTCGATGAAAACGGTCCCATCCGTCCCCAGGCCGTGATCGAGCGCGTCTGGCAGAAAACCAAGGGCGAGGCGATCTACGCAACCGACGTGGGCGAACACCAGATGTGGTCG
>USBS01000107.1 GCA_900552915.1 uncultured Sutterella sp. | reverse complement strand
ACTCATTTTCGTGCTTGCCGTCAAGCGAGGTTGCGAATTATGGACATGTCGTTTTGACTTGTCAAGCCCGATTTCGAACTTTTTCGCTGAACTTGCCCCTTGTCTATGTCAATTAATTGATTCATAAGGAAATTTTTTTCATTGCTGCAAATCTTCCGGTCGATTCATGTTTTCAAACGCATGCGAGTCTTCAAAATCAACCCAAATAGCGTGCATTGTTTCGTTGAGCCAACGGTAGACGGCGCTCTGCCCTGAAGCCAACGCATTGTTAACCGCCGGCAGTGCCTCCCTCTTGATAAGCATGAAGACCGGTTGCTCTCGACCGGCTGCACGCGCCGCCGCTACAAGCGAGTGCGGATGCGATTCAAGCCCCTGCGCCAGGCGCTCGACATAATCATTGGGCAAATAGGGGCTGTCGCAAGGCGCCACAACCAAATAATCGCTCTCGATTTCCGAAAGCCCCGCCGCAATGCCGGCGAGCGGCCCCGGGAAACCGGTCTGCGCATCTCGCACCACACGACACCCATAGCCGCGATAAATTTCCTCGTTTCGGTTGGCGCTGATCATCACCTCGGCACATTGCCCCTTGAGGGTACCAAGGACATACTCAACCAAGGGCTTACCGCGAAACTCCACCAATCCCTTATCGCTTCCGCCCATGCGGCTCGCTTTGCCCCCGGCCAAAATCAGTCCTGTGATTTGAGATTTCTCAATATGGTCCACGGTTTGCCTTTCTGAATCTATATATAGCGTGTCAGAGCAATTTGCCTGACGCGCGTCGCAGCCAGTCGAAATTGCCGCCCTCTTGCACTATGATCTTTCGGGTTGAGCCTCGGTTGTGCCACACTGCATCTTCCGAAACGCTTAATGAGTCTATCGAAACAACAGAGTTACGCAATGCCCGCCGCTCGAAAGTCTGCCGAATCCATTACCATCTCACAGGCCAGAGACAATATTCTGGCCGCCGCACCGCGCCCCTTTGCCGCCGAACGTGTCCCCCTTTCCGAATCTGTCGGCCGTGTTACGGTTCAGCACGTTTGTGCTGCTTATCCGCTTCCTACTTATACAAACTCAGCCATGGACGGATACGCTTTTCGGTACAGCGACGCAGCCAACCGTGAAAACGTTACCCTTGACATTGCAGGGCAGAGTTTTGCCGGACTTCCTTGTCGCCAAAAGGATTTCACCGAAGGTCAATGCATCGAGATTGCAACCGGCGCCGCCGTACCCGAAGCGTTTGACACGGTGATTCCTTTTGAAAAATGCAACATCGACGAAGCGGCGCACACAATCGAGTTTTCGCCCTCCGACGTTAAGTGCGGCGCCAACATCCGCTACGAAGGCGAGCAAATTCGCGCAGGGCAAACAATTGTTGCGGCCGGCACAAAACTCACGCCGCAGCACATTGCGCTTCTTGCCGCCGCCGGCATTTCCGAAGTAGACATCTTTGCCCGTGTCCGCGTTGCGATCATTACCACCGGCAGCGAACTTGTCGAACCCGGTCAACCTCTTGAGCGCTTTCAAACATACAACAGCAACGGCGTCATGCTGCGGGCGATGCTAAAGTCAATCGGCTGCGACGTTCACTCAAGCGGCGTTCTGCATGATTCACCGGAAGAAATAGCCGAACAAATTGCCTGTGCACTGGCCGAAAGCGACATGCTCATCCTCACGGGCGGCGCAGGAAACGGCAAGTTTGACATCAGCCAGTCGCAACTCGGCTCTATGGGGACAATGCAGCCCTGGTCGATCAACATGCGCCCCGGGCGCCCCATGCGCTTCGGCGTAATTGAGGGCAAACCCGTCTTTGTTCTGCCCGGCAACCCCGTTGCCGCCTTCGTCACATTCCTGGAATTTGTGCGTGGTGCCCTGCTGCGCATGCAGGGGCTCAACGAGCGCCTATGGCTCACCGAAACAACGGCACTGCTTGCCTGCGACATCAAAAAGAAAGCAGGCCGTGCGGAATTCATGAGAGCAAAAATTGTCGGCTACGACAAAGGCGTACCCGTGGTCGAACCGCTGCAAAGTCAAAGCTCCGCCGATCTCGTCATGCTCACGCAAGCCGATGTCATCTTGTGCTTGGATCACGCGGGCGATCGCTTCAGCAAAGGCGATGTCGTCCGCATACAGTCTCTTCACGAAGCGCTGATTTGAACCTTTCCACAGTAAAACGGCCGCAAATGCGGCCGTTTTACTCTCAATTTCGTCTAATTTTCACTTTTATCGTTTTTCTCGGAACGCCGCGGTCCTCGGTTGTAGAACCGACGCGGCCGTCTGCCGTTTGCGCCGGCCTCTCCGGAACCGCTTCCATTATCGCGGGAACGCAGGCGATCCAGCATTTCCTGATAATCGAACTCGATGCTGTCGAGCTCGTCGGGCGTCGGCTCTTCACCCGCCTGCTGCATCACCAGAATGTCGCGAGGATCAATCTCGGCAGGACGAATCACACGACCGTTCAGGTCTACAATGCCGCGAAAGCCCACGGCGCGCACCAGCATTCCCTTGTAAACGCCGTACTCGCAGTCTTCGTGCTGATGTCCGTGAAAGAGGCGCTTGACACCAAGCTTTTTCGCGAGTCGATCGATCGCGTCAAACCCCTTTTTGTGACAGCCCGCTGCTTCATGCGTCACCAATACATCCGCCGAGCACTGCGAGAGCGCCTCGTACGTCGCAGGAAAAATCGACGAACGATGCCGACGAGGCAAACCGCCTCGCCACAAATTCGTCTTCGGGCTGCGGCGCACAAAACTCACGACGGACGAATAGTTGGGGCGACCTTCGGGCATCCAGATTTGGCCGCGGAAAACGCCGCCGAGACCGGCGATGCGAATGCCCGCCACCTCCGCCACTCGCCCGTGCAGATTGTGCTCGGCTAGGGGACCATGCCAGAGTCGATCGTAATACTCCTCGGTATCAGTGTCGTGGTTTCCGGGAATCCACCAGACTTCCGTGAGCTCAAGCGTGCGCGCAAGCAGCTTATCCAAGTCATCGGAAGGCTGTAAATCGCCCAGAATCACAATGGCATCCGGCCGATATTTTTCGACTATCTTATTGATGTACTCGAATTCCCCGTGAGGATCGCCGCAGAAAAAAATCTTGGGCAACGGCTTACCCGACTGCCGTTTTTCCTGCCCGGACTGAGGCTGTCTCCCATATCCCTGGTGCCAACGCTTTTTCTTGCGCCAACCGTGCCGAGAGCTTCTATTGTCGGCGACAGCCGGCACGGTCGAGCGTGCTTCATCGGTCATTTCGCCTCCTTCGAATCCCCGTACTGCGCCAAAGCCGTCCGGTACTGATCCTTGATGTAATCGATTAGGCTTTGCGGCGAAATCACTTGTGCGTGTCGTCCCAGACGCATGATTTCGCCTGCAATTTCCATTTCCTTAGCGTAAGGCACTTCCAAGAGCATGGTGCCGTCGTCGGATTTCGTCGTCTTTTGATTGCTGTGCCAAACGGCAAAGCTCTCGTAGGGCATCATCACGCTGTCGATTCGAATCACCGCCGTCTTCTGTTCGCCGCCCGAGAAAATTCCATAGGTGCTGTCGAGCGTCTGCTCGATGTCGCGCATCGCCACGACACGGCAGCGAACGGAAAGCATTTCAGCAAAACGAATGTTTTCCACGGCAAAAGTCTTGAGCTTTTCGGTTTCGTGGCACCAGGCATCCAGATACCAGCGGCCTCGCCAGTTCACCAAACGCAACGGACTCACCTGACGGGCGTTCTCCACCCCGCGAGTACGCGTGTAATAGGTAAGCCTCAGACGGCGGCGCTGAGCCAAAGCCGAACCGACCAGATTAAAAAACGGAGCTTGGACGGTCGGCACGGGAGGCATCACCACCTTCACGCGCTTCATCAGTTCCTTGGCGCCGATCATATCGGCAGGAAGCATGGCGAGTATGCGCGATTTCAAGGCGGGAATGTCGTCGCCTAGGACTGCTGCAGGGTCGCATTCAATTCGATCAAGCAACTGCAGAATAGCCATGAAAGAATACATTTCGCCCGGCGTAAACCAAGGCGAGGGCAATTCGGGTGCATGCCGATTTTTGCGGGCCGGCTCCTTGCCTCTCTCGTAGGAATAGGTGTTCTGCGCCCGCGAATACACGATCGGGGCGCCCACCGCCTCACGCATATAGCGAATATCACGCTTGAGCGTGGGAGCGGAGCACTGCAATGCAGCCTGCAACTTTTCAAAAGAGACCGAGCCTTCCTCCTGCAGCATCTGATCAATGCGGTAAAGCCGCATTGCAAAAGACAGGTTGGATTTCATCTCGAATTAGGAAAATTTTAGTGGCCTCATTATACGGCACAGCACCTCAGCCCTTCGGGAAAAAACTGGCTTAGGATACCGATTTTTGCCGCATTGTTCGCATTGCTGTTGCTCGCCCGAAATCGCTGTCCGAAAAATATTGCTCGGCCGCATGCGCGTGTCAGGCTCACCAAAAGTGGTTAAAATTCGAAAATTTCCGCCTGCGGCCTTCCCTTAAGCGGCTGTTTTGCAACAGTAAGACGTCCGTCGCCGGACGCATGCCGACCGCCCGACACCGCAGTGCGCAAAGATCGTTTTTCAAAACACAATCAAATCGACTGACAACAAGGATTTAGATAAAAATGTCCGGACATTCCAAATGGGCCAATATTCAGCATCGCAAGGGCCGTCAGGATGCCAAGCGCTCCAACCTCTGGACCAAGCTTGTGCGTGAAATCATCGTCGCCGCGCGCGTCGGCGGCAGCGGCGACCCCGACATGAACTCCCGCTTGCGTTTGGCAATCTCCAAGGCTCGTGACGGCAACGTGCCCAAGGACACCATTCAGAATGCCATCCTCAAGGGCACCGGCCAGCTCGAAGGCGTCAACTACGAAGAAGTCCGCTACGAAGGCTACGGCGTCGGCGGCGCAAGCCTCATCATCGACTGCACGACCGACAACCGCACCCGTACGGTGGCCGACGTTCGTCATGCGCTTTCCAAGCACGGCGGCAACATGGGCACCGAAGGCTCGGTTTCCTTCCAGTTCCGCCACTGCGGTGAATTCCTCTTTGCTCCGGGAACGAGCGAAGACGCCGTAATGGAAGCCGCTCTTGAAGCCGGCGCCGACGACGTGGTGACCGACCCCGAAGACGGCTCCATCGATGTGGTGTGCGACCCGGCGGCGTTCGACGCTGTCTCCAAGGCCTTTGAGGCCGCGGGCCTTACGCCGGTTTCCTCCGAAATCACGATGAAGCCGCTGAACGAAGTCGAACTCAAGGGCGAAGACGCCGCGAAGATGCAAAAGCTCATCGATGCGCTTGAAGATCTTGACGACGTGAGCAACGTCTACACGAGCGCCGTTTTCGACGAAGAATAATTTTCGGCAGCGGATTCGGCCGAGCATTGCCGAATGCAAAGCCGAAGGCCTTTCGAGGAAAGCTTGCGGGTACAATTGCCTGCAAGCTTTTTTGTATCCACTTTGCTTGCCTCGATGAGGCAAATCGGAGAATTTTTGTGACTAAGGTTTTAGTGATCGGCAGCGGCGGCCGCGAGCACGCTCTTGCCTGGCGTCTTGCCAAATCCGAAGGTGTTGAGAAAGTCTGGGTGGCTCCGGGCAATGCCGGTACGGCAGCGGACTCGCGCCTCGAAAACCTCCCCATTACCGATATCGAAGCGTTGCGCGACTGGGCGCTCGAACACAAAATCGACCTCACCGTCGTCGGCCCCGAGGCGCCGCTTTCCAAGGGCGTCGTCAACGTATTTCGCGCTGCCGGCCTTGACATCTTCGGTCCGACCAAGGAAGCCGCTCAACTCGAAAGCTCCAAGGACTTCGCCAAGGCGTTCATGAAACGCAAGGGCATCCCCACGGCCGACTACGAAAGCTTCA
>USBS01000106.1 GCA_900552915.1 uncultured Sutterella sp. | reverse complement strand
TAAGCGTAGAGTTCGCCCGTGATCAGATCACGCACCACAGCGCCGTAGCAGCGCTTGCCGTCGTGAATCAGAGAAAGAGCTTCGACGCGTTCGATCACCGGAACCTTTTCGGCGATGACGCGGTCGGACACGGCGTTGAGCATCGCGTGGCCGGTACCGTCGGAAACGAAGCAGGTACGCCACTTCTTCGTGCCGCCGAAGTCGCGCTGACCGATGAGGCCGGCGGCTTCCTTACGTTCGGTAATGGTGACCTTTTCACCATTGATGATCACCTGGCGATCACCCGGGGTGATACGGCTCCAGGGCACGCCCCAGGCAGCCAGTTCACGCACGGCCTTGGGCGAGGTGTTCACGAACATGCGAACCACGTCCTGATCGGCGCCCCAGTCGGAACCGCGCACGGTATCGGCGAAGTGAACGTCTTCGTTGTCGCCGACACCCTTAATGACGTTCGCAAGAGATGCCTGCATGCCGCCCTGCGCCGCCTTGGAGTGGGAGCGCTTCGGAGGCACCAGCGACAACACGATGGAGTCGTGACCGCGACGCTTGGCAGCAACTGCCATGCGCAGACCGGCCAGACCGCCACCGATCACCAGTACGTCGGTGTAAACAATCTTCATTTCAAGGTCTCCTTGATCCGTTAAGAGGATCCGCTTGAATAAAAGCGAAGCGAGTGCAACGCTTTCAAAAGCAGGGTCAAATTAACTTACTTCTTCCTCAGATTCTGCCCGCGCGGCGCTAATGTTTTTCCGCCCCGGCAGGGCACGGTCGACATCTTATTCCAAGGGAAATTCTGTCGACGGCGCCATCAGGAATCTCACTGACAAAACCCAAAAAAGCTCAGGCGCTTTACGCTTGAACTTCCCTTGAATTTCGTCCCGGCATCTGCCTAACGGCAAACGCACCGCCATGCCTCGGCACCGTGAGATCCATGCTTGCCCGAAGACAAGCCAATGCCGCCGCATCAAACTTTCTGCAAACCGATTCGAAAACCCGGCCGGCCCCTTGTGCGCTTCATAGCATTAGTAACAGGACTAAGCCCCGTATTTCGCGCACGCACACGCGTACCGAGCCGATTCGGCTCCTCGTTCGGAGCGCAGTCTAGTTTTTCTACCTCCTCCGAACTATCGGGAAAAACCCTAGGACAGTTATCCTATGTATTGTAAGAAATTCTTTATTTTCAACAAGATGTTCGGATCTTTGCAATCCCCAAAAAGTTTGAACTAGATCAAATTTAAGCGATTTTTCAGATAAGGACTCAATTTCATATACCTCTCAAAGGGTGTCGCATATACCTCTTGCGCGACACTCCGGCCTTGCGTCCTCCTTTCGGCGCAAGAAACTGTGTTCGCTTTCTTCCAAGGTCATCTTCCTTTCTGTCACGATTGAGTCATTGAAAGAATCTATCAACATCGATTGTTTGCTAGGATACCCCACAACTCAGCGCACGCTGCTGCGCTCGCAAACACGTTCAGGGAGAAAAAAATGAACACTGTTGTTTCTACTCAAAATGCCCCTGCCGCCGTCGGTCCCTACAGCCAGGCCATCAAGGCGGGCAATACCGTTTATTGCTCGGGCCAGATCGGACTGGTTCCCGCCACCGGCGCTCTTGTCGAGGGCGTTGTTGCCCAGGCCAACCAGGCCTTTACGAATCTTGAAGCAGTGCTTGCCGAAGCAGGCGCCAAGATGACAGACGTCGTCAAGATCACGATTTTCATCACCGACATGAACGACTTTGCCAAAGTGAACGAAGTCATGGCCGCTCACGTTCCCAATCCCTACCCCGCCCGCAGCTGCATGCAGGTGGCGGCTCTTCCCAAGGGAGCGCTCGTCGAAGTCGAAGCAATCGCCGTCCTTAACTAATCGATAGTCTTTCCAAGTAATCTGAAGGCGCCGGAAAGCCGCATCCTGATTTTCCAGCGCTTCGCCCGTAAGACCCGCCATGCCCGACGCCGCTTCCAACGCAACGCCCACCGTCCCTAGCACAGCCAAACCCGCTGCAAAAACAGCTGCGGGCAAAACCTCAGCCAAGGCCGAAAAAATCACCGTGGCCGAACGCGTCGCGCGCATGGGATTGGTCAACGACTGGGACTTCGTGCTGCATCTGCCGCTGCGCTATGAAGACGAAACGCGCATCACGGCGATTCGCGACATCCGTCCCGGCGACTGGGTTCAGATTCAAGGCACGGTCGTTTCAAGCCGCACGCAGGGCGGCAAATTCATGCAGCTCATCGCCGCCGTTTCCGACGGTACGGGCTCCGTTGAAATCCGGTTTCTGCACTTTTATCCCAATATGCGGGAGCGCTTCAAAACCGGAAATGTCTGGCGCCTTTCGGGACAGGTTCAGCAACAGCCCCAGCAATACGGTGGAGGCTTACAGATTCTGCACCCCAAGATAAAAGAGCCGATCGAAGACGCCGACGAGCTTCCCTCGACCCTTACCCCCATTTATCCGGCGGGTGAACACATTACGCAAACGTGGCTTAGAAAGCGCATCGATCGCGCGATGCTCGACGTCGATCTCACCGACATCGTGCCGATCAGCTTTACGTCCGAATTGAGTCTGCCGCGTCTGCGCGATGCACTCAAGAGCCTTCACCATCCGTTGCCCGGAGCCGATTTCGACGCTTATAGCGAACGACGTACACCCGAGTGGAGACGCCTGAAATTCGACGAGCTTCTTGCGCAACAAATCACGCTGCGTCACGCCCGCAGCGTCAAAAACGATGCGATGGCGCCCAGCCTTTCCGGCTGTGACGGAGGCTTTAAAGATAAGCTCGCCTCAGAACTCCCCTTCGAGCTCACCTCGGCTCAAGCCAGAGTTTTGGACGAAATCTACGCCGACATGGCGCGCACCACGCCCATGAATCGACTGGTTCAAGGCGATGTGGGCTGCGGCAAAACGATCGTAGCCGCTCTTTCGGCCCTGCAAGCCGTCGACAGCGGCGTGCAGGCGGCCCTCATGGCGCCCACCGAAATTCTTGCCGAGCAGCACTACCTCAAATTGAAGCCCATGCTCGAGCCTCTGGGCGTTACCGTCATTCTCCTAACCGGATCGCTCAAAGCCAAGGAAAAAGCCGAACGGCAGGCGCAGGTCGCCTCGGGTGAAGCACAGGTTGTCATCGGCACGCATGCCCTCATTCAGGACGCCGTGAAGTTTCGCAACCTCGGGTTGGCGATTGTCGACGAACAGCACCGTTTCGGCGTCTCGCAGCGGTTGAAGCTTAGAAGCGCCGTCCAGGAAAACGTACTGCCGCACCTTTTGATGCTTTCGGCAACGCCCATTCCTCGCACCCTTGCGATGAGTTATCTCGCCGACATCGATGTTTCGGTGATCGATGAACTGCCGCCCGGCCGCACGCCGATCGTCACCACGCTCATCAGCATGGACCGCATGGCCGAAGTCACCGCTGCCGTAAGGCGCGCCGTTGCTTCTGGCTCGCAAATTTACTGGGTGTGTCCTCTGATCGAAGAAAGCGACAAGGCCGATTTGACGGCGGCGACGCTTCGCGAAAATGCCCTTAAGCAGGATCTGCCCGAATGCCGTACGGCGCTCGTGCACGGCGCCATGACGCCCGAAGAAAAGCAAACCGTGATGGCGGCCTTCAGCGCGGGTGAAATCGATATTCTCGTTGCGACCACCGTTATCGAGGTGGGCGTGGACGTGCCCAACGCTTCGGTCATGATCATCGAACACGCCGAGCGCTTCGGACTCTCGCAATTGCATCAGTTGAGAGGCCGCGTCGGCCGTGGCAGCAAAAAGAGTTTCTGCCTGCTTCTCTATTCACCGGCGCTCTCCGAAATCGGCAAGGAGCGGCTTTCCGTCATTCGCTCGAGCACCGACGGCTTTGAAATCGCGCGCGAGGATCTGCTTCTGCGCGGACCCGGCGAATTCATGGGTGCCAGGCAATCCGGAGCACCGATGCTGCGCTTTGCCGATGTCGAAAGCGACGCCGAACTTTTGGACGCCGCACGCAACGCCGCGTCACTATGGCTTGCGGCCGATCCCGAGACAGCGCTCAAGCACGCCAAACGTTGGTTTGCGGGTGCCGGAGATTTCCTGCGGGCATAAAAACATCTCACTGCAATTCATCTTTTTATAAAAGAGAGACCGCCATGACACTCAACGAACTACGCTACATCCTGGCAGTGGCACGCGAGCGCCACTTCGGCCGTGCGGCCGAATCCTGCCACGTCTCGCAGCCCTCGCTTTCGGTGGCCGTGAAAAAGCTCGAAGACGAACTGCAGGTGAAGATTTTCGAGCGCCGCAGCAACGACGTGACGCTCACGCCCACGGGTGCCGCGATCGTTGAAGAAGCCCAGCGCATTCTCTCCGGATGCGACCGCTTGCGCGAAGCCGCCGCTCAGGGGCGCGACCCCTTGACCGGTCCCCTGCGTCTTGGCGTCATCTACACCATTGCCCCTTATCTCGTGCCGCAGCTTGTCGCGGGCGTTCAATCGCTTGTGCCCGACATGCCGCTCGTTCTCACGGAAAACTACACCTCGGGGCTTCTTGAACAGCTCAAAAACGGCGAGATCGACATTATGGGCGATATTTCTTATACGGAGGATCGCGCTGAGGAGATGCTGTTTTCGGACGAACCGATGGGGGAGGAAAAATATTACCTCTATGCCGATCTCTCGCGCGAGGACATCACCGCTTCCGACTTCAAAACGCTGAACGGCAAAAAGATCGGCGTTCTGATGGGAACGGAACCGGAGGTCATGCTGACCGAATGGGAAGAAAAATACGACCTGAAAACGCAGCACGTCAACATCTCCAACAATGAGGATGTGAAGCAAAAGCTGGCAAACCATGAGATCGACTGCTTTGTTTCGCTGGAAGAATCCTTCTGGGCGGAGCTTGGCATCTCGACCATGACCCGTGTGGGAAAATCCGACATCTACTATGCGATCAACAAAGACCGTGCGGATATCAAGGAAGAACTGGACAATGCGATGCGCGCGTTGGAGGACGCCGATCCTTTTTATACGGCGGATCTCTATAAAAGGTATTTCTCGCTGGATTATACCCCGATCCTTACGGGAGAGGAAAAGGCGTGGCTCAAAGAGCACGGTGCGATCAGGATGGGCTTTCTGACGGGTGACAGCGGCGTCAGCACCTATGACCCTGCCACCGGGGAAATCACCGGAACCATCACGGACTATATTCAGTTTGCCAGAGATTGTCTGGGAAATCAGGAACTGGTATTCCAGATGGTCGGTTATGACAGCCAAAAAGCGGAACTCGATGCGCTGAAATCAGGCGAGATCGACATGGTATTCCATTTCGACCAGAGCCCCAATCTGGCGGAAGACTATCGCGTTGCCTGTACCAACACAACGTGGACCTCCAACATGATGGCGGTCACGAACAAACAGCACTTTAACGAAAACCAAGCGAACCGCGTTGCCGTTCCGCAAAACAAGATTTCCCTAACAAGGTACATTGCGGTTTATTATCCGCAGTGGGAGATCGTGGACTGCGCTGCACAGGAGGATGCGGCAAGGCTGGTCAAGGACGGACAGGCGGACTGCTTTGTCACAGGGGTCAGCAGCCAGGAAAACTACAGCAAGAAATACGACTTTTACAGCGTTCCGCTTCCAAATCCTGCCAAATCCTGCTTTGCGGTCAATAGCGGAAACCGCCATCTGCTGTCCATACTGAACAAAACGATCAAGGCCATGCCGACCAATATGCTCACCGGCTCTCTGGCGATGCATAAGAGCTCCGCGCGGAAGGTTACCCTGAGTGAGTTTATAAGGGATAACTTCTTTATGGTCCTGCTGGTCAGCAGCATTTTTGTTGCAGTCATTCTGCTCACGATCCTGAAGCTGCTCCTGAAGGCACGCAAAGCCGAAGCTGCCGCAAGGAAAGCCGCGAACGATACGCAGGAGCTGAATGCAAAATTGCAGATCGCTGCGGAAAACGCCGAGAGCGCGAACCGTGCCAAATCCACCTTC
>USBS01000105.1 GCA_900552915.1 uncultured Sutterella sp. | reverse complement strand
CGCAGACCGCTTGGTTTTCGTCAATCAGTCGCTTCGAGATTTTGTGCAGCGCATCCGTGCGGGCATTAGCAACCCGCTTGTGCGCCTTTGCCAGCTGCTTGCGAGCTTTCTCGCGTCGCCGGCTTCCTTTTGTCGTGCGCGAAAGCTTCTTGGCTTTACGCCTTAGATTTTTCTGTGCACGTTTGATGTGTTTCGGATTGGCTGTCTTTTTGCCGTCCGATTCTATGACCAGATCGGTGATTCCGAGATCGATGCCGCAGATCTTGTTTTCGTAGATCTTCGGAATTGCTTCGGGTTGCGGCTTGCCGTCTTCATAGAGAACAGCAGCGTAATAGGCTCCGGTCGTATCAGCCGACAAGGTGATGCTTTTGACCTTGCCTTCAACCGAACGATGCGTCACGGTTTTGATCCGTCCCATCTTCGGAATACGGATCCATCCGTCCCCCACAGAAACACAAGTGCAGTGATAACTCGACTGCTCGCCTCTGCGGCTTTTCCACTGGGGAAAACCGGCTTCGTGCTTGAAGAATCGGTTGAATGCGCCGTCAAGATGACGAACCGATTCCTGCAGTGCCATGCTGTCGTAGAGCTTCAGCCAGGAATACTTTCTGGATTTTTTAGCTACCGCCAGCAATGGCTTGAGATCGTGGATCACCGATAGATTGGTTCCGTCCCGCTTATAGGCGCGCTGCTTCAGTGCCAAAGCTTTGTTCCAGACAAAGCGAACGGCACCCCATTGTCCCCAAAGGAACTTCTCTTGTTCCGTAGTTGGGTAGATGCGAAATTTGGCAGCGTGAAGCATCGTCGATCAGAAAGTGAAACACTAGGGCATTATGATCGACCTGAGTAAACGAAACAAGCTCGGCATTCCTCCCCGCCTCAGGGAGGTGAGGGCTCCTGCCGAGTTTTGCTGACAGGAATCCGTATCAGCTTGCAGCCGATCGGCATGATTTTGCGAAAGAAGGTGGCGTTGCGGCTTTCGTAAACTGCTATCGTTTGTGCCTCATGTGAATTTTTCGAGAAGCCCCATGCGTTTTACGCCTCATGTCCGCCGCATTGCTGCGGTGCACGATCTTTCCGGCATCGGCCGCACGTCCTTGATGACGGTGATTCCGATCCTGTCCACGATGGGCTTTAACGTCTGTCCGCTGCCGACGGCGATTTTGTCCAACCATTCGCAGTATCCGGAGTTTTCCTTTCTCGATCTTACCGAGGAGATGCCTCGCATCATCGATCACTGGGAAAAGCTGGACGTCTCCTTTGAGGCCATTTATACGGGCTATATGGGCTCTCCCCGACAAATCGAAATCGTCTGCGGCATGATCGAGCGCTTCCGTCGCCCCGAGACATTGGTTGTCGTTGATCCTGTGCTTGGCGACAACGGACACCTTTACAGCAAGATGTCGCAGGAGATGGTTGATGAAATGCGGCAATTGGCTGTGAAAGCCGATGTGCTGACGCCCAACCTTACGGAAGCCTTTGCGCTTTTGGGACGTCCCTACAAGGCCGAATGCAGCAATGACGAGCTAAAGGACATCATCGCGGCGCTTTCCGACATGGGGCCCGATACAGTGATCATCACCGGTGCTCCGGTTCCCGGACAGTCGGGATTGACGTCGGTGATCGCCCGCAGCAAGAGCGATTTGCGCACCTGGAAGGTGACCTGTCCGTATCTACCGGCACATTACCCCGGCACGGGTGACAGCTTTACGAGCGTGATCACGGGAAGTCTTCTGCAGGGCGACAGTCTTCCGATTGCGCTTGACCGCGCCGCACAGTTCATCCTGCAGGGCATTCGCGCGACCTTCGGCTATCAGACGGACAGCCGCGACGGAATTCTTCTTGAGCGCGTGCTGCCGCTATTGAATATGCCGATTCAATCGGCTAGCTACGAGCTCATCTGAGACGATTACAAAAAGGCCGGCTTTCCGAAAAAGAAAGTCGGCCTTCCTCAAGAGGACTTTGGCGCTCAATTTCGCCGAAATTCGTCGATCACGAGAATGGCTGCGCCCAGGCAAATGCAGATGTCCGCAACATTAAAAGCGGGCCAGTGCCAACCGAAGGCGTGAAAGTCCAGGAAGTCCGTCACGTAACCGTAAACGAGGCGATCCCAGAGGTTGCCGAGTGCTCCCGCAATCACAAGTGCCATGGACGACGCAAAAAGCGGGCGTCGCGCGTTGCGCCAAAGAAAATAGAGGCAGACAAGCGTAATCACCACGGCAATCGCCGCAAAGGCAAAAATCTGCCAACCGCCGGCTTCACCTAGAAACGAAAAGGCCGCTCCCGTGTTGCGCACGTGACAGAGGTTGAAAAAGGGCGTGACGTAAACGAATGCGCCGTAGGCAAGACTATTGACCACGGCTGCTTTGGTCCAGAGATCGAGCGCCAGCAAAAGCCCGGCAATAGCGAGCCACAGGACAAATCGCCCCGGGGCGGGGCCCCGGGGTGCGGTTCGGACTTGATTCGTCACGATTGCTTAAGCCTTGGTGCGGACTTCGCCCGCGCCGAAGAGGTTGGTCAGACACCGTTCGCACAGGTCCGGGTGTTCGGAATTGCTTCCGACACTCGGGACGTAGTGCCAGCAGCGGCAGCACTTGGTTTGCTTGGTGGGGGTCACTTCGACCGCGAGCTCGCCCTCGCCCTTGACGAGTTCGGCGCGAGAGGTCATCAGCACAAACTTGAGTTCGTTGCCGAGGCTGGCAAGCGCCTCGTAAGCTTCGCCCGAAGCGGTAATCGTGCATTCGGCCTGCAGGCTCGAGCCGACAAGACTTTGCATGCGAAGCTCTTCGATTTTCTTGAGAACTTCGGCGCGCAGCTCGCGAATCAGCGCCCACTTGGCAAGCAACTGATCGGCATCGGCCGTTTCCGGAACCTTGTGATAGGTTTCGGTGAAGATCGTGCCGTCCTGATTCGGGCTGAAGATGGCGAAGGCTTCTTCTGCCGTAAACGAAAGGATCGGGGCCATCAGGCGCAGATAGGTTGCGGTGATGTGCCACAGAGCCGTCTGAGCGCTGCGGCGCGGCAGACCGTCGGCCTTGGTGGTGTAGAGGCGATCCTTCAGGATGTCGAGGTAGAAGCTGCCGAGATCGTCCGTGGCAAAGCCCATCAGAAGCGAGGAGACCTGCTGGAAGCTGTAGCTTTCGTTGGCTTTGGCCACCTGCTGCTGCAGTTCGGCAACGCGAGCCAGAGCCCAACGGTCGAGCTCAAGCATCTGATCGACGGGCACCGCATCCTTCGTGATGTCGAAGTCGTTGGTGTTGGCAAGCAGGAAGCGCAGCGTGTTGCGGATGCGGCGGTAGCTGTCGACAACGCCCTTGATGATCGTCGGGCCGATGCGCAGTTCGGTCGAGTAGTCGGTCTGTGCAACCCACAGACGGCAGATTTCGGCGCCGAACTTCTCGTAGATTTCTTTGGGACCCATGGCATTGCCGCGGGACTTGGACATCTTGTAGCCTTCTTCGTCGACGAGGAAGCCGTGCGTGAGAAGCGCATCGTAGGGCGGGCGGCCGTACAGAACCGAGCTCGTCAAAAGCGAAGAGTGGAACCAGCCGCGGTGCTGGTCGCTGCCTTCAAGGTACAAGTCGCAGTGCGGCGAGTTGTAGATGTCCTTGTGCGAGCCGTTCATCACGGTTTCGTACGTGGAGCCCGAGTCGAACCAAACGTCGAGAATGTCGTTCGTCTTGTCGTACTGCGCGGCCTCTTCGGCGGGCATGAAGTCTTCGGCCTTGGCCTTCACCCAGGCTTCGATGCCTTCCTTTTCCACCTTCTTGGCGACTTCTTCCATGATTTCGAGCGTGCGCGGATGCAGTTCGCCCGTGGCCTTGTTGAGGAAGAAGGGAAGCGGAACGCCCCAGTTGCGCTGACGCGAGATGCACCAGTCGGGACGATTTTCGATCATCGAATGCAGGCGGTTGTAACCCCAGGACGGATAGAACTTGGTGGCATCGACGCCTGCCAGGGCGGTTTCGCGCAGCGTCTTGGCTTCGGGCTGCGTATTCAGAACGCCCTTGGTGTCGGCCGTCGGGGCATCCATGCGAATGAACCACTGCGCCGTGGCGCGGTAGATCAGAGGCGTCTTGTGGCGCCAGCAGTGCATGTAGCTGTGCTGGATCATTTCGCAGTTGAGCAGCACGTTTGCGACGCGCATCGTGTCGACGATCTTGGGCTGGGCCTTCCAGATGTTCATGCCTGCAAAAAGCGGCAGCCAGTCGGCGTAAACGCCGTTGCCCATGACGGGATTCAAGATGTCGTCGTTGGTGATGCCGTTGGCCTTGCACGAAATAAAGTCGTCCACGCCGTAGGCCGGGGCGGAGTGTACGATGCCCGTGCCGCTCGTAGCGTCCACGTACTCGGCGAGGAACACCGGTGAGAAGCGCTTGTAGCCCTCGTGCAGTTCGCTGAAGGGATGCATAAAGCGGACGTGATCAAAGCCCTTGCCGTTCGTTTCGGCTACAACCTTGCCGGTCATCTTGTAGCGCTTGAGGCAATCTTCAACAAGGCTGGCGCCCAGAATCAGGTAGCGATCGCCGCAGTCGACGAGCGCGTAGGTGAGTTCCGGGTGCATGTTGATGGCCTGGTTGGCCGGAATCGTCCACGGCGTCGTGGTCCAGATCACGGTGTAGCAGGGCTTGTCGAACGTCACGCCGAAGAGAGCTTCAACCTTGGATTTGTCTTCTTCGGAAAGCTTGAAGGCGACGTCGATTGCATAACTTTCGCGGTCGGCGTATTCGACTTCGGCTTCGGCCAGAGCCGAGCAGCAGTCAAAGCACCAGTTCACGGGCTTGAGACCGCGGTAGACGTAGCCCTTTTCCACAATCTTTGCGAGCGTGCGGATTTCGGCAGCTTCCGTTTCCGGACGCATCGTGAGGTACGGATTTTCCCAGTCGGCCAGAACGCCCAGACGCTTGAAGCCGGCCTTCTGCTTTTCAACTTGTTCCTTAGCGTAGGTGCGGGCCTTGGCAATGAGATCGGACTTTTCGAGTCCCTTGCCGTACATCTTTTCAATCTGAATCTCAATGGGCATGCCGTGGCAGTCCCAACCCGGCACGTAGGGAACGTCATAGCCTTCAAGGAGCTTGGTCTTGTTGATGATGTCCTTGAGAATCTTATTTAAGGCGTGGCCGAGGTGAATCTCGCCGTTGGCATACGGAGGACCGTCGTGAATCACGAAGCGATTGCGGCGGCCTTTGCGGGCGTTCTGAATGACGTGGTAGAGGTCGCGCTTTTCCCAGTCGGCGACCCAAGCCGGTTCACGCTTGGGCAGATCACCGCGCATCGGAAAAGAGGTATCGGGAAGATTAAGCGGGTACTTTGCCGTATTGCCGGCTTTATCGGCTTTAGCCATGTGTCAAAACCTCCAGGCCCCCTCGGGCTCTTCTGAAAGATTGAAAAGAAGGAAATTTTTTGAGCGCTGCATGAAAAACACGCTCCTACGGAAGAAGCGTGCGGCGCAACGAGTCGTTAGTTTACAGGCGAAAGGGCATCAATTTCCATAAGGCGAGCGCCTTAGGCAAAGAAGGAAGATGTCCTGCGTTGATGCAACAGAAATTTCGTTCTTGGGCCCGAAGATGAGAGTAAGGAGAGGAAAAACGGAATGAATCCATTAAATGCATCATGGTGATGCAAGGAAAGAGGCCGTAAGGCTTGAAAACTCGTTTGCCGGCAACAAATAGAAACAAATAGCGCCGTTGGAGAAATTCCAATAACACCTTGATTTCAGAGGAATTTCCAGCTTCAGCCTGAGACGGTAAAGCGGAATGAATCCTGAAAACACATCAAGATGATGTGTTTTGTTGTGCTCGGTCTCTGCGGCGGTCAAGCACCGGCACGGCGACTTCGGCTTCGCCGGGCACGTTGGGCAGCGGAATCATTCCGGCAAACACATCACGGTGATGTAAGAGAGCAGGTCGCGAAGCCTGAAAACTCGTTTGTCAGTAACAAATAGAAACAAATAGCGCTCCTGGGGTAATTCCAATAACACCTTGATTTCAGAGGAATTTCCAGCTTCAGCCTGAGACGGTA
>USBS01000104.1 GCA_900552915.1 uncultured Sutterella sp. | reverse complement strand
TTTTTGCGTTAGGCCTCAAATTTGGTTACGGATCTAGATCTGCACAATTTGGGTAAAAGAGGACGCACCTTCGTGTTTGATCGCAGGTGCGTTTTTTTCCGATTACAGCAGTAGCGAAAGATGTCGCCGCAGTGTTGCAACGATCTTGCGCAGAATCGGGTCTTTTTCAGCGGATCGTCTGAAGCCGAGTTCCACAGGATAGACCGGGTAGGCGATCGGACACTCGTGAAATTCGAGCGGTGTAATTTCGGCAATGCTCTTGGCAGCGTGTCGAGGCATCGTAATGATCGAATCGGTTCCTTTCAGAAAGTAAGGAACAGCGGCAAAGTGACTTGTAGAAACTCGGATAAAGCGTTTGTAGCCTCGTCGGCCGAGTACTTCGTCAACGACGCCGTAGAAGCCTCCGTACCCAACCAGAATGTGCTCGTGATGCACATAGTTTTCCAAGTCGAAAGGTGCCTTGTAACTAGCCGGATCCACAAGGCAACCGTAGGTGCCGGAGCCGACGGATTCGTGTTGAAGGATGTCGTTGGAAATGCCGCCGGCTGTAATAGACAAGTCGATATCCCTGGAAACCAACATCTCCGTGACCATTTGAGAGTTGGTTTGCCGGAAACGCAGGCGTCCGCCCGGCACCAGCGTTTTGGCCATTTCAACCATCTTGGGACCAAGGGCGATCTCGAAGTCATCCGACATGCCCACCGTGATGGTGCGGCCCTCAAAAAGTCCTTTTCGTCCTGAAAAAAGCTCCAGCGTTTTTCTTGCTTGGTTAAGCGACTCGGAAGCGAAAGGAAAGATCTGCTGACAGAACAAAGTGGGCCTCAATCCGCGTCCGGTCCGAACAAAAAGCGGATCACTGTAAATTCGGCGCAATTGCCGAATTCCTGCCGAGACGGCCGATTGCGTCATATTCAGGCGAATGGCGGCGCGCGAAGCGCTTCCTTCCTCAAATACGGCTTCCAGAATACGCAAAGCGTTCAAATTGAGACTATCGATAGAAGAAATATTCATATCAGATTCTCCTCTTTCGCTCTGTTCGTAGCAGTGGCATCACTTCAATAATAGCCCTCATAAGAGTCTCCTATCTACTTGTTTTCAAAGGGAGTGTTTTATGAGCAAGCATGTTGTTGCTGCACTGCAGTTGGGTTCGGATTCGCGTGGTAAAGCCGCCACGTTAGAAAAGATTTTGTCTTACGAAGAAAAGATCAAGGCAAGCGGCGCCGATCTCGTCGTATTGCCCGAGGCCTTGCTCGGTTCGTATCCCAAGGGCGAAATCTTCGGGACATATATGGGCTATCGTCTGGACGAAGGCCGTGACAAGTTCTGCGACTACTTCAAGAATGCCATCACCGACGACGGCCCCGAAAGCGAAGCTTTGGCCGGTTTGTCGGCTCGAACCGGCGCTTCGCTTGTTGTCGGCTGCATTGAACAAACTCCGCATGCGCTCTACTGTGCCGCGTTTTTCTATGATCCGGAAAAAGGCCTTGTCGGAAAGCATCGCAAGGTGATGCCGACGGCCGCCGAACGTCTGATTTGGGGTCAGGGCGACGGCGCCTATCTGCCGGTCGTTCAGACAAAGGCAGGCAAGGCCGGTGCCTGCATTTGCTGGGAAAACCACATGCCTTTGCTGCGCGCCTACATGTATGACCAGGATCTTGAAATCTACTGTGCGCCGACGGTTGCAGTTACGGATGTCTGGCAGGCATCGATGCGGCACATTGCGCATGAAGGACGCTGCTTCCTGGTGTGTGCCGTCCAGTATCTTCCGCCGCCCGAGGAACTCGGCATTGAAGTTCCGCATTGGGATCCTAAGGCAGAACTCATGCGCGGCGGCTCGGTCATCATTGATCCTCAGGGCAACGTTCTCGCGGGTCCCTACTACCACGAAGAAGGCCTATTGACTGCTGAAATCGAAACCGACGAAATCATTCGTGCCCGCTACGACCTGGATGTTTCCGGTCACTACGCTCGTCCCGATATTTTCAGTCTCACAGTCGACACCCGTCCCAAGCTCAACGTGAAAGCGATCAAAGACAGCTGCAGTTGCGAGGACGAATAACGGGAGGGATTTTTTATGGCTACGAATCTGATCATTGCGCAAGTCATTATTGCCATAACCTTGATTCTGATGATCATCGGCAGAACGCCGCTGTTCATGACGGCGATGATCGGAGCCACCATTGCTGCTTTGGTCGGAGGCATCCCTCTGACTAGCCCCGAAGGCGTCTCCATCAAATCGCTTCTGATCGGCGGATTGAACCCGGTTCTGGTCGATATGGCCGGTATTCTGCTTTTCATCGGCATCATGAAGACTTCCGGCTTCTTGTCCGTAATCATTAAAGAAGTCATCAAGTTCGGCAATTACGTCGGCGGCGGTCCGGGCATCATCACGGCAGCGGCTTTCGTTGCCGGTGTCATCGGCATGTTTGTGGGCTTTACGCAAGCTGCCATCACGGGCGTCATTGCCGGTCCCGCGGCCATCAAGCTCGGCGTCAAGCCCGATGAAGCGGCCGGTGCTCTGCAGCATGCCAACAACCTTGGATGCGGCGCAGGGTTTGCGCACCCCACCGAACTCGGCATTTTGGCTTTGACGGGCATTTCCTTCGGTATGTTCAACGTCTGGGGTGCGTTGTCGGCCTTTGCCATCATGGGTGCTGCCTACTGGCGCATGAAGCATCGAATCATTTCCGAAGGCGGACAGGTTTCCCGGTTTTCCAAGGAACAGATCGAACGCATCCTGAACGACTTTGAAAACACCGACAACATCAGCTCTATTAAGGCATTCATTCCCTTCATCGTTTTGTTGGTGTTTGCCGCCACAGGCATCCCGATTTTCGTGGTCTGCTTTGTTGCAGCGCTTCTGACGATCGCGCTTTCCCGTCGTCCGATGATGCAAAGCGAAGCCGATATGGTTGAAGGCGTGAAGATGCTCTCGGTGCCGTTTACCGCCATCATCATCTTCCTGTTCCTTTCGGGCGTCATCAATAACGTCGGTGTCATCGAAACCCTCAAAGGCTGGTTCGAACCGATTCTCAACACCGCTCCGATCGCGCTTATGTTTGTCGTGGCGATGATTGCAGGCATTGTTACTCAGTCCTACACCGGTTCTGCGGCCATCATTCTTCCGTTCGTTACGCTTGTGATGAGTGCCGGAGCGGACCCGATGGCGACGGCAGTTGCGGCGGCCGCAGGCGGCAATATCGGTCAGTATTACCTGACCGGCGGTCCGGTGTCCGGTCTCAATACCGTGACGCCCGTCGTTCCAGGATCTGACCTTCGTAAAGCCAATCTGTTCCAGCGTCCCAACCACATAGTCGGCATGATTGTCGCCGGCATCATCACTGCCGGTTTGGCGCTGACCTAGAACTTTCTAAAAACAAATATCCATTGGCTCTTCCGGCCCGTGTCCCACAGGGAATTGCACGGGCCTCTTTTTCGTTAAGTTTCGTTGCAGTTTCACGAAGTTGTCTCAATACTTCGCGCAGATGATGTTGTTTACAATGAAAAAATAAAACCGGAATAGGGATACTCGTTTGCCGACAGGTTTTTTTACTCACGATTTGTGCCACAGTTACCAGCAGGGTCCCGACTCGCCCGAGTCGCCCGATCGAATCGATGCGATCGAAGACCGCATGATCGCAATGGGGCTGACGCGCGCCGTTACTGTGCTGCCGAGTGCTCCGGCTTCGCTCGAGGATGTGCTTCGTGCGCATGATGAGGACTATGTGCGAGTACTCTCACAGACGAGTCGGGAGCTCGGGCCTCATGAAGAAAAGCAGATTTCCGAAGATACCTTCATCAATCACTTGAGTTTTGAGGCTGCGCTCAAAAGCGCGGGTGCGGCAATCGAAGCGGTGCGTCAGGTTTGTTCCGGAACGCTTCGCAACGCCTTTGCCTGCGTGCGCCCGCCCGGACATCACGCAGGGCGCAACTTCGCCCACGGCTTCTGCCTCATCAATTCGGTGGCGTGCGCCGCGCTGCATGCGATTGACGTGCTGGGTCTCAAGCGCGTGGCCATTATCGATATCGATGTGCACCGGGCTGACGGTACGGAAGACATCATCAAGGGCGATGACCGCATTGCGCTTTTTAGCCTTTACCAGGAAACGGCATTTCCCTTCGGGCTCAAGCCCGCGCAGGCTTCCAACATTGTCAATGCGCCGATGCCCGACGGCACCGACGGCATGGATGTTCTGAAGGTCCTCAACGAAGTTTGGATCCCGAAAATTCTCGATTTCAAGCCCGAGCTGATCCTGATGAGCGCGGGATTCGATGCGCACCGCGATGAAAAGCAGGCGCTCTTCAAGCTCACCGAGTTCGATTATTCCTTCATGACGATGGAATTGATGAGAGTGGCGCGTGCGGTGTGCGGCGGCAGACTTGTGAGCATCCTCGAGGGGGGCTACGACATCCGAAGTCTTGCCCGAAGCGCTGTGGCGCATATCACGACGCTCACGCGTGCGGCATAAGGCAAAGAATCGCCTGAACGTAAATTCAAACGGCATGCCGCAGAAATCGAATTCGGTGCGTGTATCATCCGTCTTCGTCAAGTTTTTTCACTTCTAAGTAACTGCATGCGCGCAATCTTCAAGCTTTTCATTCCTGCTGCGGCATTGGTGCTTGCCGGTTGCCAGAATATGGCAGGGCACAGCCCTTACGAGTACCGTTTCGCGGAAAATCCGAACCGAAAAGTGTGCGTGAGCGTTGCGCCTTACGCCAACGAATCGTTGCGTTTGACTGTTCTGCAGACGCTCAAGGAGCAAGGGTTTAACCCGAGGGAGGTTAGAACATTCGACGCGGACTGTTCGCGTTGCCTGCAGTTTGACTTTAAGACCGGCGGCTGGAGCGACCGCATTGTCGAGGGTAAGCTTTCTTATACGCGGCTGGTGCACGGCAACCGCTACGAAGCGCAAGCCGTGGAGCATCTGCCCGAGGCGACCTTCGGTACGCCCGGCGACGACGAAAAGGTGCTGATTCGCGCTCTTTTGGGCCGCATCTTTCCGCACCCTGTGCCTTGGAAGGAATAAATCCTCAGAACACGAATTTTTCCGCCCAAATTTCCTGCGCCGCAGCGTAAAACGCTTGCGGCGTTTTTGCACCGATGCCGGTTAATCCTAAATGGCGGGCTGCCGCCAGCAGAAGCGGCAGAGGCTCTTCGGCGTCTATTGCCGGTGCGTGCGTCTGCTTGGATAGCTTCATGCCGTTTGAGTCAACGGCGAGTGCTACATGGAAGTATTGCGGCGTCGGAATGTCCAGCTGCCTTTGCAGGTAGATTTGACGAGGGGTATTGTCGAGAAGGTCTTCGCCGCGAACGACGTTGTTGACGCCCTGATCGGCATCGTCGACCACCACCGCAAGCTGGTAGGCCCAAAGGCCGTCGGCGCGCCGGATGACGAAGTCGCCCACGTCTTGCTCGAGGTTTTCGGCAAAAACACCGCAGCGTCGATCGCGGAATTCGATCGTTTCATCAACGGTCCGAAGGCGTAAAGCACGAGCTGGTCTTCCGTTGGTACCGTTGCGGCAGGTGCCGGGATAAACATGTGGCGCAAGTCCGAGTTCGGCTTGTGCGGCTGCGATTTCGCGCCGAGAGCATGCACAGCCGTACACAAGTCCTTTTTGTGTGAGTTTGGCAAGAGCCGCTTCGTACAGATCGTATCGGTCGCTTTGCCATACGACGGGCTCGTCTGAGACCATGCCCAGGCGTGCGAGCGTTTCAAGTATCTGTTTGTCGGCTCCGGGAACGTCGCGCGGAGGATCGATGTCTTCGATGCGAACAAGCCAGACGCCGTTGTGCGCGCGCGCATCCAAATAGGACGCCAGAGCACAAACAAGGCTTCCGAAATGCAGCGGTCCGGTAGGTGAGGGGGCAAAGCGGCCGCGGTATGAAGAAGGTCCAGACGACATGATCGAAGACAATGAAAAAAGGCAAGCGCATTGTCCCACGAAGCATGCGGATGCAGCAATGCCGTCGTTGTCTTTGAAACAGTTTGGGAAAAAGAAAGATTGGAGCGGGAGACGAGTCTCGAACTCGCGACCTCAACCTTGGCAAGGTTGCGCT
>USBS01000103.1 GCA_900552915.1 uncultured Sutterella sp. | reverse complement strand
GAGCCAGTCGAGCTTGGCCATGGAGCGACGGGCGTGCTTGGCGTTCGGAGTGGAGTGCGCCGGATTCATGCCGAAGCAGAAGTAGCCCTTGATTTTCTCGTCGCGCATCTGATTGAACGTCATGATGGTCGAGTAGTGCGCGTAGTCGTAGCGCGGGCTGATCTTCGGCAGCAGGTCGTAGCAGTAATCGTTTTCGACCGTGGCGTTCTTGCCGAACCATTCCTTGAGAGCGGAAACCCAGAACTTGGGCTTGTTGGTGTAGTAGCCCGCCGCGTAGGTTTCGGTCGAGAGATAGTCGGCAAGCGTCGGATGGCTCTTGCCGGTCGGCCAGGCGAGATAGCCCGGCGCCTGATGCACGGAAGCGCCCACGTCGGTCGAGCCCTGCACGTTGGGTTCGCCGCGAAGTGCGTTGATGCCGCCGCCCGCGATGCCCACGTTGCCCAGCAGAAGCTGCACGACGCACATGATGCGGCAGTTCTGAGAGCCGTAGGTGTGCTGCGTTTGACCCAGTGCGTACAAAATGGAGCCCGCTTTGTCGGGGCGGCCCGTGGAAGCGTACGTCTGCCAGATCTTCTGGAGCACTTCACGGTCCATGCCGGTGATGCGCTCGACGAGCTCGGGCGTGTAGCGGGCATAGTGCGCCTTCATGACGTTGAGAACGCAGTGAGGATTTTGCAGCGTTTCGTCGCGCTTGAGAACCTTCAGCGCGGGCGTCTTGAATTTCGGTGTGCCGGGTTTGTTGACCCAAGCAAAGGCCGAGCCTTCGGAAGTGTTCCAGATTTGCTTTTTGTCGGAGTCGTAGCCCCAGGACTCGTTGTCGTATTTCTGCTTGACGGGATCCCAGCCTGAGAAGAGACCCGTATCGGGATCGAACGTGTAGTCATCGCGCAGAAGGCACGCGGCGTTCGTGTAGCTGAGGATGTATTCCTTGTGATAGAGCTCGTTTTGCAGGATGTAGTTGATCATCCCGCCGAAGAAGGCAATGTCGGTGCCCGGGCGCAGACGACCGTAGATGTCGGCCTGCGCGGCAGAACGCGAATAACGCGGATCGACCACAATCCAAGTGGCGCCGCGGTCTTGCGCGCGTTCGACCCAGCGCGAGCTCAGCGGGTGGTTTTCCACGTTGTTCGAGCCGATCGTGAGAATCACGTCGGCGTTGGCAAAGTCGCACCAGTGGCTGGTCATCGAGCCTCGGCCGAAGCTCGGAGCCAGACCCGCGACGGTGGAGGAGTGGCACACGCGCGTCTGGTTGTCGATGGCGACGATGCCCAGAGAGCGGGCGAACTTCTGCACAAGCCACCCTTCTTCATTGTTGAGCTGCGCTGCGCCCAAGCTTGCGATGCCGTCGCAACGGTTCACCGTGACGCCGTCTTCGGTTGTCACGAAGCTCTCGTCGCGCGTCTTTTTGACGTGACGGGCGATTTCCTTGGCGGCCTGATCCCAAGAGATTCGCTCCCACTTTGTGGAGCCCGGACGGCGCACCATCGGATGCACGATGCGGTCGGGGTGAGGCGAGACCGTACGGTCCGGGTTGACGATGTTTCGCAGGCCCCACATGGCGGCGCCCTTCGGGCAGAGACCGCCGAGGTTGACCGGATGATCCGGGTCGCCTTCGAGGTTGATGAGTTCGCCGTTTCGAGACGAGCAGATCGTGCCGCAGCCGCCCGAGCAGTAGCAGCAGATGTTGGTGACTTCCTTGACGTTTTCAAGTTTGTAGGGTTTTTTCAGGCAGTCGGCTTGAGCTTTGGCCGTGCCTGAAAGAGCGGCTGCGCTGCCGCTTCCGACGGCGAGCAACGAGCGCTTGAAGAAACTTCTGCGTGAAAGTTCCATAGAAATCTCCTTATCGGGCGAACGACCGTCGTCAATTCGACGGTCATGTCCGCACAGCTCCATTGAGGTGTTTTGTTTATCGAGCAAGGAGAGTTTCGTGGAGCAAGGTTATAACGTCAATTGGTCGGAAGTTGATCGAAGCGATATCTTTTTCGTTATGATCAAAAGTACATAACGAATGGTGATATTTAACGGAGTATTCGGGGAGTATTGCGCTAAACCGCGCGGTTGACGGGATTTTTTCGAAATTGAGGTTGTCGAACTCTACCCCACCGGTACTTCTTTCGTATAGGTGGTTATTGACAGCTTTTCTGCGTTGGTATAGCTCACAGGCAATTTTCTGACAAAAAAGATCTAGATCCGATGCTTTTCGTTTCAGGACGTTTCATGACGCAATTTCTGCGTTCCTCCTTGATGCGAGTCAATGTCATTTACACTCAAAATTAGGTATAACACCCTAGAAGAAATCACCTAGAACGCTTCGGCGTTCAGAACTTTGAGGAGAGAAACAAATGGCATTGACTCGCCGCAACCTGATTTCTGCAACGATTCTTGGCGCCGCCGCAGCGGCCGCACCGATGGCTCAAGCCAAGCAGAAGACGCCGCTGAAGCCCATGAAGGTGAGCCCAAAGCGCCGTGTTCTGATTCAGTCGAGCTCGCGCTACCACAATTCCGGCTACCTGGACTTTGCGGGCGATCAGTACGAAAAGCTCTTCGGTAAGGAAAAGTACGAAATTCTCTTCATTCCGTATGCCAAGGTCGCAGGCACGTACGACGCCTACGAAAAGCAGGTGCAGGATGCCTTCAAGCCCTATGGCCACAAGATCGTGAGCATTCACCGCTTCAAGGACCCGCACAAGGCCGTGCGCGAAGCCAAGGCAATCGCCGTGGGCGGCGGCAACACGTGGGCTCTGGTGACCCGCATGTACGAAGCGGGCATCATTGATCTGATCCGCGAACGCGTCAACGCCGGTGTTCCGTACTGCGGCTGGTCCGCGGGCGGCAACGTGGCTTGCCCGACGCTTCGCACCACCAACGACATGCCCATTGCCGAACCGCCTTCCTTCAACACCTTCGGCTTTATTCCGTTCCAGACGAACCCGCACTTCATTTCCGGCGGCACGCAGGGCCTCAACAACGAAACCCGCGAAGACCGTCTCGAAGAATTCCTCTGGTACAACAAGGACGAAGAAGTGATCGGTCTGCCTGAAGGCACGGCGCTCTTTGTGACTGGCGAACACGACTGCGAAGTGATTGGCCCGAAGGACAGCGAAGCGCTCTACTGGTTCCGTCAGTCCGAAAAGGGCATGAAGCTGGAACGCATCCCGCTCGGCACCAAGTTCGATCTGCGCAAGATCGTTCCGGGCGGCAAGCTTTAATTTTCTTTCTGTAAGGAGTAGGCCGGCGCATCGTCGGCCCTACGACGCATCGGGCGGTGAGCGTGAAGCTGGCCGCCCGAATTGTCTCCAGGGCAACCGCACGGATGCGCTTTGCCGATCGTCCGTTCGTCCGAATTAACAACTTCGTTGCCGAGAACGCACAAAAAATGAGCGCATACGCGGTAAACTTACGCGACATTTTGATTCGCGATTCCGTCTTCGGCCCGACAAGGATGCGGCCGCGGGCGGTTTTGCGTGCGCATCGACAACACGGATCAACATCAACTCATGACGGGCACGTTCATTAAAACAGCTCTGGCAGGGGCGGTTTCGGCAGTTCTCGCCGCAACGGCTTCGGCTCAGGTCTTTACCATTTCGGACATTCGAGTCGAAGGCATTCAGCGTACCGAGCCCGGTACGGTCTTTTCTCATCTGCCTTTCCGCGTCGGCGACGAATACACGCCCGACCGCGGTTCCGAAGCCATCCATCAGCTCTACGGCTCCGGGCTTTTCCGCGACATTGATCTCTCCATCGACGGCACGGTGCTCGTCATCAACGTGGTCGAACGTCCTGCTGTGGCTGCTATCGAAACCAACGGCATCAAGGCTTTCGACAAGGAAGGCGTAGAAAAGAGCCTTCGCGAAGTGGGTCTATCGGAAGGCCGCATCTTCGACCATTCCATTCTCGAGCGCGCCGATCAGGAACTGCGCCGCCAGTACTTGTCTCAGGGCTACTACGGCGTAGACATCAAAACGTCGGCAACGCCCTTGGAACGCAACCGCGTCCGAATCACAATCAATGTTGATGAAGGCTCGGCTTCTTCGATCAAGCAGATTCGCTTTGTCGGCAATACGGTGTTCGACTCGGAAGATCTGGCCGATCAGATGCAGCTTGCCGAACACAAGTGGTCGAGCTGGTACACCAAGCGCGACCTGTATTCGCGAGAAAAACTTGCCGCCGACCTCGAAACGCTGCGTAGCTTCTACCAGAATCAGGGTTATCTCGACTTCAAGGTCGACAGCGTCCAGGTGTCCGTGGCGCCGAACAAGTCCGACATCTTCATTACGATCAACGTGACCGAAGGCAAGCAGTACACCGTCAATGAAATTACGTTGGGCGGCGATATGCTCGGGCTTGAAAACGAGGTCAAGCCGCTGATCGTTTATGAAAAGGACGAGATCTACAACGCCGAGCGCATCAACGAAATAACCAAGACGATTGTCGACAAGTACTCGTCTTTGGGCTATGCCTTTGCGACCGTCACGCCCAATCCGGTTCCGGTTGAAGGGCGCGATGCCGTCAATGTCGTGCTCACGGTCGACCCGGGCCGTCGCGCCTACGTTCGCCACGTCAACATCACGGGCAACACCCGTACCCGCGACGACGTGATTCGCCGTGAAGTGCGTCAGTACGAGTCCGCATGGTTCGATAGCGACAAGGTCAAGATTTCGCGCGATCGTATCGACCGCTTGGGCTACTTTGAAACGGTGACGGCTGAACCCAAGCCTGTGGAAGGCACGCGCGATCAGGTCGACTTGGAAATCAACGTTAAGGAACGTCCGACGGGCTCCATCTCGCTCGGTGCCGGCTACTCAACTTCCGACGGCGTGATTTTGTCGGCGGGCTTTGCGCAGGACAACGTTTTCGGTTCCGGCAAGTCCTTCAGCGTGGAAGTCAATACTTCCAAGAGCATGCGCACCTATGCGGTGAGCCTGATTGAACCTTACATCACGCCCGAAGGCATCAGCCGCCACATTGACCTCTATGACCGCCGTGTTGACCTGGACGAGCTCGACGTCTCGAACGTCGCCTACGAGACGATCGGTGCAGGCCTGAGCTTCGGCATCCCGGTGACCGAACTCGACCGTGTGTTCCTCGGTGCCCGAATCGAACAGACCAAGGTTGACTTGCGCGGCCAGAATCCTAATGGTGGGACTTATGACGAAGATGTGACTTCTCCGCAGCGCTACTGGGACTATGTCGACGAATACGGCGACGATCCGAAGGCGATGCTCCTCACGCTCGGCTGGTCACGCGACTCGCGAGACAATGTGTTGGCTCCGACCCGCGGCCGCTATCAGCGCGTGTCGGCCGAATTCGCTTTGCCCGTTTGGGATCAGCGCTACTACCGTGCGACTTATCAGTTGACGCAGTACTTCCCGCTTTCCAAGAACTGGACGCTCGGCACCAACCTGCAGCTCGGCTGGGGCGATACCTACGGCGGCAAGATGTTCCCGTTCTTCAAGAACTTCTATGCGGGCGGCATCGGTTCGGTGCGCGGCTTTGAAACGTCCTCGCTCGGTCCTCGAGATGCTTCTACCGGTGATCGTTTGGGCGGCGACCGCCAGTTCATCTTCTCGGCCGAACTCTTGACGCCGCTTCCCGGCGCCGACCGTACGCTGCGCGGGCTGCTCTTCTTCGACGCCGGTAACGTCTGGGGTTACCGCCGCGATGGTGTTGGCGTTGATAACTATTACCGCGAAGATCTCGACTTCGGCGACCTGCGCTACTCGGTGGGCTTCGGCGTGGCCTGGATTTCGCCCTTGGGCCCGCTGAAGTTCTCGCTTGCCTTCCCGCTCAACAAGAAGGACGGCGACGATACGCAGCGCTTCCAGTTCCAGATCGGTACGGGCTTCTAAGGAAGGCGCGGTATACAATCAAACGATGTGCCTCGTTGCAGCGGCGGTCCGTTTGAATCGAACTTAAAGTCGAACGGACACGCCGTGTAACGTTTTCGTAAGGCAAAACGGCGAAAAACCGCTTAAGATGCGCAAAACGCCTTTTATTCGAAAGTTTTTTCAGACAATAAAGGAATCAATTGATGTTTAAGAGAATTCTGACGGCTGCCGCCGTGGCTGCCGGTTCTGCCAGGCCGGGTATACCTACCGGCCCATC
>USBS01000102.1 GCA_900552915.1 uncultured Sutterella sp. | reverse complement strand
TGCTTGGCGCTGACAATGCTGCGGCCGTCAAGATCGCTGACGTCGTAGGGCAGGCGACAGGGCTGCGAGCACTCGCCGCGGTTGGCCGAGCGACCGGTGAGCGCGGCCGAAAGATAGCACTGTCCCGAGTAGCTCACGCACAAGGCGCCCGCAATGAAAAATTCGATTCGCGCGCGTGGCATCGCCCGCCGGATCGCAGCGATTTCGGCAAGCGTCAACTCTCGCGCAGGCACCACTTGAGCAAATCCGAGGCTGTCGAGCAGCGCCGCTTTTTCGGCGGTACGGATGTCGCACTGCGTAGAAGCATGAATCTCGATGTCGGGAAGTCCTGCCTGCAGCAGTCCCATGTCCTGCACGATGAGCGCGTCAATGCCGGCATCCTTGGCTTTGAAAGCGGCCTCAAGCGCCCGTTCGATTTCATCGTCGTAGACGATTGTGTTGAGCGTCATGTAGACGCGCGCGCGGTATCGGTGGGCAAAGTCCGCGATGCGGGCAAGATCCTCGAAGGAATTGCCTGCCGCACGGCGCGCGCCGAACGCGGGGCCGCCGATGTAGACGGCGTCGGCCCCGTGCAATATCGCGGCTTGGGCGGTCGCGAGGTCACGCGCGGGCGAAAGCAGCTCCAGCGGCGCAAACGGGTGCGTCAGAATCGAAGTGTCGTGAACGACCATTGCGAAGATAAATTCGACGAATTACTTGGCGCTCTGAATGCGGATGCGCTGTTCGCCGCGCTTGAGGCCGTTTGATTTGGTGCCGCGCACCGGAGCCCGCATCAGTGGCTCGGGCTGCACGCACTTTTCGATTGCAAGAAACTTCGAGAGCTCTTCGTCGCCCGCGAGCTTAGCCGCATCGGCCGGGGACTGTCCCTTGTCGTTGCAGAGGTCTCGGTAGGAGCCCGCGCGCAGCAGCGTCATCACGACTTCGCGCGAGGGACGACGGGCGGCCATGTAAAGCGGCGTGATGCCCGAATAGGTCTGCACGTTGACGCGTGCGCCTTTTTCGAGGAGCAGTTTCACGATCTCGTTGTGGCCTTCTGCGGCGGCATAGTGCAGCGGCGTCCAGCCGCCGATGCGGTTAACAGATGCGCCGTCCTTCAAAAGGCGCTGCACGAGGTCCATATTGCCCTTGAAGGCCGCGAGCATCAGCGCCGTTTCACCGTATTCGCTTGCAGTGTCGACCTCAATGCCTTTGGCATTCAAAAGGGTGTCGACGACGTTTGTCGCGTCCATGCGGATTGCACGCACCAGAGCCGGGTCGCCGCCATTGACGATCGTATTAGGGCTGATGCCTTGACTGATCATGAAGCTCACCACGTCGGCGCGATCGCGGTCCACGGCACCGGCAAAGTTAGCCCAGTTTTCTTCGGGGCCTGCCATCTTCACGGGACCCTTTGCCTGCGTCGCAGCCGCAGCTTCGGCTTTGGCGGCGGGTTCGGACGGAGTGCTCGCGCAGCCGGCCAAAAGGCCCAGCGTCATCAGGGTGGTCAATAGAAGCGTCGCAGTTCTTTTCATTTGTCGATCCTAAAAAATTTCCGTGCCGTGTCGGTTGTCACCGCCGCAGCGTAATCCGCATCCACGTTGTGCACGATCGCCAATGTCTTGGCGACTTCGGTAACATAGGCCGGCTCGCACCGTTTGCCGCGATAGGGGACGGGAGCCATGTAGGGGCAGTCCGTCTCGATCATGAGTTTGTCCAAAGGTAGCGCCGCGGCAATTTCACGCAGGCTGCCGGCGTTCTTAAACGTCAGCACGCCCGTAAAAGAGACCAGCCCGCCCAGATCGATCGTACGCTTGGCATCGTCCAAGCTTCCGCCGAAGCAGTGCATGACAAAGCCGACGCTGCCCGCGTCGTGGCCGGCCAGAATGTCCAAGGCGTCACTTTCGGCTTCGCGAGCGTGCACCACAATGGGTTTACCCAGAAGCTTAGCGGCCTCGATGTGGCGAGCAAAGCGATCCTTTTGCCAGGTGAGATCTCCCTTGCACCAGTGGTAGTCAAGCCCGGTTTCCCCCACAGCATGAATACGCGGATCGCGGCAAATCGCAACGATTTCCCCAACCGAGCATTCCCGCCGATCTTCGTACTCGGGATGCAGCGCCCAGGCGCCGACCAGAAAGTCGTGCGCCATGTCGAGTACCTTAAAGAGCTGTTCCTCTTCGCCGTAGTCGCAGGCAACGACGAGCGCCCCTTCCAGACCCGCTTCACGCATGCGCGCAATCACGTCGGCGCGATCGGCGTCGAACTCGGAGGCATTGATGTGCGAGTGGGAATCAAACAGACGCATCTTCTAGTGCCTTAGGCTCCGTGACCCTTGTAGAGCTCTTCGATTTCGGCGGCGTAGCGCTCGGCGATCTGCCGACGGCGCAGCTTCATCGTCGTCGTGAGCATGCCGTTCTCGGTGGTCCAGTTTTCCGGCAGCACCGCCACGTTTCTCGGCTGGCCGTAGCGCGGGAAGTACTTGGTGGCGCTGCGGACGCGCTTCAAAATCGCGTTTCTGACTTCACGCCTGCCGCGCGTAGCCGGATCGTCCGGATTGACCTGCAAATCGGCGCACAAGGCGCGCCAGCGTTCGTTGTTGAGCACCACGAGCGCGGCAACATAGGGACGGTTTTCGCCCACGACCATCACCTGATCGAACAGGGCGTCTTCGAGAATCGCAAACTCAAGATCGACGGGACTTACTTTTTCGCCCACGCTCGTGACGATGATTTCCTTGATGCGGCCCTTGATGCGGATGCGGCCGCCGTCGGAGAGATCGGCCTGATCGCCCGTCTTAAGCCACCCGTCTTCGGTAAAGGCGCGCTTGGTGTCTTCTTCGCGATTCCAGTAGCCCTTCATCACTTGGGGACCGCGCACCTGCAGTTCATCCAATTCTCCCAGACGCGCTTCGATGCCGATCAGGGGTTTACCCACGGTCGAGGGGTGATTTCCCTTGGCTTCGCACATTGAGATCACCGGAGAGGATTCGGTGAGGCCGTAGGCCTGACGAATCGGGGCTCCCATGCCGCAGAAAAATTTCGCCACATGCAGGTTGAGCGCGGCGCCGCCCGCCATCAGCACATTGATGCGGTTGCCGAAAACGCCCTTCACGGGGTCGGCAATCTTGCGCTTCAAATAGGGCCAAATCAAAAAGTCGAGGCATTCGCGTGCGGTATGTTCCACCGGAAGGCCGTTTTCTTTGCAGAAGCGGCGCCAGCCCACTTCTGCGGCCCAGTCGAAGAAGTAGCCTTTCTTTTTGGTCATCTTGCGGCGGACCATGAGAATCTGATTGTGGATGCGCTCGAAAACACGCGGCACCGAGCACATGTTGGTCGGATTGATCGCGTGCAGATCCTCGGTGATGTGCGCAACGCCGCGCGAGAAGGCAAGCGAAGCACCCGTTGCAAGGGCATGGTAATAGGCCGCACTGCGCTCAAAGGAGTGCGAAAGCGGCAGATACGACAGAAACACGTCGTTTTCGTTGATCGGCATGTAGCGCGAAATCTGCTGCACGTTGCTGACCACGTTGCGGTGCGTGAGCATCACGCCCTTGGGGCGGCCCGTTGTGCCCGACGTGTAGACGAGCGCGGCGAGATCTTCCGATTCGGGGCCGGCCGGAAGATCGACAACGTCATTTCCGGTGGCAAGCCACTCTTCAACGCCGCAGTAGGGGATATGGCCGAGGCTGACACCTTCGTCGGTTTCGCCCGTGAGCACGACCTGGCGGATGTTGGGCAGATCGTCGCCTGCGGTCGCAAGCGAATTCCAGCGCGCGAAATTGACGGTCACGAGAAATTCAGCGCCGCTGTCGTTGAGAATGTAGTTGGAGTTGCCTGCAGTATCGGTTGCGTGCAGCGGCACCGGGACGAGCGCATTTGAAAGCGCTGCCATATCGAAAGTGAGTGCATCAACGCTGTTGGGAAGCAGCATGGCAACACGTGCGCCGCGCTGCAGGCCCATCTTGGCAAAAGCCTTGCGCCAGCGCATGACGCGTTCGGAAAATTCGCGCCAAGTGATGCTTTCCCATTCGTTGGTACGGTGTTCGTACCACTTGTAAGCCTCACGGTTGGCGAAGAGCCGCACCGTACGCTCGAGCATTTCGGGAATCGTTTTGAATTGGTCGATAAAGCGGGAAGACAAAATCCTCTCTCCGTTCGTGTTCGGATAATCCCGCTAATTCTAGATTTTCTCGGCGATTTTCGGGGACTGAAACGCAGTTCTTCTCCAACTGAAAGAGGGCAAATTTGCAAGCGTCCGTTGCAGCGTGTCGGCAGTACATGCCTTCGAGCGGTTTTCGCTGCCGACGACCATCTGAGTTTCTAAGTCTGCAGTTGGCCTAAGATGCAGCCTTAACACTCGAGTCCGTAGACATCGTCCATCGTAAACAGCCTGAGAAATTCGTTAGCCTCAACACCGTCAAATCCCGAACGGGAAATGAATCCGTATCGGTTGAATGGAAGCGGCGAATCGGCAAATTGCTGCATTTCGTGATCAATGTCGGTTTGCGTGAGGGGACGGCTGCGAAACTTAATTTCGTAGGCTGTGTAGCCCAGGTTGTCCTGAGTAACGACGTCGAACTCTCCGTTGCGTTTTTCCTTTGGAAGATCGTAGTAATACCGGCCGATCTTGAAGAAAGGAGGGACAATTTTCCCGGCTTTGTTGAGACGAATGAGAAACTGGCGGCAGATTTCCTCAAAAGCCTTGGGCACGAACTGAGATTCGAATTCAGCGGCGGCAAAATGCTCGAAAGCAGCCTCCGGGCCCATCACCATGATCGAGTCCTGGTTGCGTTCAACATAACGGTAGTAATACCGGGTCAGAGGATCGGAGATGCGATACAGGACTCTGCGCTTGTTTTGTTCATCATTGATGGGGGCGCGCTTTTCGACCAAGCCCATTGCGGAGAGCTTAGCCAACGTATAGGACAAGGCGGCGCCGCTCGAAATCTCGGTTTTAGCCAACAGGTCGGAGAATTTCAGGTCCGACTGCGATAGAAAGGCAAAGACGCTGTTTGCGTTGTTGATTTTGGAGACTTCGCTTACCAGAAAATAGTTGATTGCGAGTGAGAGTTCGCTGTCTTTTGTCCCGACGAGCTTCAAGATATTTTCTTTAACGGTTAGTGCCGAATCGATTTTGCGCGTATAGGCCGGGATGCCACCGAATACTGCGTAAAGGCGAACTTTGTCTTCGTTTGAAAACTCGGGATAGAACGCACTTGCCTCTAAGTAGTCCATCGGCTTGAGGTGCAGCACCAAACCCGACCGACCGTAAAGCGGACTTGCGTAATCCAGCATCGCAGTCATGATGTCCACGTAGCTGCCGCAAAGAATAATTTTCAGCTTGGAGCGGTTGCTATGGCGGTCAATCATTGCCTGAAGGATGCTGTCGGCTCCTTTGATAAGAGATTGAAGGTACGGGTACTCATCGAGCACGAGAACTAAAGGTTCTTTTTCCGCGGCGGCAAACAGGTATTCGAGAACCTCGTCCAGAGAAGAGGGAGTACGCATCGGTAGTCCTGACTGGATGCGGATTGCATCGCTCAGTGTCGCAAGATTAAGCGATTCCCGGGTCTGGCGACATTCGTAAAAGACGCAGTGCAAACCGGAGTCTCGGACAGCCTTTCGCAACAATTCGCTTTTGCCGACCCGACGTCTGCCGTATACGACTGCCAGCGAATCCGGAGAGTGGAGGAGGAAGTCCGATAACTGCTGCAATTCTGCTTTTCGGCCGTAGAAGTTCATGGTTTTCAGTAAAAAGAATTTTAGTAAAACCAATTTTACTAAAATCAATTTTATAAAGAAAGAAATAACAGAAAAGTTTTTGATATCGTATGAGTATTGTCTTAAATATTATGTAAAAACAAAGATCTAGACATAAATGCTATTATGAGGAGTGTCAAATGGGGAGGGTGTAATAATTCGGGTGATGCGGATTTGCTCGTGCGGAGGCGGCGGTTTTGTACAGAGCACGGAATGACTCATGCTAAACAGAATAGAGGAGTCATAAGTGCTAATATTTAGACGAAAAGAGTAGAAATATCGAGATAAATCCTAATATATTGGCATTTAGTATGATTCGTGGGGAAGGCAGTGCAATTGCAAATCTCAAGTCTCCCAAGGATTTGAGGCTGGA
>USBS01000101.1 GCA_900552915.1 uncultured Sutterella sp. | reverse complement strand
GACGATCAAAGGACAGGTAACAGTACCGAAGAAGGTTCGTGATTTTCTGGGTTTGACTTCGGGAAGTTCGGCGGTCGAATTCATTATCGATGACGACGGCTCGGTGCGGGTACGCAAGGCACAGGCTCGGCAGACGCTTGCGCGTGAATCGCAGGGAGCTTGTGCGGCAGCCTCGGGCGGCAGCGATCGCTGCACCCGCATTCTGGGCCTTTTGGCGGGCTGCTACGTGTAAGACGTTTTGAGAAATCGGTCGGCTCGGGTCGGCCGATGCTTTTGAGTGAAAGGATAGAAAAATGGAAATGCTCGACGCCCTGCGCGCGATTGTGGGTGACGCGAACGTTTTGACGCAGGAAGCCGACGTCGCGGGCTATCTCGTCGACTGGAGCAATCGGTTTCACGGCAAGACGCCGGCAGTGGTGCGTCCGGGCAATACCGAGGAGGTCTCCAAGGTTTTGGCCTGGGCCAATGAAGCGGGTGTGGCGGTGGTTCCGCAGTCGGGCAACACCAGTCTTGTGGGTGGCGGCACGCCCTCGGCCGACGGCCGGGCCATTCTTTTGTCGCTTTCGCGCATGAACAAAATCGAAGCCATCGACGTCGTCAACGACACCATGACCGTGCAGGCCGGCGTGGTGCTTGAAAAGGCGCAGCAGGCTGCGCGCGACGCGGGACGTCTCTTTCCCTTGAGCTTTGCTGCCGAAGGCACGGCTTGCATCGGCGGCTGCATTGCCACGAACGCGGGCGGCACGGCCGTTTTGCGCTACGGTAATACGCGCGAACTTGTGCTCGGCCTTGAAGTGGTGCTTGCCGACGGGCGCGTCGTCAACATGATGCGAGGACTTCGCAAGGACAACACGGGCTATGACTTAAAGCAGCTTTTCATTGCAAGCGAAGGCACGCTCGGCGTCATCACCCGCGCAGTGGTGAAGCTCTTCAATCTGCCGCAGGCTTCCTATACGGCGCTTGTGGGCGTGGAGGATGCGCACAAGGCATGCGAACTCCTGGCGGCGGTTAAAACCGCAGCCGGTCCCGCGCTTACCGGTTTTGAACTGATGCAGGCCAAGTGCATCGAGCGCGTGGGCGAGCAAATCGAGTCGGTGACGCTGCCGGGCGACGTTTCTTCGGCTCCTTGGTGGTGTTTGGTGGAACTGAGCTACGCGCGCAATCCCGGTACGAACCCGCTTGAGGCCATTCTTGAGTCGCAGTTTGAAGAAGGCCGCGTCGTCGACGCGTTCCTTTCCAATTCGGTGAAGGACAGCCGCGCCTTTTGGGCGATTCGCGAGTCGATTCCGAGTGCGGACGCACACGTGGGCGGCAATCTGCACAACGACGTGAGCATCGAAATCAGCGACATTGCCGACTTTGTCGACGAGGCGCTTGCCGCCTTGAACGCGCGTTTCGATTGGATCGATCCGTCCGTGTTCGGACATCTCGGCGACGGCAATCTGCATTTCAACATCGGTTCGATACCGCCCAATCTGGCCTTTGAAAACGAAGAGGGAATCCGCGAGACGGTATACGCCGTTGTGCAGCGCCACAACGGTTCGATTTCGGCCGAGCACGGCATCGGGCAGCTTAAGCGCGCGCATTTCCTGCAGTTGAAAGACCCTCTGGAACTTGAACTGATGGGAAAAATCAAGCATGCGCTCGACCCCAAGGGGATTCTTAATCCGGGCAAGCTTCTGGCCGACGACTATTGATCGACCCTTTTGCTTAAGCAGAAAAACGGCTGAGCCGTCAGCAGACGCGCGCGGCCGTTTCTCATAATCCTTTGGAAGTATCGCAGGTTGCGTCGATCGGATTAGAAGCGGCGAAAAAGACCCTGCACGGGATTTCTGCCGCGGCCTGCCTGCTATGATCGTCGAGTACGTTCGGCCGAAACAAGCCTCACGCTGCGGCCGAAATCCCGATCAAAAGCCCGCCTGACATCAAGCCGATGGCCGGACGGGTGCTCTCCCGGAGGCCCATATGAATTCGGATTTTTCGCGCATCAAGCGTCTGCCGCCTTATGTCTTCAACATTACCGGCGAGCTCAAGATGGCAGCGCGTCGACGCGGCGAAGACATCATCGATTTCTCAATGGGCAACCCCGACGGCCCCACGCCCAAGCACATCGTCGACAAGATGATTGAGGTCGCTTCCCGCGACAATACGCACGGCTATTCCGTTTCCAAAGGCATTCCGCGCCTTCGGAAGGCCATCAGCAACTGGTACAAGCGCAAGTTCGACGTCGACATCGATCCCGACACTGAAGCCATCGTGACAATCGGCTCCAAGGAGGGCATTGCGCACTTGATGCTTGCCTGCACCGATCGAGGCGACACGGTGCTGGTTCCCAATCCCTCGTATCCGATTCACATCTACGGTGCGATCATCGCGGGCGCCGACATCCGTTCGGTGAAGATGATTCCGGGCGTCGATTTTCTGGCCGAACTCGAGCGAGCCATTGTGGAGACGGTGCCGCGCCCGAAGATGATGATTCTGGGATTCCCTTCGAATCCCACCGCGCAGTGTGCCGATCTGGAGTTCCTTGCCAAGGTCATTGAGCTCGGCAAGCGCTACGGCATCTGGGTCGTGCACGATCTGGCCTACGCCGACATCTGCTTTGACGGCTACAAGGCTCCCTCGATCATGCAGGTGCCGGGCGCCAAGGACATCGCCGTCGAATTCTTCACGATGTCCAAGTCTTACAACATGGCCGGCTGGCGTTTGGGCTACATGGTCGGCAACAAGGAACTTGTGCACGCGCTTGCCCGCATCAAGAGCTATCACGATTACGGCACGTTTACGCCGCTGCAGGTGGCCGCAATCGAAGCGCTCGAGGGCGATCAGAGCTGCGTTGAAGAGGTTCGCCAGAAATATCAGAAGCGCCGCGACATTCTCTGGAAGGGCTTAAACGAGATCGGCTGGCCTGTGGAGTGCCCCAAGGCTTCGATGTACATCTGGGCGAAGATTCCCGAACCGTATCGCCATTTGGGCAGCGTTGAATTCAGCAAGCGTCTTCTGGAAGACGCCAAGGTGGCCGTGAGTCCGGGCATCGGATTCGGCGAATACGGCGACGATCACGTGCGTATTGCATTGATTGAGAACGAATATCGCATCCGCCAGGCCTTGCACGGCATCAAACAGATGTTCCGTAAGGACGGGCTGATTGATCCGGACGCTCCTCGTCCGGAGCCTGTGAAGGATTAATTGAGCAAAATGAGCTTGAGAGGCGGCGCTTTTCCGAACCATGGGAAGCGCCGCAAACTTTTTTTTCGAATCTACCTAGTTGGTCCAATGTCTTTTGGGCGGCGGGCCAATACAATCCAAGAGCGTGCGGGCTAAGCGCGGCTATCGGCCGGCGCCCGTTTGTCCGAATTTTTAAGTGAAGGAAGAAAATGGACGCAGTGAAAATCGGCATTGCCGGACTCGGAACCGTGGGCGGCGGCACCTACGCCGTCTTGAAGCGCAACGCGCAGGAGCTTGCGCGCCGTGCGGGCGCCCCGATTGAAGTCAAGACCGTCGTGTGCCGCAACATCGACCGCGCACGCGGCATTGTCGACGAGCGCGTGACGTTATCCAAAGACTGGCAGGATCTTGTAAACGATCCCGAAATCGACATCGTTGTCGAAGTGATGGGCGGCATTGAACCGGCCAAGAGTCTGGTGTTGGCGGCCATTGCCGCGGGAAAACATGTCGTGACGGCCAACAAGGCGCTTCTGGCGCTACACGGAAACGAAATTTTCGACGCAGCTGCCGCCAAGGGCGTTGCCGTTTCCTATGAAGCGGCCGTCGCGGGAGGCATTCCGATCATCAAGAGCCTGCGTGAGGGATTGGCGGCCAACCGAATCGAATGGATTGCGGGCATCATCAACGGCACGTGCAACTTCATTTTGTCGACGATGCGCGACAAGGGCATTTCTTTTGAGGAAGCACTCGCCCAAGCCAAGGCTCTCGGTTATGCCGAAGCCGATCCGACCTTTGACATCGAAGGCATTGATGCCGCGCACAAAATTACGCTGCTGAGTGCTCTGGCTTTCGGCACGCCCGTCAATTTCGACGCCGTAACGGTCGAGGGCATCACGAAACTCACAGCGGCCGATATCCGCTATGCCGAAAACATGGGCTACCGCATCAAGCTTTTGGGCATCACCAAGCGCACCGAAAACGGAATCGAGCTGCGCGTGCATCCGGCTCTGGTGCCGATGCGGCGCCTTCTTGCCAATGTCGAAGGCGTTATGAACGCCGTTGTCGTCAAGGGCGACGCCGTCGGAAGTACGCTTTTCTACGGCCGCGGCGCAGGAGCTGAGCCCACGGCTTCGGCTGTGGTGGCCGATTTTGTCGACATCGTTCGCATGACGGCAGCCGGTGACGCTCAGGCGCTGAAACCGGCCGAGCACAATAAGGAAACGACCGAGCGCGGGTGGCTTCCGATGAGCCGCACGGTGAGCTCCTACTATCTGCGCATTCCGGTGGTCGACGAGCCGGGCGTTTTGGCGCAGGTTGCGCGCATTTTTGCCGAGCAGTCGATTTCAATCGAGTCGCTCTTTCAGCCCGAAGCCGTCATCGGCGAAAAGGACACCGAGATCGTGGTGATGACGCACAGCGCCGTCGAAGGGGCCGTTACTGCCGCCATCGAAGCAATCGAGGCGCTTGCCGGCACGCGCGGCAAAGTGGTGATGATCCGCAAGGAAGAACTCAACTGAGAACCGGAGCAGAAACTATGGCCGTGAAGCTAGCCATGACGTATCAATCCACCCGCGGCGAAGATGCGGGTGCGGGCTACAGCGACATCGTTTTGAAGGGGCTTGCGGGCGACGGCGGGCTCTTTATGCCGCGCGTTTATCCGCAGGTGACAAAGACCGATCTGGAAGATTGGCGACGCCTTTCCTACGCAGAACTTGCGTTTGAAATTCTTCGGCTTTTTGCAACCGATATTCCCGAGGATACGCTCAAGAGCATGCTCGCAGGAGTCTATCGAGAGGCTGTCTACAACAACGGGCGCGTCGGAGAGGATTTCTCCAAAATCACGCCGCTGCGCTCGATCGACGGCGGAGCGATCCGCATTCTGGAGCTCTCCAACGGTCCGACGCTAGCCTTCAAAGACATGGCCATGCAGTACCTGGGGGCGCTTTTCGAGTACATCCTCGGGCAGAAGCAGACTGAACTCAACATTCTCGGAGCCACATCGGGCGACACGGGTTCGGCTGCCGAGTACGCCATGCGAGGCCGCAAAGGCGTGCGCGTGTTCATGCTATCGCCCGAAGGCCGCATGAGTCCGTTTCAGCGTGCGCAGATGTACAGCCTAAACGATCCCAACATCTTCAACATTGCTGTCAAGGGTTCCTTTGACGACGCACAGGACATTGTCAAGGCCTGCAGCCGGGATGCGGGTTTCAAAACCACCTACAACATCGGAACGGTCAATTCCATCAACTGGGCTCGCGTTTCGGCGCAGGTCGTCTACTACTTCAAGGGGTGGCTCGAAGTCACGGAAAAACCCGGCGAGGAAATTGACGTCACGGTTCCGTCGGGCAATTTCGGCAACATTCTCGCGGGCTGGATCGCCAAGCAGATGGGGCTGCCCATCGGGCAGCTTGTTGTTGCCACCAACGAAAACGACGTTTTGGACGAATTCTTCAAAACGGGTGTCTACCGCGTGCGCGACAGCGAACACACGTTTGTGACAAGTTCTCCCTCGATGGATATTTCCAAGGCGAGCAATTTCGAGCGCTACATCTACGATATCGTTGGACGCTCGGCAGGGCGCGTGCGGGAGCTTTGGACGCAGCTGGCGCTCAAGGGCGGCTTTGCACTTACCGAAGGCGAAATGATGCAGGTGCGAGCCAGCGGCTTTGTTTCCGCAAAGAGCACGCATGCCGATCGCATCCGTACGATTCGCGAGGTGTTTGAAAAAGAGGGACTCATCATCGATCCTCACACGGCCGACGGCGTTAATGCCGCGCGGCAGTACGTGCGCCCCGGCGTCAAGATGCTGGCTTTGGAAACGGCTCTGCCTGCGAAGTTTGCCGATACGATCCGCGAAGCGATCGGCGCCGCTCCCGAAGTGCCGCCTTCTTACGCAGGAATCGAGGGCAAGGAGCAGTTTGTGACCGTGATGAATGCGGATGCGGAGGCCGTGAAGAAGTTCATCGCCGAGCGTATCAAGGCGCAGAGCTGAGTTGCTG
>USBS01000100.1 GCA_900552915.1 uncultured Sutterella sp. | reverse complement strand
TGAAGCTTCGCAAGCCGCGTCGGTGGCTTACGAGCGGCGGGCTGGGCACCATGGGCTACGGCTTTCCGGCTGCGATCGGCGCCTGCTTTGCGCATCCCGACGAAGACGTGGTGTGCTTTACCGGCGACGGCTCGATTCAGATGAACATTCAGGAGCTCGGCACGGCCAAGCAGTACGGCGTCAAGCCCAAGATCTTTTTGCTCAACAATGCCTATCTGGGCATGGTCGCCGTCTGGCAGCGCGCCTACTATCAGGGCCACATGAGCGAATCCGTGATGGAGGTGCAGCCCGACTTCGTCAAGCTCGTCGAAAGTTACGGGCACGTCGGACTTCGCGCGACGACCTATGCCGAACTTGATCAATGCATAGAAGATGCGTTCGGCAAATACAAGGACGACCTTGTGTTCGTCGACGTTCACATCGAGCGCGAAGAACCCGTGCGCCCGATGGTGGGGCCGGGACAGGGCCTCACCGACATGGTTCTTTCGGAGGAGAAGTAAGATGCAGTCGCGACACATTCTTTCCATTCTTCTCAAGAACACGTCCGGTGCGCTCTCGCGCGTCGTGGGCCTTTTTTCGGCCCGCGGCTACAACATCGAATCGATCACCGCAGCTCCGACCGAAACCGAATCCGTCTCGCGCATGACGATCGTCTCATACGCCGACGAAAAGAAGATGGAGCAGATCACCAAGCATTTGAACCGCATCATCGAGGTGATCAAGGTCTACGACCTGATGGAAAGCGACTTTGTCGAGCGCGAATTGATGCTCATCAAGGTGCGCGCCATTGGGCGAGACCGCGACGAAATGCTGCGGATTACGGAAATTTTCCGCGCTCGCGTGATCGACGTCACCGACAAGAAATACACGATCGAAGTTACGGGCGACAGCCGCAAGCTCGACGCCTTCATGAAGTCGATCGACAGCAAACTCATTCTCGAAACAGTCCGCACGGGCGCGAGCGGCATTGCCCGCGGCGAGCGGATTCTCAAGATCTGATCAACACACTCGTCTGTTCATAGGGAGACAAACATGAAAGTCTATTACGACAAGGACGCCGACCTCTCGCTTATCAAGGGCAAGAAGGTCGCCATCATCGGCTACGGCAGCCAGGGCCATGCCCATGCCTTGAACCTGCACGACTCCGGCTGCGACGTCGTTGTGGGCCTGCGCAAGGGCGGCGCTTCATGGGCCAAGGCCGAAAATGCCGGCCTCACCGTCAAGACCATTGAGGAAGCCACCGAAGGCGCCGATGTTGTGATGATTCTTCTGCCCGACGAATTCATCGCCGATGTCTACAACAAGCAGATTGCTCCGCACATCAAGGAAGGCGCTGCGCTTGCCTTTGCCCACGGCTTCAATATTCACTACGCGCAGGTCGTTCCCCGCAAGGACCTCGACGTCATCATGATCGCCCCGAAGGCTCCTGGCCATACTGTTCGTTCGACTTATGTCGCCGGCGCCGGCACCCCGATGCTCATTGCCGTTTACCAGGACAATTCCGGCAAGGCTCACGACATCGCTCTGTCGTATGCATGCGCTGCGGGCGGCGGCCGTGCCGGCGTTCTGGAAACGACGTTCCGCGCCGAAACCGAAACCGACCTCTTCGGCGAACAGGCTGTTCTGTGCGGCGGCTTGGTTGAACTCATCAAGAGCGGCTTCGATACGCTCGTGGAAGCCGGCTATGAGCCCGAAATGGCTTACTTCGAGTGCTGCCACGAAATGAAGCTCATCGTCGACCTGATCTACGAAGGCGGCATCGCCACGATGGACTACTCCATTTCCAACAATGCCGAATACGGTCAGTACCACACCGGTCCGAAGATCATCAACGACGAAAGCCGCAAGGCGATGCGCGAATGCCTGCGCAACATCCAAAACGGCGAATACGCCAAGAGCTTCCTGTTGGAATGCGCTCTGAAGTATCCGACGCTTTCCTCGCAGCGGCGACTCACGAGCGAACACGGCATCGAAGTTACCGGCGCCAAGCTGCGTGCGATGATGCCCTGGATTACCGCCCACAAGCTCGTGGACAAGTCCAAGAACTAAAAAAGTACGACGCCCGGCTCGATTTCGAGTCGGGCGGAAACTCGTGCAAACGTAGACGCCCGCATTTTGCGGGCGTTTGCGTAAGATGTCCGGTAAGTACTCTTCGGACGTTTTTAGTGACGGCTCACTAAACAGGTGGGTCAGTTTTTGTGTCGTTTTGCCCATAAACGAAATTCCGCACAACGCTTGCATTAATCTTCTATGCAATTGGAGGAACCATATGGCCGGCTGCACTTTCTACCCAGTTTCCGCTGTTTTGAACTGGAAGGACAAAACAAGCAATGTCATCCGCACGCGCGACTTTTCCTGTGTGACCGACGAACCCAAGGACGACATGGGAAACGACTTGGGGCCGACGCCCGCCGAAATGTTGCTGTGGTCGGCGGCCGGCTGCGTTGCGATCAGTGTGCAGCAGATTGCCATGCATCGAGGCATTCCGTTTACGGCCATGAAGACCGAAGCTTCCGCTGTTTTCCGCGGCGCACAGGAAGGCATGCAGAACCTGCGCTTCACGGTGCATGTAACTTCTGACGCTGAAAAAGAAGTCTTTGAGAAGATTGCCGAAAAAGTTTTGCGTGTCTCCCCGATCCTCAATTCCTTGAAGACGCCCGCAACGATCGAAATTGTGATGGAGTAGGCGAGTCGGCTTGCCGGTAGGGAGAGTCATTCGATGCCCGGTTTTGTTCGCTTTTGCGTTCTTGCTTTTGCTCTTTGTCTGACGGCCTGTTCAACGTTTACGGGTGTTGCCGCGGACGAGACCTTTGTACGCGATGCGATCCGTCAAGTTGAGCGGGACTTTGTTCCCGACAAGCGTTTGGCCGTTTGGGATGTCTCGACGAGCGTTGACGACGGACGTATTGTCGTGCAGGGGAAGAGCGACTCCGAGCAGGCAATCGAATCGCTTAAGCGTTCATTGGCGCAGCGTCAGGCGTCGGTGGAAGTCGAGATCACGCTGTTGCCCGAAGAAAGCGCCGAAGTCGGGAATCTCTCCTGGGCGTTGGTGAAAGTTCCGGTGGCATCTTTGACCGGCAAGCCTCTCTTTGCATCGCCGACGACCACGCAGGCGTTGCTCGGCACGCCGCTTCGTGTGTTGGAGTGGCAAAGACCGTTTTGGCGCGTGCAAATGCCCGACGGCTATATCGGCTGGGTGCACTCTGCTCAAATCAAGCGGTTGTCTCAGGCTCAGCTTTCAGACTGGAATGCGGCAGACCATCTGGTTGTGACGGCTCGAACGAGTGAACTGAAGGATTCTGCCGGCGCTATCTTGATGCCTCTTACGGTCGGCAGCCGCCTCAAGATGCTGGACCGGAAAAGGGGACAGGTGCAAGCGCAACTTCCCGACGGACGAATCGGTTGGATTGTGGCTGCAGATGTTATGGATGCGCGTGCGCATGCTTCACATTGGCAAGTTATGCGAAGCGGCAGTCGGGAGGCGTTTTGGAAAGCCTATATTGCGCAAGCCGAACGGCTTCTCGGAACACCGTATCTTTGGGGCGGAACCAGTGCTTCGGGCGTGGACTGCTCGGGCTTTGTTTCTCTGATGTGGCAAATGGTCGGCATTGTTTCCATGCGCGACGCCGATCAGTTGATTGCGCACGCGAATCGTCTTAACCTGCAGTCCCTTGACGAGATTCCCGTCGGCGGATACCTGGCGTTCGGAAGAATCGATGAAACCGGCAAGCCGAAAGTCGAACACATCGGCATATCGCTCGGTAAGGGCGACTTTATTCACTCTTTGGGCTCTGTGCGCATCGAGTCGGTGAATCCTGCATCCGAGTGTTTCAATGCCTATGAACGCTCACGCTTTCTCGGTGCGTATGCGGTGGATCTCAATGTGATCAAAGCCTCGTTGCTGGTGCCTATGCAGAAAAACAGGTTTTATAGGACGCCGCCGCAGCCTTTGCAGCTCCGTTGACTTCCTTCCACCGACTTACGTCGGAGGATTCCGGATAGTAAGTCAAGCTCACCTCCGGTAGGTTCCTGCTGCTGATCCCTAACGGGATTCACTTCACAGGCAATCCGAGCCTGCCCGGCTCTTCTTAAGAATGTTGCCTGCGGCAACTACGTCATCAGTCACTCTTGGTGTCACAATTGTCTTTGAACTGCATATGAATTGCAAAAACGGAATAAAAAACGACGAATCGTCAATTCGATCGTGGTAACATCGAGCTCAAACACAAGTGAGGAATGCGATGAGAGATATTGTTCGATTGACGAAAGTGACGCTACGAAACGTCAAAAATGTCTTTGCCGGAACAATTGAGCTTGAGAATGGTCATAAGGCGTGGGAGCCGAGCCTCTTGGGTCTCTATGGGCAAAACGGATCCGGAAAAACGTCGCTGATCGAGTCGCTGCAGCTTCTAAAGTTAGTGATGTCGGGGGAGTCGGTTCCGTCAAAATTCGAGCATTTGATCACGGTTGGCGAGCAACGAGCTTTTTTCGAATTCCAGTTTGCTTTACTGGATGAAAACGAAGGATCTTTTGATGTCTATTACGACTTCTGCTTGGAAAGAGGCAGAGTTAAGCAGGCGTCCGAATCTTCCGTGATGCTTGATGTCCTTGCTTCGGTCGATGATGACCCGAGTCTGTATGTAACGGATGAGAAACTGTCGGTGCGCACGCAGACCGCCCGCAAGCAGGAGTTTTTCAATACCGGATCGAATCACGAGCCGTTCACGCCGTTGGCGAGGTTGCGGGCATTGACCAAAGATAATCGCTCGCTTGTCGGACAATTGACGGTTGCCAAACAGTTGGCGCGCCAGACCTCAAAGTCGCTCTTGTTTTCACACCAGTTTCTGAAATCACTGATTGAAGCCGAGGCAGATCAAACGAGTGGATTCGAAATTCTGCAGAGATTGAAAATCTTTGCACTTGTCGAGTTGTTCGTGTTTACCAACGAGGACTACGGCAGCATCGGAATGGGCTCATTGCCGATTCTTTATAGGGAAATTGAGAATCAAAACGGTTTTTACGGCACGCTTCGATTTTCTCTAACCGAACCCAATGAGGTATCGCCCGAGGTTGTTCAGGTTGCTCAAAAAATTTTTGAACACATGAACACTGTGTTGACGGTGCTTGTTCCCGGACTAACTGTGAAGATTGTGTCAGGTGGCCGCAAGTTCCTGGCTGACGGTCGGATGGGAGAGCTGATTGAGTTGGTTTCAGTGAGGGACGGTAGGGAGGTTGCACTCCGGTACGAATCCGACGGCATCAAGAGGATTGTTTCGATTCTGCATCTGCTGATCTGCACCTAAACAATCCGTCGATTACCGTGGCAATTGATGAACTTGATTCGGGCATCTTCGAATACTTGTTGGGGGAGCTGCTGAAGATTTTTTCGCGACACGCCTATGGACAGCTGATCTTCACATCGCATAATCTGCGGCCTCTGGAGACTATCGGCCCGCGTTTCGTTGCCTTCACGACGGTAGACCCGCACAATCGCTATGTCCGCATGCCGGGTATCAAATCGACCAATAACCTGCGAACCGTTTACTTCAGAAATATTGTGTTGGGTTTGGGTGAAAAGCCGCTTTATCAGGAAACCGACAACATTCTCATTGCGATGGCGCTGAGAAAGGCCGGGAGAGTTTCTGATGAGCAACGTTAAAAAGCAGGTTATTTTGTTCGTCGTAGAAGGACCGAGCGACGAAGAATCCTTGGCCGGTGCGTTGCGCAAGATATTTGCCGATCGACAGCTGCTGGTTCAAGTGACGCATTGCGATCTTACGTCAGAACGCGGCGCCGCGGCACACAACATACGCGCCAGGATAGGCCAAGCTGTCAAGGATTACTTGGCAGAGACTGGGCTGCGCAATTCCGACATCGCGGGCGTTATTCAGATCACGGATACCGATGGATCTTTCGTTGACGATACTCTGGTCATTACAGACGACCGAGGAAATTCGCACTCCCAACGCGGAAGCTATTGTGGAGCGAAATGCTCGCAAAAGAACAAATGTGCGGACCTTGGTAAAAACGAAAAGCATCCTCAAAAGTATTCCGTTCCAGATAGTGTTCTTTTCCTCGTCTTTGGAGCACGTGTTACACAACAAACTCAATCTAAGTTCGGCAGAAAAGAAGAGACTAGCAAGTGAGTTTTCTCGGAAATACGGTGAG
>USBS01000099.1 GCA_900552915.1 uncultured Sutterella sp. | reverse complement strand
CCGCTTCTGATTCGGCGCGCCACACGCGCTCCCGTTGCAGTCGGGCGCGACCGCGTTGCGGCCGGACGTCTTCTGCTTGAACGCAATCCGACGATCAACGTGATCGTAAGCGACGACGGTCTTCAGCATCGCCGACTGGCCCGCGATGTCGAACTTGCCGTCGTAGGCGCCCGAGGCTTGGGCAACGGCTGGGCTCTGCCCGCAGGTCCCCTGCGCGAGCTTCCCTCAAGACTCGACGAAGTCGATGCCATTGTTCTGAGCGCAAACGAAGACATCGTCGAAAGCCGCACGCCGCGCTTTGCCGCAACGTCGCAGTTGGGCGACGCCGTGCGCCTTGCCGACGGCGCCCGACGCTCGATCGAAGACATCTCGCACCGCATCGCCGAAAAAGAAGCCAAAGTACTGGCCGCGGCCGGCATTGCCGCGCCCGAACGGTTCTTCAATATGCTGGCCGCGCACGACATCGAAGGCAAGACGATGGGTTTGGGCGATCATTTCGCCTTTGACACAAATCCGTTCGCAGGCAGCCAAGCCGACTATATTTTCATCACCGGCAAGGACGCCGTCAAAGCCGCTCAAAACCCCGAAATCAAGAACGATCGGCGCGTGTGGACGGTCGAATACCAAACGCAGCTCGACCCGTACCTGGTGCAGTTCGTGGTGGAAAAACTCACCGACGCTGCCGAGCGCAAGCACATCGACATCGTTCCTCCCACCGAAGAGATCACACACTGACCCAGATGCGAAGCGCGTTTTTTCTTTTGGCTTTAGCGGCGGTTCTGACCGGCTGTTCGACGCAGACCGTGCGGGCTCCCGCCCACAACGTCAAGCCCGGCGAAGTGTGCCTTGTGCAGGATTCGAGCAACCGCAAGGTCGCCTACAACTCGGTTGCCAAGGGACTGCAGCGCAAAGGTTTCAAAGTTCGGCGCGTGGGTGCGGGGCAAACCAAAAACTGCGATCGTGTTTTTTCGTGCCAGTCGATTTCGCATTGGCAGATCGCCAACTACACCTCGGACATTCACCTGCAGTATTGGGAGCGCGGCAAGCTCGTAAGCGAAGCCAAATACAACTCCCCCACAAACAACTTCAACATCACTAAGTTCATCAGCACCGAGGGCAAGATCTTTCAGCTGCTCAATGAAATGCTGCCCGGAACGCGCAAGCTTCCGAGTCGATACAACTCGCGGTGATCTCCAAGGCATCTTTTCTGCGCTTCACGTCCTTATCTTCCTCATTATTTGTTCGGTTACGTCTATAATCAGGCCATAAACGTGCTAAAGATAAGGAACCAGCATGACTTCAGCAACAATCCAACTTCGTGTAGATCAAACTTTGCGCGATAATGCCCAGATAGTTTGCGGCCGTTTAGGAATGGATCTCACTACCGCAATCCGTGTCTTTCTCAATCAACTTGTTGCAGAAAACGGTCTGCCATTTCAGCCTAAGGCCGATCCTTTTTACTCGCCATCCAACATGCAGCATCTGGAGCGCCTGCACGACGATTATCTTGCCGGTCGCAACATTGTCAGTCATGATTTGATCAAGGATTGAGATGCAATTGCGTTGGCACCTCAGCGGTTGGGCAGATTATGTCGATTGGCAAACAAACGACAAAAAGGTCCTCCGAAAAATTAACTCGCTCATAGAAGATACGCTTCGCCACCCAACGGAAGGCCTAGGAATGCCAGAAGCACTCAAGGAGAATCTCTCCGGATTCTGGAGCCGTCGCATTACACAGGAACACCGACTGGTCTACGCATTTGACGACGAGTCCGTCACCATTTTCCAATGCAAAGGGCACTACAACTGAGCGGACTGTCTTGTGCCGAATTCCATCGGCGTTTTTTGATGTGCCCGGACAGCCGAGGAACCGGCTGAACGCGCAAGCTTCCGAGTCGATACAATTCGCGCTGATTTGATTTCATCATTTTGTCGAGACTAAACAACCATGGACAGCCGTCTTACCGAAGTCTTGGTCTGCCCCGTCTGCAAGGGGCCCCTTCATTACGACCAGCAGAAAAAAGAAATGCAGTGCGCCAAGTGTGCGCTCGGCTTTCCGCTTGACGGCGACATCCCCGTGATGCTCGCCAAGGAAGCTCGCGCGCTCAGTCCTGAGGAGCAGGAAGCCGCGCGCATTAAACCCGCTCAGTAACACGCTAAGACTCCAGCGAGGAATCGTCATGGGTTTTGTTGTGATTGTTCCGGCGCGCATGACCTCGACGCGCCTCAAGGAAAAGCCGCTTGCCGACATCTGCGGCAAGCCGATGGTGGTGCGTACGGCCGAACGCGCCTTCAACTGCGGTGCGGACGCCGTTTACGTCGCCTGCGACTCGCAGGCGATTGTCGATGCCTGCGCCGCGCACGGCATCAAGGCGCTTTTGACCGACCCCGCATGCCCCACCGGCACGGATCGTCTGGCCGAAGCCGTCACGAAACTTGGACTGACCGACGACACGATCGTCGTCAATGTGCAAGGCGACGAGCCGCTCATTCCGACCGAAGTGATCGGAGCCGTGGCCCAAGAGCTTGAAAAGCACACCGACTGCGCCATTGCAACGGCCGCTCATCCGATTTCGGACGCCGAACACTTCTTCAATCCCAATGTGGTCAAGGTTGAAATCGACGCTCAGGGACGAGCGCTTACGTTTTCCCGTGCGCCGTTGCCCTGGCCGCGCGACGCATTCAAAACCGACCGCACAAAACTGCCCGAAGGGCTTCCCGCCTACCACCACATCGGGCTTTACGCCTACCGTGCGGGTTTTCTGAAGGCCTTCCCGAAGCTAGATCCCGCGCCGATCGAAAAATTCGAGTCGCTTGAGCAACTGCGAGCCCTGTGGCACGGCTACCGCATCAGTGTGATGGTTTTGAACGAGAACCTTCCGTCGGGCGTGGATACGGCCGAGGACCTCGAGCGTGTGCGCGCTGTGTACTCTTTTAGTGCATAATTAGCAGGCATCGATCGACAAGTCGAATGCGGGCAGGTTCTCCTTCGGGCGAACCTGCCTTTTTTTCTTTTCGCCCGCCGTTTCGAGCTAGTCCGAAAGTCGGAACAGAAGTTTTTCTGTTGTATTGCGAAATGTTTCAGCTAGAATTTCTCAGTTACGGGAGAATCCTCGGTCTGCCTTGAAAAACGGGCCTCTTTCCGCGTGATTCGATTTCTGCGGAAGTTCTCTCGAAATCATTTCTGACGCAAAAACCATCGAGATGGGTTCTGCGTTGAATTAATTGGAGATTTTCATGCGTTTGATCCTGATCGGACCCCCCGGCGCCGGCAAGGGCACCCAGGCCAACTACATCAAAGAACACTTCGGCATTCCGCAGATCTCGACGGGCGACATGCTCCGCGCGGCTGTCAAGGCCGGCACCGAACTCGGCAAGGCGGCCAAAGTGATCATGGACCAGGGCGGCCTCGTGAGCGACGACATCATCATCGGCCTTGTGAAGGAACGCCTGCTTGCGGACGACTGCAAGAACGGCTTCCTCTTTGACGGCTTCCCGCGAACGATTCCGCAGGCTCAGGCTCTGAAGGACGCGGGCATCCCCATCGACTTCGTTCTCGAAATCGCCGTCCCCGACTCCGAAATCGTCGAACGCATGTCAGGCCGCCGCGTGCATCCCGCCTCGGGCCGCAGCTACCACATCAAGTACAACCCGCCCAAGGTCGCCGGCAAGGACGACGTCACGGGCGAGGATCTTGTTCAGCGCGACGACGACCGCGAAGAAGTCGTGATGAAGCGTCTGTCCGTGTACCATGCACAGACCGAAGCGCTCGTCGACTTCTACAGCAAGCTCGCCGCTTCCGGCGAACCCAACGCCCCGCAGTACCGCAAGGTCGACGGCGTCGGTTCGATTACGGATATCCGCGACGCGATCTTCGAGGCGCTGAAGTAATCCATACGGTCGGGAACACGTTCAAAATCGGTACGTGTTCCCGACTTTTTGTTTTTTTCTTTGATCAACACTTTTGGCGTCGGACTTCTGAACCTCGTGCTCACCGGCCCCTCGCCCGGAGCTTTCAACATCATGACTACAGCTTTGTGGCTCGCCATTGCAGCGGGCATCATCGCCGTGATCTTCGGTCTCGTTTCCCGCAGCTGGGTTCTGAGCCGCGATCCCGGCAATCCCCGCATGCAGGAAATTTCCCATGCCATTCAGCAGGGCGCTACTGCCTACCTCACCAAGCAGTACACCACCATCGCCATCGTCGGCGTGGTTCTCTTCCTGATCATCGCTTTTGTTCCCGCCCTCGGCTTTAAGACCGCCGGCGGCTTCGCCGTCGGCGCCATTCTTTCCGGCGCCTGCGGCTTCATCGGCATGAACGTGTCCGTCAAGGCCAACGTTCGCACCGCTCAGGCCGCAAGCCAGGGCATTGCCGAAGCCTTGAACGTCGCCTTCAAGGGCGGCGCCATCACGGGCATGCTCGTGGTCGGTCTCGGCCTTCTCGGCGTTGCCGGCTACATGGCCTTCCTGATCGGCACGGCTCCGGCCGACGCCAACCTCTACGCCACCATCAAGCCGTTGATCGGTCTTGCCTTCGGTTCGAGCCTGATTTCGATCTTCGCTCGTCTGGGCGGCGGCATCTTCACCAAGGGCGCCGACGTGGGCGCCGACCTGGTGGGCAAGGTTGAAGCCGGCATTCCCGAAGACGACCCCCGCAACCCCGCCGTTATCGCCGACAACGTGGGCGATAACGTGGGCGACTGCGCCGGCATGGCCGCCGACTTGTTCGAAACGTACGCCGTGACGATCGTCGCCACCATGATGATCGGTGCTCTGTCGGCTACGGGCGACGCCATGCGCATGGTCGAATACCCGCTCGTTCTGGGCGCCGTTTCGATCGTTGCCTCCATCATCGGCACGTTCTTCGTGAAGTACCTGCCCGGCAAGAAGATCATGACCGCCCTTTACCGCGGCCTGATCGTTGCGGGCGTCATCGCCGCCGTTGCCTTCTGGTTCGTCGGCGACTTCGTCTTCACCGATCCGAAGATGCTGCCCGAAGGCGTCACCAGCACGCACCTCTTCGGCGCCGCCTTGATCGGCCTCGTGCTCACCGCCCTTATGGTCGTGATCACCGAGTACTACACGGGCACCGAATACAAGCCCGTGCAGACGGTTGCTCAGGCTTCCACCACCGGCCACGGCACCAACATCATCGCCGGTCTCGCCGTTTCCATGAAGGCCACCGCTCTGCCGGTTCTGGCTGTTGTGGTCGCCATCCTCGTGAGCTACTCTCTGGCCGGCCTCTACGGCGTTGCCATTGCCGCCACGTCCATGCTGACGATGGCCGGCATCATTGTGGCGCTTGACGCCTACGGCCCGATCACGGACAACGCCGGCGGCATCGCCGAAATGTCCGAACTCGACGAAAAGGTCCGCAACGTGACCGATCCGCTCGACGCCGTGGGCAACACCACCAAGGCCGTTACCAAGGGCTACGCCATCGGTTCCGCCGGTCTGGCCGCTCTGGTGCTCTTTGCCGACTACACGCACGCTCTGAAGCAGCAGTTCAACATCGACTTCCAGTTCGACCTCTCCGATCCGTACGTGATCGCCGGTCTGATCATCGGCGGTCTGATCCCCTACCTCTTCGGCGCCATGGCTATGGAAGCCGTGGGTCGTGCCGCCGGCTCCGTGGTGATTGAAGTTCGTCGCCAGTTCAAGGAAATCGCCGGCATCATGGAAGGCAAGGCCAAGCCCGACTATTCCAAGGCCGTCGGCATGCTGACCGTCGCCGCCATTAAGGAAATGATCATTCCGTCGGTTCTCCCGGTCATCGTTCCGATCCTCGTGGGCCTTATCCTCGGCCCGAAGGCTCTCGGCGGCGTGCTGATGGGCACCATCGTCACCGGCATCTTCGTGGCCATTTCCATGACCACGGGCGGCGGCGCTTGGGACAATGCCAAGAAGTACATCGAAGACGGCCACTTCGGCGGCAAGGGCAGCGAATCGCATAAGGCTGCCGTGACGGGCGACACCGTCGGCGACCCCTACAAGGACACCGCCGGCCCCGCCGTCAACCCGCTCATCAAGATCATCAACATCGTGGCTCTTCTGATCGTGCCGCTGCTGGCGATCTAATCCACGTCTTTTGACGTCGATTCAACGGGCGCTTTCCATAAACGGGAAGCGCCCGTTTCGTTTGGCAACAATGCTTTGACAGCTGACTGAAGTCACTCGCGTAAACTCAAGCCAATCGCTATTGCTTTTTCTCGCATGCCTACACTTCTTTCCGACCTACAAACCCTG
>USBS01000098.1 GCA_900552915.1 uncultured Sutterella sp. | reverse complement strand
CCGGTTGCGGACTAGTTTCCGGGAGTCCCGGTACTAAGCGACCTCCAAACCCAAATTTCTCAACGCCGCAGCGCAATTTTCAATGCCTGCGGCGTTTTTGTTTTCGTCGCCTCTCGTCGTTCGCTATTCACCTTTTGAACTACGCCGCAATTTACGGCTACACTTCGCTCTACATTTCGCGAATAACGCCTTCTCATGATCGACGTCGACCTCACTTTCTCGCGCCCGAGTTTTTCGCTTCGCGCCGCTTTCCGCCTGCAGGACAGCGGCATCACGGTTCTGCGCGGCGATTCGGGGTCGGGCAAAACAACGTTGGCCGACCTTTTGTCGGGAGCGCTTGCGCCTGCATCAGGCCGCATCACGGCCGACGGCGCCGTTTGGTTTGACGCAAACAAAGGCATCGACCTGGCACCAGCGCAACGCGGCATCGGATTCGTTTTTCAGACGCATCGGCTTTTTCCCAATCTCACTGTCGAAGAAAACATCCGCTTTCCGGTGATTTCCGGGCACCGTACGCCTCGGCTTTCCTTCGAAGAATTGGTCGCACTCCTGGGAATCGAAGCGCTTTTGAAGCGCCGCCCTTCGACGCTTTCGGGCGGAGAAAGTCAACGTGCAGCGCTTGCCCGCGCCCTGATGGGCGCCGAGAAGCTGCTCATTCTCGATGAGCCTCTCGCAAGCCTTGATCCCGGCCGCCGCGAAAGCTTCATGGACTTCATCCGGGCCGCCGTCGAACGCGCGGCGCTGCCTGTTCTTTACATCACGCACTCCGAACGCGAAACCCAACGGCTTGCCGATCGTCTCTTGTACATTGAAGAAGGCGTTGTCGTTGAAAAATCGCAGCCGGCAGCGCGCTGCGAACCCCCTTCTTTAACCACTGTTTCCAATGGAGAAAAATCATGAAACTGAAAGTTGCCGCACTCGCCGCCTCCTGTGCAACGCTTCTTTTTGCCGGATCGGCCGCCGCCGAAGTCACGGTCACCACGGGCGCTGGCTACGTCAAAATGGTTGAAGCACTTGTGAAGACCTATCAAACCGAAACCAAGGCTCAAGTGGGCACGGCCTTCGGCGGCAACATCGGTCAGATGCTTGCTCAGGTGCGTGAAGGCGGCAAGGTGAATCTGGTCATTTCGGATGCCGCGAGCCTCAAGAAGTTTTCCAAAGACCTTCAGGCGCTCAACACCGGCGTCAAGCTCGGCGATACGCCTCTCATTCTTGCCTGGCGCAAGGGGCTCGAAATGAAGGGCGTTGCGGATCTCGCAGGCAGCAACGTCAAGCGCGTGGCGATGCCCGACCCGAAGGCTGCCGTCTACGGACGCGCCGCCAAGGAATATCTCACGACAAGCGGTCTGGACAAGAAACTGGGCGATCGGGTCAATGTGGCAAGCACCGTTCCTCAGGTGATGAGCTACGTCGTGCGCGGTGAAATGGACGCGGGCTTTGTCAACGTTTTGGCCGCCCGCGGCAACAAGGACAAAATCGGAGGCTTTACGGCCGTTAAGGAAGGCTACGAACCGATCCGCATGATTGCGGTGCCGGTCAAGGACCTCAAGGCCGAAGACAAGGCCGATGTGGATGCCTTCCTGAAGTTCCTTGCTTCCGACAAGGCTACGCCCATCCTCGATAAGTTCGGCGTGGTTCGCTGATTTTCCGCTGATGCAGACGTTCTCTGCGATTCGTGAAGCCTTAAGCGACCCGTGCATTCTCGGGGCGCTTTGGCTCACCGTCAAAACCTGCCTCATTGCGGGTGTCGGGTTTGCGCTTTTCGGACCTTTGCTTGCCTGGTGGTTTGCCCGCCGCCCGGGAGCTCTTTCGCGTGTCGCGTCGTTTGTCACCACGCTGCCGCTCGTCTTTCCGCCGGTGGCGCTTGGCTACCTTCTGCTGGTGCTGCTCGGGCGCTACGGCTGGATCGGCTCTTGGCTTTACGAAGCGGGCATTTATCTGATCTTTACGCCGGCTTCCGTTGCTTTGGCGGGCTTTATCGCGGGGCTGCCGCTCGTGATCAAGCCCATTCAGACCGCGTTGGAAAGCCGGCGGCTTCGCGCCATCGAATTTGCGGGCGCCGTGCACGGCGCCGATGCGCTGACGATTCTGAGGCGCATTACGCTGCCTTACGTCCAGCCGCAGATTCTCTCCGGGCTTCTTTTGGGCGTTTCGCGTGCAAGCGGCGAAGTCGGCATCACCATGATGGTGGGCGGCAATCTCTCGGGCAAAACCAATACGCTTTCGCTGGAAATTTTCAACGCCGTTTCGCGTGCAGACTTTGATGCGGCAGCCGCCCTGTGCCTCGTCCTGTCAGTCTTCACAATCGTCGTCTTTGCCGTCCTCGAAGCCATCCGCCGCCGCACGCCGACGGAGTAGTTTCTGCGGCGTTCAGTGCGCCTCTTCCCAGTTGTCGGCAACACCCACTTCGGCCAAAAGCGGCACGGAAAGCTCGGCCGCCGACTGCATGATCACTGGCAACTCCTTCTTCACGAGTTCGACCTCGTCTTCGGGCACTTCGAGGATCAATTCGTCGTGCACCTGAAGAATCAACCGGCTCTCAAGCTTCTTTTCCTTGAGCCAGCGATCGAGCGACACCATCGCCTTTTTGATTAAGTCGGCCGCGGTCCCCTGCATCGGCGCATTGATGGCGGCGCGCTCAGCCCCGGCCCGGACCGCCGGCCGAGAACTCAGGATGTCGGGCAGCCACAGACGTCGACCGAAGGCTGTTTCCACATACCCTTGCGCGTGCGCCTTAGTGCGGGTTTCCTGCATGTAGCGAGCCACACCCGGGTAGCGGGCAAAGTACTCTTCGATGTAGTGCGAAGCCGTGCGGCGTTCGATGCCGAGGTTTTGCGCCAGCCCGAAAGCACTCATGCCGTAGATGAGGCCGAAATTGATCACCTTGGCCATGCGGCGCTGCTCGGGCGTCACCGAATCGGGCTCAACGCCGAAGACTTCGGCTGCAGTTGCGCGGTGAATGTCCTTGCCGTCGCGGAAAGCCTGCAGCAGCCCCGAATCCTGCGAAATATGCGCCATGATGCGCAGTTCGATCTGCGAGTAGTCGGCCGAAATGATGCGGCAGCCGGGCTTGGCAATGAAAGCCTCACGCACGCGCCGCCCCTCGGCGGTGCGCACCGGAATGTTCTGCAGATTGGGCTCGGAACTCGCAAGGCGTCCCGTGACGGCCGTCGCCTGGCCGAAGGTTGTGTGCACGCGATGATCCGCTGGATCGGCCATCTGCGGCAGTTTGTCGGTATAGGTATTCTTGAGTTTCGTAAGTGCCCTAAACTGCAGGATGAACTTGGGCAGCGGATAGTCGAGCGCGAGTTCGGTGAGCACCTCTTCGTCGGTTGAGGGTGCTCCGGACGCGGTCTTTTTCTTCACCGGCAGCTGAAGCTTTTCAAATAGAACCTGAGCAAGCTGCTTGGGGCTGGCGGGATTAAAGGCTCCTCCAGCAATCTCTTCGATTTTCGCCTTGACCGCATCGATGCGCTCGGATAGTTCTCGGCTTTGCTGCGCAAGCTTTTCAACGTCAATCAAAACGCCCGTGCGCTCCATTTGTGCAAGCACCTGCATCACCGGCAATTCCAATTCGCGATAAATGCGCATCAAAGCGTCGTCTTCGGAAAGCTTCACCCACATCACGGAGGCTGCCGTACGCAGCACGGCCGCCGTGCGGGTTCCGAAATCGGCCGCCTCGGCAACACCGATTGTCGCAGCCGCCTTGCGTGAAGCCCCTTTGCCGTAGAGACCCTCGTCGTCTTCGGCGGAAACACCCGCCGTGCGAGCCGCAATCTTCGAGAAGTTGTGCTTGAGGTGCGCCTCGAGCACGTAGCTCATGAGCATAGCGTCGTGCACGTCTCCGCCCACTGCCAGTCCCGAATTGGCCAACACATGCTGGCAGCGCTTGGCATCAAAAAAGAGCTTGGACGAGTCAGAGGCAAACCAAGGCGCAAGTTTTTCGCGGACAGCCTCGGAATCCGCGTTTGCACCATCGGCATGCGCCAACGGCACATACGCAGTCTGAAGCGGCGTCAAGGCAAAAGCGATGCCCACGGCTGCGTCGTGCATGGCGTTGACGCTGTCGGCAGCCACCCACAAGGCAACAGGGAAACGGTTTGTCGCCGCTTCGTTCAATTCCCCGACAAGCGCATCGATTTCTTCGCGAGTGCGCACCAGACGCACGTTGCCCGAACTGGCGATCGGCGTCGGACTCGGTACAGCCGCTGCCGCCGCATCGGCCGGAATTTCAGGAGCGGCAAAAAGATCGCCTATTGCCGCCGTCGGTACTGCCACCTTCTTGGGGCGCGCACTTCTGCGGCCGCCCGCACTCATTTCCCAACGGGCGTAGAACTGCGCAAGCCCCGCTTGGTCGGGTTCCTTCTTGGCCAAGGCCGCCGGATCAAATGCAATGGGCGCTTCGGTACTAATGGTTACAAGGCGTCGCGCGAGATCCAAAAACGGAAGTCCTTCGCGAAGGTATTCGCCGATCTTGCCCGAAACCTTCGCGGCGTTTTCCACAACACCCTCAAGGCTTCCGTACTCGGCAATCCACTTGGCGGCCGTCTTGGGGCCGCACTTGTTGATGCCCGGCACGTTGTCGACCTTGTCGCCCATGAGCGCCAGATAGTCGATGATGCGCCCCGGATACACGCCGTACTTTTCAAAAACGCCCTCGCGATCGAGCACGGTTTTGGTCATCGTATTGATGAGCCGGATGTGTTCGCCCACAAGCTGCGCCAAGTCCTTGTCGCCGGTGGCAATCACCACGTCCCAACCGGCTTTGACGGCCTGCACGGCAAGGGTGCCCAGCACATCGTCGGCTTCCACCCCATCGATTTGCAGTAATGGCCAACCCTGCAGCCGGACGAGCTCGAAAATCGGCTCAATCTGGCTTCTCAGTTCCTCGGGCATCGGCGGACGATTGGCCTTGTACTCGGCAAACATTTCATGTCGGAAATTCTTGCCCTTGGCATCGAAAACGCAGACTTCGCAATCGGGCTCGACCGCGTCGTGCACGGTCTTGAGCATGCCGTTGAAGCCCTTGATGGCACCCGTGGGTTCTCCTTTGCTCGTCGTCAAAGGAGGCAGTGCATGAAAAGCGCGGAAAAGGTAGTTGGAACCGTCGACAAGAAGAAGTTTGGGCATTGCTGTAGCAAAGAAAATTTTCGGTTCCCCGATTCTAAAGAATCCTTGCGAAAGGACTGTCGCGCAAACGATCCAGACTGTGAATTTTCAAGCCCGCGACACGCGTTGGAAACCCCAAACCCGTATAAGATTGAAACAAAGGCCGGTGAGTGTTTTACCCGGTCCAACGAATGCGAAAGAAAGGATTTGTCCATGCGTAAAGTTTTCACAGCGCTTGTTTTGGCAGGCATGACGACGTGCCTCTGGGCGCAGGTTTCCTCTGCGCCTCCGGCGTATATTCCCCCGACGGAAGAAGTGCAGCGCAACGCGCCGCCCGCACCGGACCTCAACGCCAACGTGAAAAAGCCCAACCGAGACGCACGCGAAACGTACGAAGCTTCTCGCCTCGAACCTTCGGCGCAGGATATGCAGCGCGCCCGAGAAGCTCGCGCCAACAAACAGGATTCCGGCAAGATCTCGAAGTACCGCTCGGAATACGGCACGGTGATCGAAGAAGTGCACGATCAAAACAACCGCATCACCGAAGTGCGCGTGACGCCGGGCACGACCGAAATTCCGTACACGATGAAAAACCGCAGTGAACGGCCGGTCGACAACCGTCCGGGCGCCGACCCGCGCTCGACTTTGGATACGCCCAAGTTCATCGAATTCAGCTGGTAATCGAGGCGATGGCGGTTTTTACAACTTTGACGCCCGAGGACGTCAGTTCCGCGCTGCCCGACTTCGACATCGATCGCAAGCGGCATCGAAAACACCAACTACTTTCTCGACACGACGGCGGGCCGTTGGGTGCTCACCGTGTTTGAGCGTCTGACCGAAGATCAGCTGCCCTTTTATTTGGAGCTTTCTGCCCATCTGGGCGCTGCGGGCTGCCCCGTCGCCACCCCGGTGCGAACCGCTTCGGGCAAACTCTTTTCACACATCAAAGGCAAGCCTTTTTCCATTGCCAACCGTCTTGAAGGCGAAAGCATTGTCGAAGTAACGCCCAAAGAATGCGCAAGCATGGGCGAAGTGCTTGCGGGCATGCATCTGGCGGCCGAGCGTTTTCCTCTTTTTCAGGAAAATCTGCGCGGGCCGCAGTGGTGGTGTGAAACGACTCCGAAAGTGCTCCCCTATCTCGAAGCACCCGCTCGCGAACTGATCACCGAAGAGCTCGAACATC
>USBS01000097.1 GCA_900552915.1 uncultured Sutterella sp. | reverse complement strand
AGACTCCCCCCTTGACTGACGGATTGGCACAGTTTTCCCACATGTTGAGCGACATTGTCGGCACGCTCAACAACTTCCTCTGGACCTACATTCTTATTGCCGCGCTCATTCTCCTCGGCCTCTGGTTTACCTACAGAACACGCTTCGTGCAGATCCGCTGTCTGCCCGAAATGTTTCGTCTGATCGGCGAAGGCGTCGGCAGCCTTCCGCGCGAAGGCCACATTTCCACCTTCCAGGCGTTCTGTGTTTCCACCGCCTCGCGCGTGGGCGTCGGCAACATCGCGGGCATTGCGATTGCCGTCGTGCTCGGCGGCCCCGGCGCTGTTTTCTGGATGTGGGTGATTGCCACGATCGGCGCAGCTTCAGGTTTTGTGGAGTCGACGCTGGCGCAGGTCTTTAAGGTGCGCCGTCCCGGCGGTGGTTTTGCAGGCGGCCCGGCCTATTACATCCGCAACGTGATCGGTTCGCCTTTCTTCGCCGGTCTTTTTGCCGTCTTGATTTCCGTAACGTACGGTCTCATCTTTAATTCGGTGCAGGCCAATACGATGGCGATTTCCGTGCAGACGAGCTGGGGCGTGTCGACCGTCTCGACCGGTCTTACGGTTGCAGCGCTTACTGCGCTCATCATTTTCGGCGGCCTTACGCGAATCGCCAAGGTTGTGGGCGTCATGGTTCCCTTCATGGCGGGCGCCTACCTGCTCGTTGCGATTTTCTTTACCTTCATGCACATCGATCAGCTGCCGCGCGTGCTCTACGAAATCGTCGTGAACGCCTTTGATTTCAGCGCGGCTTATGGTGCGACCTTCGGCATGATCGTGATGACCGGCATCAAGCGCGGCCTCTTTTCGAACGAAGCCGGCATGGGTGCGGTTCCGAACGCTGCGGCCGCAGCCGATGCCACGCATCCTGTGAAGCAGGGCCTGGTGCAGGCTCTGGGCGTTTACTTCGATACGATGGTCGTGTGCACGGCTTCGGCCATGATTGTGCTCATCATGCCCGGCTGGCAGGCTTCGGGTTTGACCGGCATCGAGCTGATCCAGCACAATTTGTCGAGCGAAATCGGATCCTGGATGAATCACTTCATCACGGTCGTGGTGCTTTTCTTTGCCTTCAGCTCCATCATCGGCAACTACTTCTATGGCGAAATGAACATGGGCTTCATCAGCAAGAGTCCGGCGGCGCTGTGGATCTTCCGTTTCCTGGTGGTGTTGATGGCCTTTGTGGGCAGCGTGACCGAACTCGGTCTTGTGTGGAACCTTGCCGACCTCTTCATGGCGCTGATGGCTTTGGTGAACTTGGTTGCCATTGCGATAATCGGACGCTATGCCTATAGGGCTCTGGAGGACTATGTCAAACAGAGAAAGTCGGGTGTTCTTGAGCCGGAATTCGATCCGAAGTGCTTGGGCGACGTGCGAGGCGTGCACTGCTGGCCTCGCGTCAAGGACGAAGAAATCGTCCAATAATCAATTGGTTACAAATACCAACGGCGGTGCGGAAGTCAATTTCGGCCGCCGTTTTTCATGAAATTTCCACGCCGAACAGGGCTTTACGTGAGATATAGATTTTTTCTATCAAGAAGTGCGCCAAATAGTATTGGACGCGGCACAAATTGGCTGAGATAATGCTCTCAACAAGGCGAACAAATCGCCCGACAGATTTGATAGGAGAAAAGAAAATGACTTGTCCTCACGCTCACAACCAGGCCTGCGACGTCAACGCCGTTTGCCCCGTCAAGGTTTACCTTGCCAACCTGGCCGTCTGGAACGCCAAGCTGCATAACCTTCACTGGAACGTCGTCGGTCGCGCCTTCGTGCAGGTGCACGAATACACGGAAGGCCTCTACGACGAAGTGTTCGAGCAGTACGATGCCGTGGCCGAGGCTATCAAGATGCGCGACGGCTTCCCGCCGGTCCGCTTGTCCGAGTACCTGAAGATCGCCACGATCGAGGAGCTCGATTCCCGCGACTACTCCGTTGCCGAAGTGCTGCAGATCGTCACCGAAGACGTTCTCAAGATGCAGGCGCTTGCCAAGCAGATTCGCAAGGGAGCCGATGAAATGGGCGACGACCTGTTGGTTGCTCAGTTTGACAGCTACCTCGAGGGCTACGCCAAGCGCGTGTGGTTCCTCAAGGCCATGCAAAAGGATGCATGCTGTTGCGGCGGCGACAAGAAGTAAGCTGCTTCACACACAAGAAATTCCTTTGAAAGGCGTCTGCGGCGCCGAAACAAAAAAAGGCACTGTCGGAAAAATTCCTTCGGTGCCTTTTTCGCATTGGTGCAGAGGCGGAATCAGCAGAGCGCAGTGTCGAGCAGCATCATCACAACAAAACCCGCCATCACCGAGAGCGTGCCCGCGTCGGAGTGTTGGCTCAAGTGGGCGGCCGGAATCAGTTCCTCGACCACCACATACATCATCGCGCCTGCGGCAAAGGCTAGAAGCCAAGGCAGATAAGGAGCGATGACGCCCAATAGCAAAACGGTGACGACGCCGAAAAGCGGCTCCATCGCGCCGCTGAAAACACCCGTGAGGAATGCCTTCATGCGACTCATATTGCCGCATGCGAGCGGCATCGAGACCGCAGCTCCTTCCGGAATATTCTGGATGCTCATGCCGACCATGAGCGCTAAGGCAGCTGAAAGCGCTGCCGGTTCCTGCGAAACGGCAGCCAACGCAAACGTAAGTCCCAAACTCATGCCTTCCGGGATGTTGTGCAGCGTCACGGCACCTACGAGAAGCGTTGCGCGATTGAGTTTTGCGGGCGGACCTTCGGGTGTATCGGAGTCCGGATGCTGGTGCGGCGTGATTTTGTCCAACAATGCTACGAACGCTACACCCAAAATGAAGCCTCCGGTGGTCGGCAGCCACCCGGCCGAGCCCATTTCTTCGGCCTGTTCCATTGCGGGAATTAGAAGCGACCAAACGCTTGCGGCAATCATGATGCCTGCCGCAAAACCCATGGCCAGCGGCTGAAACTTTTGCGCGCGCTTTTGTTCCATCGGGAAAAAGACGACGGCGGCGCCCAAGGCGGTGGCGGCAAACGAGACGCCTGTGCCGAGTAGTACTGCCGCGAGCGGGCCATTGGCGATGATGCCGCTAACAAAGGAAGAGTCAAGCATTGCGTAGCCGAAAGGAGTCGGAAGAATCCAATCATAGCCGCTAGCCTGCGTGAATTTGTCGCGTGCAGGACCTAAACCAATCCGAACGCATGAGTCGGTGCGCAAAATCCGTGCCGTATAATCGGACGAACTCGGTTATGGAGCGGGAGGTGTTTCCCGCACCATGGTTTTTGCGCGTCCCTACGCGGACGCGTGCATGCAGCAATACAAAAATAGATTCAAGATGAGCTGGCTCACACGCATTCTTCCCAAAATCGCCACGAAACCCGCCGATGCCGAAACAAAAAAGAAAAGCCCGATTCCGGCCGGCCTTTGGACGAAGTGCCCCAAGTGCGATCAGGTTCTCTATAAGGAAGAGCTCGACGATTCCCTGCAGGTGTGCCCGAAGTGCGGCCATCACCTGCGCCTGAGCGGCCGCAAGCGCCTCAACGCCTTTTTGGACTGGAAGGGCGTGCACGAGGAAATCGGCGCGGATGTGCGCCCGGTCGACACTCTGGGTTTTGTGGACTCCAAGAGCTACCCGACGCGTCTTGAGGCAAGTCAGACCTCCACGCAGGAAACCGATGCTCTGGTGGTGATGCGCGGCGAGCTGCGCCGCCGTCCGGTGGTGGCCGCCGCCTTTGACTTCGGCTTCATGGGCGGTTCGATGGGCAGCGTTGTGGGCGAGCGCTTTGCTTTGGGTGTAGAGCGTGCGCTTCGCGAAAACATTCCGTTCGTGACCTTTACGAGCACGGGCGGCGCCCGCATGCAGGAAGGACTGCTTTCGCTCATGCAGATGGCTAAGACCAACGCCGCCGTGACGCTTCTTGAAAAGGCCCGCATTCCGTACGTGTCGGTTCTCACCGACCCCACGATGGGCGGTGTTTCGGCTTCCTTTGCCTTCATGGGCGACGTGGTGATTGCCGAACCGCAGGCTCTGATCGGCTTTGCCGGTCCCCGTGTGATCGAACAGACGGTGCGTGAAAAACTTCCGGCGGGCTTTCAGCGCTCGCAGATGCTGCTCGAAAAGGGTGCCATCGACATGATCGTCGATCGCCGCGACATGCGTCAGGTGGTGTCCGAATTGATTGCGCTCTTGTCCAATAAGCCCACCCCCTCGGTTTAAGGCTTGCGGCAGGAGAAAACTTTTTAGCGATAAAAGCACAGGGAGAAATTTGATGTTGATTCAAGGCTCTATGGTGGCTCTGGTCACCCCGATGACTCCTGAAGGCGCGGTGGACTGGGAGGCTTATGCGCGTCTTTTGGAGTGGCATATTGCGAGCGGCACGGACGGCATCGTGACGATGGGGACGACCGGAGAGTCGCCCACGCTCGATATTGACGAGCACAACGAAGTCGTCTCCTTTACGGTCAAGACCGTGGCCGGCCGCGTTCCTGTGATCGCCGGCACCGGCGGAAACTCCACGGCCGAAGCCATCGAGCTTACGCGCCACGCCAAAAATGCGGGTGCCGATGTCTCGCTGCAGGTGGTTCCGTATTACAACAAACCCACGCAGGAAGGGCTTTATCAGCATTTCAAGACGATTGCCGAAGCTGTCGATATGCCGATGTGGCTCTACAACGTGCCCGGTCGTACGGTGGCCGATCTCAAAAACGACACCGTGCTGCGTTTGGCGCAGATTCCCAACATCGTGGGGTTGAAGGACGCCACGGGCGATATCGCGCGCGCAATCGACCTTCTGCGTCGGTTGCCCTCCGTTGTGGGCGATAAGCAATTTGCCGTTTATTCCGGCAACGACGATTCGGCTCTGGCGCTGATGCTCGTGGGCGGCACGGGCGTGATTTCCGTTACGGCCAATCTGCTGCCGCGCGAAATGCACGAAATGGCTTGCGCGGCTGTGGCCGGAAACGTCGCCGTGGCGCGTGCGATCAACGACCGCCTAATGCCGCTGCATCAGAAGCTTTTCTGTGAGCCCAATCCGGTGGCGCCGAAATGGGCGCTTTACCGCATGGGGCGCATCGGTTCGGGTATTCGTCTGCCGCTTACGATGCTCTCCGAAGCCAATCGCCCCGTCGTCGAAAAGGCGATGCGCGAGGCCGGCGTCGAGTTCTGATCGACGGTTTTGTCGGACGCAGCAAAGCCCGCGAGCGAAGCTTGTTTGCGGGTTTTTGCGCACAAAAAACACGTTTCAAGTTGTTGTTGCGCCCGATGGTCTTCGGTTTCGTTTGCTAAACTCCTCAAAATTCAGTTTCTTCGCCCGCAAATCGGCTTCTCGTTTGGCGGGCGTTATTCAAGGAAAGAACGTTTTTATGGTGAATCGTGCTTTGAGAGCTGCGGCCGTCGCTTCCGCGATTGCGGCTCTGACCGGATGCAATGCGCTCGGCGTCAACTTCGGCGACGACAAGGTGCAGTATGAAACGTCGACTTCGCGAGCCCCGCTCGAAGTGCCTCCGGATCTCAACACCGTAACGAACAACGACCGCTTCGCGGTTCCCACCCGTCCGCAGATCGTGAGCGCCAATGCCGAAGCCGCCAAGGCCCGCATGGATGCCGAAGCCCGCGGCGATCAGCCCTCGCAGGTTCTGCCCGAGACCGACTACGCCAAGGTGGTGCGCGACGGCCAGTTCCGCTACGTTCATGTGTCGGTTTCGCCCGACAAAGTCTGGCCGCTGCTTCAGGACTTCTGGGCAAGCGTCGGTCTGGCGGTGAAGTATCAGGATGCCAAGACCGGCATCATTCAGACGGAATGGGCCGAAAACAAGGCCAATCTGCCCAAGGACATCATCCGCGCCACGATCGGCAAGGCGCTTGACGTTGTCTACGATACGGGTACGCGCGATCAGTACCGCGCCCGCATGGAACGCGCCGACGACGGCAACACCAACATCTTCATTACGCACCGTCAGATGGTGGAAGTCCTGAAGGGCCGTCAGGAAGAGAGCACGATTTGGCAGCCGGGTCCGAGCGATCCGGAACTCGAAGCCGTGATGCTTACGCGTCTGGCTCAGATGCTTGAAACCGAATTCAAGGATTATGAGGTTGTCTGTTCAATCGGTGCAAAGCCAAAAGAAATTGAAGGCTTTAAGAAGTTTAAGCAGACAATGACGGCAGATGATATTTTAGCCGGAATATACAGTTTTCTTTTGCTGATGGGAGTAAGATGGTTGATCGGATAAAAAAATATGCAAAAATAGTTTCGGAAAGAGACGGTTTCTTTATGTTTTTGAGAGCACAATTGTCCTCTCAATTAGCGACAATAATAGATTTCATTATTACTATAGG